>NZ_VFUR01000001.1:0-483467 GCF_006441095.1 Mesorhizobium sp. B2-5-4 | reverse complement strand
ATCGTATGCCGCCCATCGGTGAAGGCGACCGCACCCGCCTCGCGTAGCAGGCCGAACTCCGTCATTTCGCGCCCGTGGAGGCCCTTGGTGATGGCGGCGGCCGGAAAGATGTTGACGACGGCCGTATCCTTGGCGGTGCGCAGCACGAATTCGACCAGCGCCACATTGTCGATCACCGGGTCGGTATCGGGCATCATGACGATCGACGTCACCCCGCCCGCGGCCGCGGCGACACTCGCCGAAGCGATGGTTTCGCGATGCTCGCCGCCCGGCTCTCCGATGAAGACGCGGCCATCGATCAAACCTGGCATGATCGCCTTGCCGGCGCAGTCGATTGCCCTGGCGCCGTCGGGGACGCCCTGGTTCAGCGCTGCCTTGCCAGCGGCAACGATTTTCTTGCCATCGATTATGACCGAGCCGACTTCGTCGATGCCGCGCGAAGGGTCGAGGATGCGGGCACGTTCAAAGACCGTGATGCTCATGCGCCGCGGCCCCCTTGATTGCGGCCCTCTTGATTACGACGGGGATCGAGCAGCGCTTCCATCACCGCCATGCGCACGGCGACACCCATTTCCACCTGCTCCTGGATGACGCTTTGCGGGCCGTCGGCGATTTCGGAGGCGATCTCGACACCTCGGTTCATCGGGCCGGGATGCATGACCAGCGCGTCGTCCTTGGCCGCCTTCAGCTTCTCGGCATCCAGGCCGAAATAACGGAAATATTCGCGCACCGACGGCACGAAGGCGCCCTCCATGCGCTCGCGCTGCAAGCGCAACATCATCACCACATCCGCGTCCTTGAGGCCTTCCGCCATCGAGCGGCAGGCGATGACGCCCATCCTTTCGATGCCCGAGGGCAACAGCGTCGAGGGCGCCACCACGCGGACCTGTGCGCCGAGTGCGTTGAGCAGCATGATGTTGGAGCGCGCCACGCGCGAATGCAGGATGTCGCCGCAGATCGCCACGATCAGCTTCGACAGCGGACCCTTGGCGCGGCGGATGGTGAGCGCGTCGAGCAGCGCCTGTGTCGGGTGTTCATGCGCGCCATCACCGGCATTGACCACCGAGCAGCCGACCTTCTGCGCCAGAAGGGCCGCCGCGCCGGCCGACTGATGGCGGATGATCAATATATCGGGCCGCATGGCGTTCAGTGTCATCGCGGTGTCGATGAGCGTTTCGCCCTTTTTCACGGAAGAGCTCGCCACCGACATGTTCATGACGTCGGCGCCGAGCCGTTTTCCGGCCAGTTCGAAGGACGACTGCGTGCGGGTCGAGGCTTCGTAGAAGAGATTGATCTGGGTGCGGCCGCGCAGCGTCGAGGTCTTTTTCTCGGACTGCCGCGAGATCGCGACCGCCCGATCCGCCCTGTCGAGCAACAACTCGATGTCGGCGGGCGAAAGATCGCTGATGCCCAGAAGATGGCGGTGAGGATAGAATGGCAGGGACGAAGCGTCGGTCATCTCAAGGGGCTGCTATAGGGTGCGGATTTCGCGCCCGCAAGCACCCGCTTTGGATTGACGCCGTTCTCCCCGGTATTTTCGTCGCGCGCGCGGCAACGCTTGGGCTATATCTAGCCGATGGCCTCGGATTCGAGGCTTTCCGACGATAGGGCCTTTCTAGAAGGATTGGGCGTGACCGACGACGTGACGAACCAGCCGCCGCCGTTGACGGGCGGCAACGCCTGGCGAGGCGATCCGTTGCTGATCCAGCTTGCCGAGCGCTTTTCGGATCCGGTGCGCAAGGATCTCGATGGGCTTGGCCGTTTCGTGCTCACGCAAGAAGCCCAGGAACTGGCGCGCCTCGCCAATGTCGAGACACCGAAACTCAGGACCCACGATCGCCAGGGACGGCGCATCGACCTGGTCGAATTCCATCCCGCCTACCACGCCTTGATGCGCCGTTCGGTGGCCAACGGCCTGCACTCTTCAGTCTGGGAAAATGGCGACGCCGAGATTGGCCGCCGCCATCAGGTGCGGGCCGCCCGTTTCTACCTGACCGCCGAGCTCGAGACCGGACACCTCTGCCCCATCACCATGACCAGCGCCTCGCTGGCGGCGCTGATGGCCAGTCCAAAACTGTTTCGCGAATGGGCGCCGCGCGTAACGACGCGCAAATACGACCAGAGCCAAAAGCCGCCGGTCGAGAAGACCGGGCTGACGCTCGGCATGGGCATGACCGAGAAACAGGGCGGCACGGATGTGCGGGCCAATGTGACCAGGGCGGAACGCGTCGGAAGTGGGTTCTACCGCCTGACGGGACACAAATGGTTCATGTCGGCGCCGATGTCGGATGCCTTCCTAGTGCTGGCGCAAGCGCCGGAGGGGCTGTCATGCTTCCTGGTGCCGCGCGTGCTCGGCGACGGGTCGGGCAATGGCTTTCGCTTCCAGCGGCTGAAGGACAAGCTCGGCAACCGCTCCAACGCGTCTTCCGAGGTCGAGTTCGTCAACGCCATCGGCGAGATGGTCGGCGAGCCCGGCGCCGGCGTCAAGACGATCATGGACATGGTGACGCTGACCCGGCTCGACTGCGCGGTGGCGTCTTCGGCGATCATGCGAGCGGGGCTGGCCGAAGCGATCCATCATGCTCGTCATCGCCAGGTGTTCGGGACCAACCTGATCGAGCAACCGCTTATGCAGCGGGTGCTGGCCGACATGGCGCTCGATGTCGCCGCGGCGACCGCGCTCTCGTTCCGGCTGGCGCGTTCCTTCGACGAGGCGGCGAGCGATCGCGGCGAGGCGGCGTTCGCCCGCGCCATGACGCCGGTCGTCAAATACTGGGTCTGCAAGATCGCGCCGCCGCTGCTTTATGAGGCGATGGAGTGCCTTGGCGGCAATGGCTATGTCGAGGAAGCTCCGCTCGCGCGCTATTACCGCGAAGCACCTGTCAACGCGATCTGGGAAGGATCGGGCAATGTCATGGCGCTCGATGTGCTGCGCGTGCTTGGCCGCGCCCCGGGCCTTTTCGAAGAGGTGCTGGGCGGCATCGACCGCGACCTGGGTGCCGGCGGACGCGGCACGGTCGGTGTTCTGAAGGCGGCCATGCAGGTCGCTTCGACCGACGAGGGCTCGGCCCGGCTGCTGACGGAACAGCTTGCGCTGTCGGCGGCGGCGGCCGAGTTGCGCCGGCTGGGGGCAGGGCGGATCGCCGACGCTTTCGTCGAGACGCGGCTCGCGGGCCAGTGGCGCAATACCTACGGTATGCTCGATTCTCGTCACGATGCGCGCATGATCATCGATACGCTCTATCCGACGGTGAATTGACGGCGATGCCATTCATCATCCGAGGGCGTTGCCGGAATCTTCACCGGCCCAGCCGCCGTTAACCTTAACAAATGGTTTCCATTGCGGCAGCGCATCGCAAAGCCCACTGTCATTCCTGTCGAAGCAGGAATCACGATGCGACACGTATTGACCTCCTTTCTGTCCGTGCACTGGGCGATCGTTTTCGGCCTGCTCGCGCTGATTTGTATCGATGGAAATCGAGGTGTGGCGGCGGCTCTTGGCGTACTCGGGGTGGCCGTCGAGAGCGCCCGATTGATCAATCTGGAGAATATCGTCGTGGTCGCTCCGCTGGCGACCGCGTTGCTGGTCGTGGCGGTGCTGTTCTTCTGGGCCTTTGTCGATACGCTGATCAACGACGCGTCCAGCCCGGGCGCCGACAGCGTCATTCGCATCGCCTTTATTTCGGCTTCCGGCGTGATGTCGATGATCCTGATCGGCGGCGCGGCCCAAGGCATCAACGGTCTGTTCATGGTGGTGGCCGTGCAACTGGCCGCACTTCTGGCTTCCTATGTCGCGATGCTCGCCGAACGGCGTTCCGTAGCTGCGTTGGATGAGGACGAATTCCACGCCACGGCGCACAGCATGGCGAAGGCCGCGGCGCATAATTCGCTGCTCTCCCTGATATCGGGCCGGACCGGCTCGAACGGCAAGGGAGGTCGCTGATGCGCTACATCTTCGCGTTGTGGGCGGGCCCGATGGCGCTGTTCTGGGGCTGGTTCTATCTGTCGGCCAACGACATGAATTTCGGCTACGTCATGCTCAGCCGGCAGATGCACGACTTCTTCTTCCAGCTCTATGGTCAGATACTCGGTATCGATCCAGCGATCATCCCCGGTATGGTGGCCAAGACCTGCATCTTCGACGGTTTTCTGCTTATGGCGCTGTGGGCGTTTCGCCGCCGCAGTGAGATCATCGGCTGGATCAGGCAGAGGTCGGTGGTTCAGGTTCCCTTCGATCGGCTGCATCGAGCGACTGAAGCCGGTCCAAAACTCCCTGCAGAATAAAGGCAGCTGCCGCCGAATCGATCTTGCCGGCACGTTTGGCGCGCGAGAAGTCCATTTCGATCAGCGTCCGTTCGGCCGCGACCGTCGATAGCCGCTCATCCCAGAACACGAAGGGCAGATCACTCAGCTGCGCCATGTTGCGCACGAAGGCGCGCGATTTCTGTGCGCGTGGGCCTTCCGACCCGTCCATGTTGATCGGCAGTCCGATCGCCACCGCACCGACATTCTCCTTCTCCAGCAACGCCAAAAGGGCGGCGGCATCGAGTGAGAATTTCTTTCTGAGGATGACCGGGCGGGGATGAGCGAAGGAGAAACCCCGGTCGGAAACAGCGACGCCGATCGTCTTGTCGCCGAGATCGAGCCCCGCCAGGGTCTTGCCATGGGCGAGCCGTGTCGGCAATTGCTCAATCGTGATGACAGCCAACGGTTTTCCTCGTCTTTTCGGCGCCACGCGTCTTTTCGGATGCGCGGCGGACACTATACCCTTTGATATCTGGGCTATCGGCGTTCTATCGTCTGGCTCGGCAAAAATCGAGGAAATGCATTCATGAAACTGACCTGGTACGGCCACTCGGCCTTCCGCATCGAAACGGGTGCCGCGAAAATCCTGATCGACCCTTATCTGATCGGCAACCCGTCCTGGACGGGCGATTGGGAAGGGCCGGCCGAAGGGATCACGCATGTTCTTTTGACACACGGGCATAGCGACCACATCAGCGGCGCGCTGGAAGTGCTCGGCAAGAGCGGCGCGCAACTGGTCGCCAATTTCGAGATCTGCATGTACCTGGTCGGCAAGGGCGTCAGCGACAAGGAGATCAATCCCGGCAATATCGGCGGCACGGTCGATTGCGGCGGCTTCACCACCACCTTCGTCCAGGCGCTGCACTCTTCCTCGTTTGGCGAAGAGGGCGGCAACAACGTCTATCTCGGCAATCCGGGCGGGCTGGTTCTGCATTTCCCGGAAGACAAGACGCTCTACCACATGGGCGATACTGACATCTTTTCCGACATGACGCTGATCAACGAACTGCACGAGCCGAAGATCGGTATTGTTCCGATCGGCGACCGCTTCACCATGGGCGGCGCGGTGGCAGCCCTTGCCTGCCGCCGCTTCTTCAAGTTCGACACGGTTATCCCTTGCCATTTCGGCACGTTTCCGATGATCGATCCGACGCCTGAGAAGTTCGAAGCCGGCATGGAAGGTTCCGGCGTTAAGGTCGCATTGCCGAACATCGGGGAAACGATTACCATCTAGAAACAACCAAAGCGGAACAAATCCATGGCGTTGGGGCGATCTCTTTGCATGTCGATGTTTGTCGCGGCGTCGCCCGCGCTCGCCGCGGATGATTTCATCGAAGGCGTCTATCTCCAGTCCGAGGAACTTTGCGTGCAGGCTAAAAAGGACACGCTGCAGACGCTTGTCGATGCCGGCAACACCGTGCTTTCGAAGAATGGCCTGCAAGGCGTGGAATACAATTGCGAGTTCGTGCAGGTCAGCAAGGCGACGCGCTCGCCGAGCTGGGCGGTGACGGCCATCTGCCAGGAACCGGGCTATGTCTTTCCCGATGTCCTGTCGGTGACGCGGATCAGCCCGACGCAGCTCGATCTCGTCTCGGTCCGGCCCATCGACGATGAGAGCGAGGCGAGCGGTAACAGCGGCAGCTATTATCTATGCGAAGGCGTTGAGCTGCCATGAAGCTCTTTGCCCGATTGTCGGCCGGCGCATGTTGCGCGCCGCGCGCCGCGCCGCTATAGCGCGGACTGGTTTTTCCCGAGGCGAATACATGTCCGTTGATGTCAAGACAGTGAAGCGCGTTGCGCATCTCGCCCGCATCGCAGTGAGCGAGGAAGATGCCGAGCGCATGACCGGCGAGTTGAACGCCATACTGGGCTTCGTCGAACAACTGAACGAGGTCGATGTTTCCGGCGTCGAACCAATGACCTCGGTGACCCCGATGGAGATGAAGAAGCGCGGGGATGTCGTCACCGACGGCAACAACGCGGCCGACATTGTCGCCAATGCACCGGCGACCGACGAGAATTTCTTCCTCGTGCCGAAGGTCGTGGAGTAAGGCGTCGATGGCAATCGAGATCGCCATCGAGACGCCGCTGCAGAATGACGTGCGCGACCTGGTCAGGCAACTCAACGAAACCTTGCTCGAATTGACGCCGCCGGAGCATTGCTACCATCTGACGGTCGAGCAGATGGCGGGCCATGACACGACCGTGTTCATCGCCCGCGACAACGGCACCGCCATTGGTTGTGGAGCGCTGAAGCGCCATGGCGGCGCCATTGGCGAGGTCAAACGCATGTATATCAGGCCGTCGCATCGCGGTCGGCGGATCGGTGCCAGGATTGTGGAACGCGTTGAAGCCTTGGCGCGCGATGAAGGGCTTAAGCGGCTGGTGCTGGAGACCGGTGATCGCCATCCCGCCGCCTGGACCGTCTATGAACGTGCCGGTTTCTCGCGTTGCGGCCCGGTGCTGGATTATCCCGATTCCGAGTGGTCGGTATTTTACGAAAAGAGCCTTTGATGAGCGACCTGACCCATCTGACGATTTCACAGGCCCGCGCCAAGCTGCGCGCCAAGGAGATCACCGCGACCGAGATCACCGAGGCCTATCTCTTGGCGATCGATCGCGCCAATCCGACGCTCAATGCCTATGTCGCGGTGACCGGCGACAAGGCGCGCGACATGGCCAAGACGTCGGACGCCAGGCTGCTCAAGGGCGAGGGCGGTGCGCTGGAGGGCATTCCGCTCGGGATCAAGGACCTGTTCGGCACCGAAGGCGTCCATACCCAGGCTTGCAGCCACGTGCTCGACGGCTTCAAGCCGCGCTATGAATCGACTGTCACATCCAATCTGTGGGCCGACGGCGCGGTCATGCTTGGCAAGCTCAACATGGACGAATTCGCCATGGGCTCGTCCAACGAGACCTCCTACTATGGCCCGGTCATCAACCCGTGGCGGCGTTCGCGCCTCGATACGGTGGTGATGCCGACGACACATCAGGGTGACGGCGGCTTCGTTTCGGCCGGTGGCACGAAAACCCAGCGCAGCCTCGACAATGCACAGCTGGTGCCGGGCGGCTCTTCCGGCGGCTCGGCGACCGCTGTGTCAGCCTTCCTGTGTGCCGGTGCGACGGCGACCGACACTGGCGGTTCGATACGCCAGCCGGCCGCCTTCACCGGCACGGTCGGCATCAAGCCGACCTATGGCCGCTGCTCGCGCTGGGGCATCGTCGCCTTTGCCTCGTCGCTCGACCAGGCCGGGCCGATCGCTCGCGACGTGCGCGATGCCGCGATCCTGCTCAAGTCGATGGCCTCGGCCGATCCGAAGGACACCACGTCCGTCGACCGGCCGGTGCCGGACTATGAGGCTGCGATCGGCAAGCCGATCAAGGGCATGAAGGTCGGCATTCCCAAGGAATACCGCGTCGACGGCATGCCGGAGGAGATCGAGGCGCTGTGGCAGAAGGGTATTGCCTGGCTCAGGGATGCCGGTGCCGAGATCGTCGACATCTCCCTGCCGCACACCAAGTATGCGCTGCCTGCCTATTACATCGTCGCGCCGGCCGAGGCTTCTTCCAACCTCGCCCGCTATGACGGCGTCCGCTACGGCTTGCGCGTGCCGGGCAAGGACATCGTCGAGATGTACGAGAAGACCCGCGCCGCCGGCTTCGGCCGCGAGGTCAAGCGCCGCATCATGATCGGTACCTATGTGCTGTCGGCCGGCTACTACGACGCCTACTATCTGCAGGCTCAGAAGGTGCGCAATCTGATCAAGCGCGACTTCGAAAACGTCTTCGCCGCCGGCGTCGATGTCATCCTGACGCCGGCTACACCGTCCGCCGCCTTTGGCATAGCCGACGAGGACATGGCCGCCGATCCGGTCAAGATGTATCTCAACGACATTTTCACGGTCACCGTGAACATGGCCGGTCTGCCGGGCATTGCCGTGCCTGCCGGCCTCGATCCCAAGGGATTGCCGCTCGGCCTGCAACTGATCGGCAGGCCGTTCGAGGAAGAGACATTGTTCCAGACCGCCGCCGTCATCGAGCAGGCGGCCGGCTCATTCCAGCCGGAGAAGTGGTGGTAAGGGTACCGCTCGCCTGGCGCATGATCCCGAAAATCGCGATCGATTTTCGGAGAGAATCATGCGCAAAACCAAAGCATTACAGAGCCCTTGATGCCGTAAGGGTTGAGCGATGTTCTACTATCTTTCCAAGATCTTCTGGTTCTTCATCCAGCCGCTCAACCTGACGATCTTCCTGCTTTTGGCGGGGCTGATCGCCGGGATGATCGGCCGGCGGCGACTTGCCGTCACCGGCAGCGTGCTGGCGTTCCTGATCCTTGCGCTGTCGGCCTGGACATCATTTGGCGCCATGATGCTCAATCCGTTGGAGGAACGCTTTCCCAAGCCGCCTTTGCCGGCGAAGGTAGACGGCATCGTCGTGCTCGGCGGCGGCTTCGAGGGCGCCATCAACCTCGCGCGTGGCGGCTATGAATTGAACAGCAGCGGCGATCGCATGGTCGAGACCGCAATCCTCGCCCGGCGTTTCCCGCAGGCAAAGGTGGTCGTCTCCGGTGGAAACGGCTCACTGTTCTTCGACGGCGAAGGTGATGCCGACACCGCTCCGCGCCTGCTCGAGGCGCTGGGTGTCCCGGCCGATCGGCTGATCCTCGAAGACAAATCCCGCAACACCTACGAGAATGCGGTCTTCAGCCACGAACTGGTCAAACCCAAACCGGGCGAGACATGGCTACTGGTGACATCAGCCTTTCACATGCCACGCGCCAAGGCGCTGTTCGACAAGGCCGGTTTTTCAACCGTTCCCTGGCCGGTCGACTATCGCACCTCCGGTCGGGAAGGCATCGGGCTGTTTCGCGACAATGCGGCCGATTCAGTGCAGAACACGACCATGGCCGTCCGCGAGTGGATCGGACTTTTCGCCTATTGGCTTTCCGGGCGTATCGATCAGCCGTTTCCGGCGCCGGGCGGCTGACCGATCACGGCGCGCCGCGCCGCCGAGAAGAACTGGCGCCGTATCAGGACGGCCAGCAGCAGAAGCGTCGACAGCACGAACACCACCGGATCCACGAACCAGCCGAGATAGCCGATCGAGAAGAACACGCCGCGCAAGCCCGAATTGAAATGCTTGCCGGCCAGCACATTCATTTGCGTCGCGCGCCACACAGCCGTTTGCGTGACGTGATTGCGCGAGGCTTCGCCATGTGGGATCGGCACGGCGCCAATCAGGATCGAGCAGTAATTGAACAGCCTGTAGGCCCAGCCGAATTTGAAGAAGGCAAAGGCCAGGATCAGCACCAGTCCCAGCACCTTGATCTGAAAGGCCGAGCGCGACGGCGCGCCGCCCAAGGGCAGAGTGCTCAGCACCTCAAGCACCCGGTCGGACGCGCCAAGCAGGGCGAAACAGCCGCCGAGCGCGATCAGTGAACTGGAGGCGAAGAAGGCGGTTCCCTGCTGCAGGCCGCTCATGATGGCGGTGTCGACGATGCGGATCTCACGCTCGGCCATGGTGCGCATCCAGGCCTCGCGTTGGGCATTCATTGCAGTCGTCAGCGAGATGCGGCTAACCAGCTTACCATCGGACGCAAGCGTGTGCAGCACCCATGCGAGGAGGAAAAAGCCCAGCGCCGCGAGATCGGCCGTCGAAAGATAGGAGGAATCGCCCATAGGGGGAATTTATCACATCTTGATCGCTTTGATCGCCGCATGCAGCGTCGGGCAATCAATGTCGCTGCCGGAGCAAACAAGGTCGGCAGGTGCTGCGCCGCGATTGTCAAAAGAGCGGAAACATCTCGGGAATTCCTATATGTAGTCCTCGACATGATCCAGGAGACAGCGTGTTCCTTTCGGTTTTCGACCTGTTCAAGATCGGCATCGGCCCCTCGAGCTCGCACACCATGGGGCCTATGACGGCTGCGCGCCGGTTTCTCGACGAGGTCGCGGGCGACGACTGGCCGCGCCCCGCCGGCGCCAAGGTCGACCGCATCGGCGCCAGCCTGCATGGCTCGCTCGCCTATACCGGCATCGGCCATGGCAGCGACCGTGCCGTCATTCTCGGCCTTGCCGGCCAGACGCCGCAAACGGTCGACCCCGACCAGGCTGACGGCATCATCAGCCGCATCACCGCCGACAAGCTGATTTCACCGCCCGGCCACCCATCCTACCATTTCGACCCGACCACCGATCTGGTGCTCGACCGCAAGACACCGCTCACCGGTCATGCCAACGGCATGGCGTTCTACGCCTACGACGCCGGCGGCCGGGTGCTGCTCAAGCGCATCTACTATTCGATCGGCGGTGGCTTCGTGGTTTCGGAAGAAGAGCTGCAGCGGATGAAGGCAAAAGGCTCGGTCACGACCGAGGGCAAGAAGGTGCCGTATCCCTTCAAGAACGCGGTCGAGATGCTGAAGATGGCGGCCAAGAGCGGCCTTTCCATTGCCGACATGAAGCGCACCAACGAGGAAACGCAGATGTCGCGCGAGGCGCTCGACACCGGTCTCGACGCTATCTGGGATGCGATGAAGGGCTGCATCGACCGCGGCCTGTCGCAGGACGGCATCATGCCGGGTGGGCTGAAGGTGCGGCGGCGCGCCAGACAGCTGCATGACAAGCTGCAGGAGCAGTGGCAGCAGAACCGGCCGAACCCGCTGCTCGCCAATGACTGGCTTTCGATCTATGCGATGGCCGTCAACGAGGAGAATGCCGCCGGCGGGCGTGTCGTCACCGCGCCGACCAACGGCGCGGCCGGCACGCTGCCGGCGGTGCTGCGCTACTGGCTGCATTTCCATCCCGAGGCCGACCAGCCGAGCATCCGCGACTTCCTGCTGACGGCAGCGGCTGTCGGCGGCATCATCAAGTCCAATGCGTCGATCTCCGGCGCCGAAGTCGGCTGCCAGGGCGAGGTTGGCTCAGCATCGGCGATGGCGGCCGCCGGGCTGTGCGCCGTCATGGGCGGCACGCCCGAACAGGTCGAGAATGCCGCCGAGATCGCGCTCGAACATCATCTCGGCATGACCTGCGACCCGGTCGGCGGGCTGGTCCAGGTGCCATGTATAGAGCGCAACGCTCTGGGTGCCGTCAAGGCGGTGACGGCCGCGTCACTGGCCATCAAAGGCGACGGCGTGCATTTCGTGCCGCTCGATGCCGCGATCGAGACCATGCGCCAGACCGGCCTCGATATGAACGAAAAGTACAAGGAAACCAGCCTTGGCGGGCTTGCGGTCAATGTCGTGGAGTGTTGAGGGCTGGCCCAAACCGGCACTGTGGAGAAGTCCGTCAGGCCGTTGACGTCTCGGCGCCCCGAACTAACCTTAGCGAATGGCTCTCAATCTCCTAAAGCTTTGCGTCGGCTGCGACAGTGTCGAGGATCTCGAAGAGTGGATCGCCTTCCGTCTTGACGAGCGCCGCCGTGCCGGTGAACCAGCCGAACACTGGCACACCACCCGCATGATGCCGACACGTGGCGCCGAGGTCACCGATGGCGGCTCGCTCTACTGGGTGATCAAGGGCAGCGTGCAATGCCGCCAATTGATCACGGAGATACGGCCGTTCATCGATGACGACGGCATCGGCCGCTGCCATTTGATGCTCGATCCCGAGGTGGTGCGTACCGACTGGCAGCCGCGCCGCGCCTTCCAGGGCTGGCGTTACCTGAAGCCAGCGGACGCTCCGGTCGATCTCGGCAAGGGCAAGGCGGGATTGGTCGAGATGCCGCCGAAACTCAGGCGCGAGCTGGCCGAACTCGGCTTGCTCTAACGCATGTCGCCCAAAAGTGACCTCGGTTTTGGGAGAACGACATGCATAAAGACAAAGCCTCTGAAGCGCGTCGCATAGGTCCGTTTCGACGCGACGTGCTTTAGACTTTTTCTGGCCCTCAATCTTGCCTCGTGCTGGACTTGCAAGCGACGGGACAACGCCACATCTTCAAATCCATGCGCGATGAAGAACCGTCGAAGTCGACACAGGCCGCGGCGTTGCGGAACCAGTTCGCACGATGGTCCTCTTCCAGCCCGGGTAAAGGCCATGATTCTGGCGCAGAAAAAGTGTTGAAGGACATCACGCGGCTGTCCAGGCGGACAGGATACCTGCGGGGCGATGGGAAATGTTAGGCGCAATTATCGTTGTGGTCGCGTTGTTGCTGGTGCTCCTGGGGGTAGCCACGGCCTTTCTCCGCGCGGATCCGGCGCAACTCGCAAGCGGGATGAGAACCTTGGGGCCGATCCTGCTGGCGCTGGTCGGCGGCGCCGTGCTCCTGGTAGGGCATCAAGCCATCGGCGGCATCATCCTGTTCGTGGCAATCGCCTGGTACGGCGCCACGCGTACAGGCCGGCCAAATGCCAGGCCGGTTGCTGGAAAACGCTCAACCGTGCGGACAGCGGCACTCGAGATGGAACTCGATCACAATACGGGCGGCCTTGAAGGGCTGGTTCTGGCCGGCCGCCACGATGGCAAGATGCTCGGCTCGATGACCCTTGCGGAATTGCAGCATCTCTACCGCGAGCTCTCCGGCGATCCGGAGAGCCGGCAGTTGCTAGAGACGTATCTTGACGGCAGATTTCCCGTCTGGCGCAAACACGCTGAGACGAACGGTGGCGAAGGGCTGGGTGTTGCGCCAAGTCCGGGCGCCATGACTAAGGAGGAGGCCTACAAGGTCCTTGGTCTTGAAGCGGGGGCCGCCGCGGCGGATGTCCGCAAGGCGCACCGCCGCCTGATGCAGCGCCTGCACCCCGATATCGGCGGCACGTCTTTCCTGGCGGCGCGGATTAACGAAGCCAAGGACGTCTTGCTCTCCAATCACAACTAGTCTCCTTCGACGCAAAATTTTTCCGGGAGATACCTTCCACGCGGTCCTATTGCTGGACGGCGTAGCACTCGATTTTCTTCTTCTTCAAAGCGGTGCAAGCCTTCCACGCGGCATCCTTCGACCCAAAGCCGCCGAAACGCGCGCGGTAGTAGGTGACGCCGTCCTTGTCGAAAGCGACGGTGAAGCCGGAAGCGTCGGCCAGCACCTTGGGAGCCTGCTTGGTTGTGTTGTCGAGGAAAGCCTGGGCTTCGGACTGCTTCGGCGAGGAAGCGACCTGGATGGCCCAGCCTGACGGGACCGACGCGGTGTTGACCGGATCAACGGCCGGGGCGGGCTCTGCATAGGCAGCCACGACCTGTGCGGTGGCGACCTTGGGAGCGGAGACGATGACCGTCTTCACCTTCTTTGCCGGGACAACCAGCTTGGGGGTCTCTGCCTCGGCTGTATCCTCGTCCTCGCTGTCGCCCTGGGCAACGGTCGCGTCATTCGCGACGGCCGTATCGGCTTCCGCCACGGCCACCGGCTTTTCGTCCGGAGTCGGCGCGTCATGCTTGGGCAGGAGAACCTTCGCAAGTGCGCTGATGGGATTGCTGTCCGCCTTGGCGACCAGATCGCCGCCACCGCGGGTCGATGCCCTCGGCAAATAGGCGTTGATCAGACCAGCCATCTGGTTGTCGCGGCTGCCGCCCGAGGTGCCGCCCATGACGACGGCGACAAGGCGGCGGTTGCCGTCAGATACGGATGAGACGAGATTGAAGCCGGAGGCGCGGGTGTAGCCGGTCTTGATGCCGTCGACGCCCTTGATGCGTCCGAGCAGGCGGTTGTGCCCGTTGATGCGCTGGCGACCGTAGAGAAAGGAGCGCTGCGCGAAATAGCCATAGTACTGGGGAAAATGTTCCCTGAGTGCGATGCCGAGCGTGGCCATGTCGCGCGCGGTGGTGAACTGCCCCGGGTCGGGCAGGCCGTTGGCGTTGCGGAAGACGGTGCCGTTCATGCCGAGCTGCCGCGCCTTGGCCGTCATCATGCGGGCGAAATTGGTTTCATTGCCGCCGAGCATCTCGCCGAGCGCGGTCGCCGAGTCGTTGGCCGACTTCGTGACTATCGACAGGATCGCGGTCTCGACCGCGACCGATCCGCCCGGCTTCACGCCGAGTTTGGTCGGCGCCTCGGCGGATGCATGGGCTGAAAACACGACTGGCGTGTCTCTGCTGATCTTGCCCTTCGCCATCGCTTCGAAGGTCAGATAGAGCGTCATCATCTTGGTCAGCGAGGCGGGATAGCGCCGGCCATCGGCATTGGCCGAGTAGAGCACTTTGCCGGTCTTGGCGTCGACGACGATGGCTGCCGATTTTGCCGCGAACGACGAGGCGGCACCTGCGACGACGAATGTCATCGCCATGGCGAGGATCATGATCGTTTTGAGAGGGGACGCGGATTTGGAAACGATGCCCGACAACGCCTGACGCACTGGTAGTTCCTTTGAATTTCTCGTTGCGTTGGAGGCGGCAAAGGGATCCTGCCTCACTTCCAGCCAAGCTAGCGGGGCAGCGTTACCAATCCGTTTATGGTAACCGCCGCGTTCACCATTTTCTGGCGGTTTGAGCCTTCCTTTATTTGAATTTTAGCCATTGCCGCCGCCAGCGCGGCCGCGAGCCTCCGAATTCTTGACTTTTGTGCGCCGCACAATATATATATGCATTGCACAACGGCGCTCGGGGCAGGGCGCGTCAACCGTCCAGGGAGAGTACGAAATGACCCAGACCTACGAGGACTTCAGCAAATACGGCAAGGAGTTCACTGACACCGGATTGAAGAGCTTCGCCTCTTTGTCCAAGGGCGCGCAGGCGATCGCCACCGAGGCCGGCGAATACACCAAGAAGAGCCTCGAAGCCGGCAGCGCCGCGGTCGAGAAGCTGTTGTCGGCCAAGTCGCTGGACAAGGCGATCGAGATTCAATCCGACTATGCCAAGCAGTCCTACGAGGCGTTCGTTGCCGAGGCCACCAAGATTGGCGACCTCTATGCCGAACTCGCCAAGGAAGCCTACAAGCCGTTCGAATCGATCGTTGCCAAGGCGAAATAATTTTCGCCGAGAATTCCAGATCCGGCCCTTTGGGCGCGGGACAAAACCCGGTCGTGGAAACGCGGCCGGGTTTTTTCATGTCAACGCTTCACGATCGCGAAATTCCGCCAAGTTGGTCACCTAGCCATATTGTCAGCTAACCAGAAGGGCTTAAAATCGTCCATCGAACACCTACATGTGAAACTCGCATGAGGATTCGAAGAGGCAGGAATACGTGACGATCGGTTTGACTGCCACGAGACGAGTGGCGCGGATGCAAAACGGCGGCGGCGACGGCAATGAGGCCGGCCGCGGGACGGCCGTCATCACGCGCACCAAAACCAAGACCAAGAAGCCCAGCCTTTACCGGGTCCTCATCCTCAACGACGACTACACTCCGATGGAGTTCGTGGTTCACGTGCTGGAGCGTTTTTTCCAGAAGGACCGCGAAGCTGCCACACGCATCATGCTTCATGTTCACAATCATGGAGTGGGCGAGTGCGGGGTCTATACATTCGAGGTGGCCGAGACCAAAGTGTCTCAGGTCATGGATTTCGCCCGACAGAATCAGCATCCGCTGCAATGCGTGATGGAGAAGAAGTGAGGTAACATGCCGGCTTTCTCCCAAGGCCTGGAAAAGGCGCTTCATCAAGCGCTGACGCTCGCCAACGAGCGGCACCATGAATATGCAACCCTTGAACACCTGCTGCTCGCGCTCATCGACGACACGGAGGCGGCCGCCGTCATGCGCGCCTGCAACGTCGATCTTGACGAACTGAAGCATACCGTTCTGACCTACATCGACACCGAGCTCGACAATCTGGTCACCGGCTACGATGAGGATTCCAAACCGACCGCCGGTTTCCAGCGCGTCATCCAGCGCGCGGTGATCCATGTGCAGTCATCTGGCCGCGAGGAAGTGTCGGGTGCCAACGTGCTCGTCGCCATCTTCGCCGAGCGCGAAAGCCATGCCGCTTATTTCCTGCAGGAACAGCAGATGACCCGCTACGACGCGGTCAACTACATCTCGCATGGCATCGCCAAGCGTCCGGGCGCGTCCGAGAGCCGCACCCCGCGCGGCGCCGATGACGAGCAGGGCGGCCAGAACGGTGCCGAGCCCCAGGAGGAAGGCGGCAAGAAGAAGCAGCAGCAGGACGCGCTAACCGCCTATTGCGTCAACCTCAACAACAAGGCCAAGGCCGGCAAGATCGATCCGCTGATCGGCCGCGAGAGCGAGATCAACCGCACCATCCAGGTGCTGTGCCGTCGCTCCAAGAACAACCCGCTCTATGTCGGTGATCCCGGCGTCGGCAAGACGGCGATCGCCGAAGGCCTGGCCAAGCGCATCGTCGAGGGCGACGTGCCGGAAGTCCTGCACAATGCCACCATCTTCGCGCTCGACATGGGCACGCTTTTGGCCGGCACGCGCTATCGCGGTGACTTCGAGGAACGGCTGAAGCAGGTCGTCAAGGAGCTCGAGGACTATCCGGGCGCCGTGCTGTTCATCGACGAGATCCACACGGTGATCGGTGCGGGTGCTACGTCAGGCGGCGCCATGGATGCGTCGAACCTGTTGAAGCCGGCTCTGTCATCGGGTGCGATCCGCTGCATCGGTTCGACCACCTACAAGGAGTTCCGCCAGTTCTTCGAGAAGGACCGCGCGCTGGTGCGGCGCTTCCAGAAGATCGACGTCAACGAGCCGACCATCGAGGACGCCATCGAGATCATGAAGGGCCTGAAGCCCTATTATGAGGAATTCCACAAGGTGAAGTTCACCAACGAGGCGATCAAGGCCTCGGTGGAGCTGTCGGCGCGCTACATCAACGACCGCAAGCTGCCGGACAAGGCGATTGACGTGATCGACGAGACCGGCGCCTCGCAGATGCTGGTGCCGGAGGCCAAGCGCAAGAAGACGATCGGTATCAAGGAGATCGAAGCGACGATCGCCACCATGGCACGCATCCCGCCGAAAACGGTTTCGGCCGATGACGAGAAGGTGCTGCAGGGCCTGGACATCGAGCTCAAGCGCGTCGTCTACGGCCAGGACACCGCCATCACCGCGCTGACCTCGGCGATCAAGCTGGCGCGTGCCGGCCTGCGCGAACCGGAGAAGCCGATCGGCTCCTACCTGTTCTCAGGTCCGACCGGCGTCGGTAAGACCGAAGTCGCCAAGCAGTTGGCCGCCTCGCTCGGTGTCGAACTGATCCGTTTCGACATGTCGGAATATATGGAACGCCACACCGTCTCGCGGCTGATCGGCGCGCCTCCCGGCTATGTCGGCTTCGACCAGGGCGGCCTTTTGACCGACGGTGTCGACCAGCATCCGCACTGCGTGCTGCTGCTCGACGAGGTCGAAAAGGCGCATCCGGACCTGTTCAACATCCTGTTGCAGGTGATGGACCACGGCAAGCTGACCGACCACAACGGCAAGCAGATCGACTTCCGCAATGTCATCCTGATCATGACCACCAATGCGGGCGCATCCGATGCGCAGCGCGCGGCGATCGGTTTCGGTTCGACCAAGCGCGAAGGCGACGATGTCGAAGCGATCAACCGGCTGTTCACGCCGGAATTCCGCAACCGTCTCGATGCGATCATTCCGTTCGGCTCGCTGCCGGTGCCGGTCATCCATCAGGTGGTGCAGAAGTTCGTCATGCAGCTGGAAGCCCAGCTTTCCGAGCGTGGCGTCACCTTCGACCTGTCGCCGGACGCGATCGCCTGGCTCGCCGACAAGGGCTATGACGAACGCATGGGCGCGCGTCCGCTCGGCCGCGTCATCCAGGAGCACATCAAGAAGCCGCTGGCCGACGAGGTGCTGTTCGGCAAGCTCAAGAAGGGCGGCACGGTGCGCGTCACCGTCGAGAAGAAGGAAACCGGCGAGACCGGCCTCAAGCTCGAATCGCTCGCCGACGAGGCGCCGGTGAAGCCGAAGAAGGAAGAGCCGGAAGACGCGCCGAAGCCATCCAAGGCCGTGGCCAGGAAGCCTGCGGCAAAGAAGGTCGTGGCGCAGAAGCCCGAGCCCAAGGGCAAGGACGGCGGCAAGCGCAGCCTCGTGCCGCAACTGCCCAGAAAGAACTGAGCCTGACAAAAGTTGAAGAGAGCCCCGGAAACGGGGCTTTTTTCATTGGGACGACGTCGTGGCGCGTTCAGGAAGTCGAGCATCGCCCGGGCCCTTGGGGAGGCTTCTGCCTAAGGACTGATGCAACGCCCCCGCCCGAGCGCGATCGAACGGCTCACGCGAGCGGCCGGTTCTCTCCGCGAAATGATGCGCGGAATCAGCTTCCCAGCGCGGCGCGGATCTTGTCTGCGTTCCGCGCCAGCACTTCCGGATTCTCCATCGCGCCCGTATGCGGCTTCAGCGGGATGCTGTCGAAGCGCGGGATGACATGCACGTGAAGATGATAGACGGTCTGCCCCGAAGCAGGTTCATTGAACTGCATGACGGTGACGCCGTCGGCGTCAAATGCTTTGCGGACGGCCCGCGCCACTTTCTGGACCACCGTGAAAAGCGGGCCGAACGTTGACGGATCGGCGTCGAGCAGGTTGCGCGACGGCACCTTCGGCATCACCAGTGTATGCCCCGGCCCCTGCGGCATCACATCCATGAAGGCCACGACCGCTTCGTCCTCATAGATGCGGTGCGAGGGTATTTCGCCGCGCAGGATCTTTGCGAAGATGTTGTCGGTGTCGTAGGCGGTCTCAGTCATGGCGAACGCTCCGGAGTTTGCCTTGACGTCCGGTGTAGCGAAGCCACCTCCGAGCGGCAAGACGAAGCTGCGGGGCGATCAGCCGAGATCGACCATGGTGGCTTCTACGAGCGCGCGATGGAAGCGTCTTTTGCGCGACGACGCGCTGTCGAAATAAGGTGCGGCGCAGTCGTTCAACAAGGCGGCCCGTGTCGCGGACACCCTGTCGAGCGGAAGCCCGCCGGCCAGTAAGATCAGCGTCGACAGGAAGGCGCAATCGAGGACCCGCGGGGCAGCAACATCGTGCGACAATCTGCAGTTTAGGGCTTCAATGGCGTAGACTTGCGCGCCCATGCCCGAGGCATGGCCTAGCGGGGTCCTGCCGCGGGGTAAACAGCGTCGGCAGGCGTGTCGAAAAAGCCTGCTATTCCTCGAGATCTTTGCGGAACGGGGTATGTTCTTCCAGATATTCGCCCATCCGCGCCACCTCGCGCCGCTCGCGCCCGAGATAATCGGCGACCGCTTTGCGCAGGCCGGGGTGGGCAATGTAATGCGCCGAATGCATGGTCACCGGCCGGTAGCCGCGCGCCAGCTTGTGCTCGCCTTGCGCGCCTGCTTCGACCACCTTCAACTTGCGTTCGATGGCGAAGTCGATGGCCTGGTGATAGCAGACCTCGAAATGCAGGTAGGGATGATCCTCGATGCAGCCCCAATTGCGGCCGTAGAGCGCGTCGGAGCCGATGAAGTTGATGGCGCCGGCAATGTAGCGCCCGTTGCGCCTGGCCATCACCAGCAGGATGTCGTCCGCCATGCGTTCGCCGATCAGCGAGAAGAACTGACGGTTCAGGTAGGGGCGGCCCCATTTGCGGCTGCCGGTGTCCATGTAGAAGGCGAAGAAGTCGTCCCAGGCCTTTTCGGTCAGGTCCTTGCCGGTCAGCCAGTCGATCGTGATGCCATCGGCGAGCGCTTCGCGCCGTTCTTTCTTCATCGCCTTGCGCTTGCGCGAGGCAAGCGTGGCGAGGAAGTCGTCATAGGTGGAAAAGCCTTCGTTGAAGAAATGGAATTGCTGATCGGTGCGATGCAGGAAGCCCGCGGCCTCCAGCGTCGCGACGTCGCTCTCTTGCGCGAAGGTGACATGCGCCGAGGATATGCCGAGCTTGTCGGTCACCATTTTGAGCCCGGCGGCAAGCCCGGCCTTAACCGCGTCCTGATCCTCGCCCTTGCCGACCAGCAGGCGAGGGCCGGTGACCGGCGTGAACGGCACGGCACTTTGCAATTTTGGATAGTAACGGCCGCCGGCGCGCTCGAAGGCATCCGACCAGCCGTGATCGAACACATATTCGCCCTGGCTGTGCGACTTGAGATAGCAGGGAATAGCGCCTAGCAGCCTGCCTTGCGCGGTTTCCAGCCGCAGGTGATGGCCTTGCCAGCCAGTGCGCCGCACGGCGCAGCCCGAATCCTCCAGAGCGCTCAAAAAAGCGAATGAAACGAGCGGGTTATATCCGGCCGCGTCGCCGCGCGTGGTTCCGGCAAAGCCGTTCCATTCATCGCAGGTAAAGGCGCCTATGCCTGCGGCGATCCGGATCGAATAGCCCGCATTCGCCGATTGTCCGTCGCAGTCGTCGCCCTGATCCATGAGGCTTATTTAAGCTCCATTCGGGCCGCTACAAGTCACGTTTCGGGCACCCTGCTCAGGCGACTTTGACCAGGTCGGGTTCGAAACCTTCGAACGTCATCTGGTCGGCATATCTAAAGGTCAGGTCGACCGCCGGCTGGTCATGCACCGTCCAGGTGATGACAGGCATTTTGAGCTTTTCGCGCACGAAGCTGACAAACGGGTTCGGCAGATCGCCGGCGGCATAGGAGGTAAAGGAGAGTTCGTGCGCCAGCATGGAAAAATGTGCTTCGATCAGCTTGGCGTCCTTGCCATAGGCGGTCAATCCAGCCGGAATGCCGGGCGCGTGCCTGGGGAAATCGCGGATCAGCCAGTGATCAAACGACATGATCGCCGCCTTGCCCTTGTAGCGCTTCAGCATCTTGCCGACGCGTGCCACCAGGCCCCCATCGCGACCGGGAGTTCCTTTCAGCTCGACGACCATGGGCACGCGGCCGTCGACGAGGTCGAGCGTTTCCTGCAGCGTCGGCACGTGATCCGCCGTGCCGCCGACCTTGAGCGCGGTAAGTTCGGCCGCGCTGCGTTGCCAGACGAAACCGTCCTGACTTGTCAGCCGTTGCAGATCGTCATCATGGATGACGATGGGAACGCCATCCGACGATAGATGCACGTCGCATTCGATCGCGTAGCCGCGTTCGGCCGCGGCGGCGAAGGCGGAAAGCGTGTTTTCCCAGCGCGACTTGTTCATGTCGTGAAAGCCGCGATGGGCAACCGGCCGGGCAGTCAGCCAGGAGAGGTCGGTCATGTCCGCACCTTCACTCATTCGACTTCAAAGATCGCTTCGATTTCCACCGCGGCATTAAGCGGCAGGGAGGCGGTGCCGACGGCGGAGCGTGCGTGCTTGCCGCTTTCGCCAAGCGCGGCAACCAGGAAATCGGAGGCGCCGTTGGCGACCAGATGCTGTTCGACGAAGTCGGTGGCCGACGCCACGAAGACGGTGATCTTTACCAGACGGCGGATCTTCTCGAGGTCGCCAAGTGCCGCCTTGGCTTGCGCCAGGATGTTGATGGCGCAGTATTTCGCGGCGTCCTTGCCGCTTGCCGTGTCGATGTCGCGGCCGAGCAGACCGCTCGCCTGCAGCTTGCCGTCCTTGAGCGGCAATTGTCCCGCCGTGAACAGCAGATTGCCGGTCCTGCAATAGGGCACGTAGTTGGCGGCAGGCGCGGCGGCAACAGGAAGCGTCACGCCGAGATCACTTAGCCGCTTTTCGATTGTTTCACTCATTGCTTTTCCCTATTGCTGGAAGGTGCCGCGCTAGCCGGGCCGAAATTGCTATTTTTGCCTCGCTTCCGCCACGACTTTTTTTAAGCTGGACCATCTTTCCCTGCGGCCCTGCCATCAGCCGCGACGATTGGAGTACCTCATGCGCGCAGCGCGCCTTGCATTCCACGCCGTTCTGTTGTCGGCGCTGTTCCCTGTGGGCTCCGCTTTCGCCGTACCGGCGCTGCAGGCGCATCGCGCCGTCTACGATCTCACCCTCAAAAAGGCGGATGATCGATCCGGCATTACCGGTATCACCGGCCGTATGGTCTACGAGTTCAACGGCTCGGCCTGCGAAGGCTACACGGTGAAATTCCGTTTCGTCACGCAGATCGCGACCAGCGACAACACGAAGCTGACCGACCAGCAGACCACCACCTTCGAGGACGCGGAAGGCAAGGTGTTTTCTTTCGTAACGAAGTCCTTCGTCGACCAGAACCTCGACAAGGAGGTCAAGGGCGTCGCGACAAAGAATGCCAAGGGGCTGAAGGTCGATATCGACAAGCCGGAGAAGAACAGTCTTGAACTCGCGGCCACCCAGTTTCCGACCCAGCATCTGGTCGAGTTGATCGGCAAGGCCGAAAAAGGCGAAAACTTCTATCAAACCAATCTGTTCGACGGGTCGGAGGACGCCAACAAGGTGATGACGACCACGGTTGTCGTCGGCAAGAAGACCGAAGCCGACAAGACCGATCCGGAAGCGCCGGCACTGGCGAAGCTTGCCACCGACAAATATTGGCCGGTCGACATCGCCTATTTCGACGACAGTGCCCAGAAGGGCGAGGAAGTGCCGGAATACCGGATCAGCTTCAAGCTGCATGAAAACGGCATCACCCGTGATCTCGTCATGGACTATGGCGACTTCTCCATGACCGGCAAGCTGGTCAACCTGTCGCTGTTCGACCAGACAAAGCCTTGTCCCGCATCGAAGTAGCAGCGATGCGCAAGTGAGCTGGCCGGGCTTGATGGCGGTCTATGTCGATGCGGCGATCTGGAAGTGGGCAGGCCATCGCTGGTGCCATTTGATGGCCGACGACACCGAAGAGCTGCATCGGTTCGCATCCCGGCTTGGCGTGAAGCGCTCGTCCTACCAGGGGCCGCCCAGGACATCGGCGCCACACTATGACATAACCGGTTTCGAGCGCGACCGCGCGGTGCGGCTCGGCGCCATCGAATGCAGCCGCGAGGAGATCGTCGCGATCTTCAGGCGCGTGCGGGTACCCAACGGAAAGGCCCGGTCATGACACCAACGGCATTTTTCGCGTATTGCGCAGCCGTCACACTCGCCGCCGCCACACCGGGGCCAGCGATGTTCACGGTCATCACCAATGGCGTGTCGCGTGGTTTTCTTCGCGCCTTCATGGCCGGCGTGGGGGTCGCCGCCGGCGATGCCGTGCTGGTCACTCTGGCACTGCTCGGGCTGGTAGCCCTGGCCCAGACATTCGAATGGATATTCCTTCTGCTTAAATATGCAGGCGCCGCCTACCTGATTTTTCTCGGCATCAGGATGTGGCGGGCCTCGGCCACGCAACCGAACGGGCCGCAGACGGCACAGGCGAGATTGTCGCGGTTCTTCTTCGTTGGCGCGTCCATTGCGCTGGGGAATCCGAAGGCGATCCTGTTCCATGCCTCGATCATGCCGCTGGTCCTCGATCTCGACACGCTGACGTTTGTCGATGGCCTGCTGGTGGTGGCCGTCGTCATCAGCGTCAATATCCTCACCATGGGTGTCTATGCGGTACTTGCGGGCCGGGCCTCGGGCTGGTTCAGGACGCCCGGGCGCATGCGACTGATGAACAGGTTCGCCGGCAGTGCCATGATAGGCACCGGAGCGCTGATTGCCGCACGCTGAGCGGAAAGCGTCACACGGCTTGCGTTTATCGCGCTTCCCCTCTATATGCCCACTCATTCCACACACGGACTTTGGTGTCTGCCCGGGAGAAATCCGGCTGAAACCTCCGGTGGCGTTCGAGGACTTCGTCCAAAAAATGCCTGTGTCCGTGGAGGCTAACCGGAAAGGAAATGAGAATGGCACTGCCTGATTTCAGCATGCGCCAGCTTTTGGAAGCTGGCATTCACTTCGGCCACCAGACCCACCGCTGGAACCCGAAGATGGCGCCCTACATCTACGGCGCCCGCAACAACATCCACATCATCGACCTCTCGCAGACGGTGCCTTTGCTGCACCAGGCGCTGAAGCAGGTTTCCGACACCGTTGCCAAGGGCGGCCGCGTGCTGTTCGTCGGCACCAAGCGCCAGGCGTCCGACATCGTCGCCGATGCCGCGCAGCGTTCGGCCCAGTACTACGTCAATTCGCGTTGGCTCGGCGGCATGCTGACCAACTGGAAGACGATCTCGAACTCGATCCAGCGCCTGCGCAAGCTCGACGAGATGCTGGCCGGCGAGGCGCAAGGCCTGACCAAGAAGGAACGCCTGAACCTCGACCGCGAGCGCGAGAAACTCGACAAGGCGCTCGGCGGTATCAAGGACATGGGCTCGACGCCCGACCTGATGTTCGTAATCGACACCAACAAGGAAGCGATCGCCATCCTCGAGGCCAAGCGCCTGGGCATCCCGGTCGTTGCCATCATCGATTCGAACTGCGATCCGGACAAGATCGATTTCCCGATCCCCGGCAATGACGACGCGGCCCGCGCCATCCAGCTTTATTGCGATCTGATCGCCAAGGCCGCGATTGACGGCATCGCCCGTCAGCAGGGCGCGCTCGGCATGGATATCGGCGCTTCGGTCGAAGCTCCGGTCGAGCCGGCGCTCGATCCGGCTCCGGCGTCGGAAGCCCCAGAGGCTTGATAGTCGAAGGCCGGTTTGCGGCCTTCATCTTTCTCATATTTTGGCACGCTAAACAGACGCACCATCAAATAACGATGGTGCGTCGGTGCATTTAAACAAAGAGGCGACAATGAGCATTTCGGCTGCACAGGTCAAAGAACTCCGCGACTTGACCGGCGCGGGCATGATGGACTGCAAGGCGGCGTTGAACGAGACCAATGGCAACATGGAAGAAGCCGTTGACTGGCTGCGCAAGAAGGGCATCTCCAAGGCCGACAAGAAGGCCGGTCGCACCGCCGCCGAAGGCCTGATCGGCGTCGACAACGGCGTGCGCGAAGCCGCCGTCGTCGAGGTGAATTCCGAGACTGATTTCGTCGCCCGCAATGCCGCCTTCCAGGAAATCGTCGCCAACGTCGCCAAGGTGGCGCTTGCCTATGGCACGACAGAGGCTGTGGCCGCCGCGAAGTATCCGGGTTCGGACAAGTCGGTCACCGACACCATCAAGGACGCTGTCGGCACCATTGGCGAGAACCTGGGCTTCCGTCGCTCGGCCAAGCTGACCGTGCCGCATGGCGCGGTTGCGACCTACGTCCACAATTCGGTTGCCGATGGCCTTGGCAAGCTCGGCGTGCTGGTCGCGATCGAGACTACCGGCAACGAGCATGCCGCCAATGCCTTTGGCCGCCAGGTCGCAATGCATGTCGCCGCCACCAACCCGATGGCGCTGACCGCCGAGCAGATCGACCCGGCGGCGGTCGAGCGTGAGAAGGCAATCTTCTCCGACCAGGCGCGCCAGTCCGGGAAGCCGGAAGCCATCATCGAAAAGATGGTCGAGGGTCGCCTGCGCAAGTTCTATGAGGAAGTCGTGCTCTTGAAGCAGGCCTTCGTGCTCAACCCCGACATCACTGTCGAGAAGGCGCTGAAGGATGCCGAAAAGGAAATCGGCGCGCCGGCCAAGATCACGGCCTATCTGCGCTTCGCGCTCGGCGAGGGCATCGAGAAGGAAGAGTCCGATTTCGCCGCGGAAGTCGCGGCGGCGGTCAAGAAGTAAGCGTCCTACCGCTTTATTCCGACTGTGTTTTTCGGCCGGGCGTCCGCAGGGGTGCCCGGCCGATTTCGTTTGCGGTATCGATAAACGCCCTGAGCTTCGGCGCCATCGCCGCGCGGCGCGGGAAGTAGAGGAAAAGGCCGGGTTCCTCGATCGCTGATTGCGGCAGAACCTGCACCAGGCGCCCGGCTGCCAGATCCGCGCGGGCCAGCGGCTCGAACATATAGGCGAGGCCGACCCCAGCGAGCGCCAGATCAATGGCGGCGAGCGAATCCGTCACGATGGCCGTACCGCTGGTTTCCATGACCACATCCTTGCCATCCTCGGTCAAATCCCAGCGATAGAGAGCCCCCGAGCGGACAAGCCGGTACCCGATGCAATTGTGGTTCGCGAGATCGGCTACTCGGCGCGGACGGCCACGTCGCCCGATATAGGCGGGAGAGGCGACGATGACGACTTTGAAGGGTTGCGTCAGGCGGATGGCAACCATGTCCTGCGCGATCATCTCGCCGAGCCGGATGCCGGCGTCGAAACCTTCGCCGACGATGTCGACCAATCCCTGATCGGCAAAAATCTCGACCGTAATGTCGGGATAGCGCTCGGCCATCGCGGCGACGACCGGCGTCACCGCCAATGGAATCGCGATGTTGGAGGCGTTGATCCTGAGCAGGCCAGACGGCTTGCCCTTGTCGCTGCGGATGCGGTCCATCCGCTCGGCAATATCCTGGAGGGCAGGGGCCGCCGTTTCCACCAGCGCCTTGCCGGCCTCGGTGAGCGAAACGCTGCGCGTCGTGCGCGCAAACAGCGGCTGGCCGATACGCTCCTCGACGAGCCGCACCGCATGGCTGACCGCCGACGGGCTCATCCCGAGTTCCGCCGCGGCAAGTGCGAAGCCGCCGCGCCGCGCAACGGCTACAATGACAGGCAGGTGGGTGAGCAGGTCTCGGTCCATTCATGAACCATATCGCACGGTCCATGCAGATCATGCAATCTTATCGAGGAGGCAAAAGCGGATCATTTAAGCCGGCATCGAACGGCAAGCATCAGACAGCAAGGAGCCTCCGATGTCCGACCTTCATTCCAGACAAGCCCGCAACCTGCAGACGGTATACAACTTCTTTGACCTGATGCACCGCAAGGATATCGACAGTTGGAGTGAACTCTGGGCCGAGGATGGCCGCATCATAGTCTTCTATCCGCCGGCGGGATTTGGCGACAGCATCGACGGCAAGGCAGCGATCGTGGCCGCCTTCAGGGGACTGTTCGGCAATTTCGAAACCTTCGAATCGCAACTGACGGCCATCTATCCCGCTGCGGACTCCGAAGCCGTGGTGGTCGAATACCGGAACCGCGCCGTGCTCGTCGGCGGCACCGAATACACCAACAGCAACATTGCCGTCTTCCATTTCGAGAATGGCCTGATCAGTGCCTATCACGACTATTTCGACCCGCGCCGCTTCCAGGTCGTTGTCGACGCGCTGTCAAAAGGCTGAAGGCGGACCTCCCGACTGATCATCCGTCCGTTGCAAACCTATCCACCAAAGGAGAAGCGAAATGAATGCCTTGAAACACGTTACCTTCGCAGCAGGCCTTGCCTTGGCACCCGTCGATGCCGGTGGTGCCGAACCGACCGGCTGGCAGGCACTTGCCGATGAACGCGCCGTGATCCGTATCGCCGATGCCATCGACCGCGCCGTCGACGCGCAGGACTGGAAACGCGCGCGCAGCTATTTCGCGGATCGGGTCACCGCCGACTTCAGCAGCCTGTCCGGGCAGCCCGCGGCCAACATTGCCGCCGACGATCTGATCGGCGCCTGGGCCGGCAATCTCAAGGGCAGCAAGACCAGCCTGCACCTGCGCACCAATCACCAGGTCGTCCTCGAGGCGGACACGGCGACTGTTCTGTCGAACGGCTATGCCTGGAACCTGATGGAGGGCAATGGCGATCCACTCTGGGAAGTCTGGGGCACCTATGAGCACCACCTGACGCGTTCTGGCACCGCCTGGAAGGTCGATGGCTTCACCTTCCGCATGACGCATGAACGCGGCAATCCCTGGGTCAAGACGACCCCGGGCCAATGACGCCCGCATCAACCGGATCAGGATCGGAAAAGACAATGACGATGAGCTACTACACACTCGGCAACAGCGGCCTGCGCGTCAGCCGGCTGGCGCTGGGCACGATGACCTTCGGCACGGAATGGGGCTGGGGCGCGGACCGGGATACGGCGCGCGCGATGTTTGACGCCTATGTCGAGGCCGGCGGCAATTTCTTCGACACCGCCGACCTTTATACCGGGGGCACCGCCGAGACCTGGCTCGGTGAATTCGTGGCCGAGCGAGGCTTGCGCGACAAGGCGGTGATCGCCACCAAATTCACCATGAACTCGAACCCAGGCAATCCGAACGCCGGCGGCAATGGCCGCAAGAACATCATGCGTGCCGTCGACGCCTCGCTGAAGCGGCTGGGCACCGACTACATCGATCTCTATCTCATGCATATCTGGGACAGGCTGACGCCGGCCGAGGAAGTGCTGCGCACGCTCGACGATCTGGTTCGGGCAGGCAAGATACGTCACATCGGCCTGTCCGACGTGCCGGCCTGGTATGCCGGGCGGGCTCAGGCGATCGCCGAACTGCGCGGCTATGAGCCGATCTCGGCGTTGCAGCTCGAATACTCCCTGGCGGAGCGTGCCATCGAGCATGAATTCGTGCCGTTCGGGACACGTCATGGCGCCGGCATCATGGTCTGGAGCCCGCTGGCCAGCGGCCTGTTGAGCGGCAAATACCGGCCGATGCAAGCGGGCAATGCCGGCCGGCTCGACGGCTTCCGCAACACCACCCATCCCGGCTTCCAGAAATTCACGGATCACAACTGGGCTGTTGTGGCGGAGTTGGAAAAAGTCGCCGCCGAACTCGGCCGCGGCATGGCTCAGGTGGCGCTCAACTGGGTGGCGACACAGCCAGGAATCGCCACCGTCATCCTTGGGGCAACGAGACTTTCGCAGTTGCAGGACAATGTTGCCGCGCTCGATTTCTCGATACCGCCCGCGCTTCGCCAGCGGCTGGACAAGGTGAGCGGCACGCCTGCGCCGTTCCCGCATTCCTATTTCGGTCCCGAGATCCAGGTCCGTGTCGCCGGTGGTGTCGTGACCGGCGACAAGCCGTCCGGTTATGCATTGCCGGTCGTGGTCGAAGGCGAGGCTGTTGCCATCAGCAGCAACTGATCCAAAAAGCCTGGAATTTTGCACAAGGGCGCGGCGTGACATCGCCGCGCCCTTCGTGTATCCGGTCAACCCGTCATGACAGCACCGCCGGGCGAAGCAGGAGGCCTTTTTCGCCTTCAGAGCTTGCCGCGCCGGGATTTTCGAGGAACCAGATGACGGTGAAGCCCCTCTACCGACGTGTTCTGCTGAAAGCTTCGGGCGAAGCGTTGATGGGCGAACAGCATTTCGGCATCGATGTCTCGGTCGTGGACCGCATCGCCGGCGACATCGCCGAGGCGCGCGCGCTGGGCATAGAGGTGGGTGTCGTCATTGGCGGCGGCAATATCTTTCGCGGCGTGGCCGTTGCCTCCAAGGGTGGGGACCGCGTTACTGGCGACCATATGGGCATGCTTGCCACTGTCATCAATTCGCTGGCGCTGCGCACATCGCTGAACAAGATCGGCGTCGACGCCGTTGTGCTGTCCGCGATTGCCATGCCTGAGCTTTGCGAGAGCTTTTCGCAGCGCCAGGCGACCGCCTACATGAACCAGGGCAAGGTGGTGATCTTCGCCGGCGGCACCGGCAATCCGTTCTTCACCACCGATTCGGCCGCAGCGCTCCGTGCCGCCGAAATTGGCGCCGACGCGTTGTTCAAGGGCACGCAGGTCGACGGCGTCTATTCGGCCGACCCGAAAAAGGATCCAAGCGCGACACGTTTCGAGCGCATCAGCCATGCCGAAGTCATAAATCGCGGCCTTTCGATCATGGATACGGCTGCGATTGCACTTGCGCGCGAAAACAACATTCCGATAATCGTCTATTCGATCCACGAAAAAGGTGGTTTCGGCGATATTCTGAGGGGCGGCGGCCGCTGTACGGTCGTCGCGGACGAGTGATCCGGGCCCGATCCCGGGAAACCGGGTTTCGAAATCAGGCTCCAACACGGGGCCTTTGCCCGAAGCAGTGAACCCGCGGCAGACGGGTCGAGGAGACTAGAATGAGTGGTGAGTACGACGATCTCAAGCGGCGCATGGATGGGGCAATCGCGGCGTTCAAGCATGATCTGGCCTCGCTGCGGACCGGTCGCGCCTCCAGCAACCTGCTCGACGCGATCCAGGTGCAAGCCTATGGCACCACCATGCCGATCAATCAGGTGGCCAACGTCACCGTGCCTGAGCCGCGCATGATCTCGGTCTCGGTCTGGGACAAGTCGATGGTCGGCGCGGTCGACCGCGCGATCCGGGAATCCAATCTGGGCTTCAACCCGATCGTCGACGGCACCAATCTGAGGATTCCGCTGCCGGAGCTCAACGAACAGCGCCGCAAGGAACTGGTCAAGATTTCGCACGGCTATGCCGAGAACGCGCGGGTCGCCGCGCGCCATGTGCGCCGCGATGGCATGGATTTCCTGAAGAAGGCGGAGAAGGACGGCGACATCAGCGAGGACGATCAGCGCAAGCGTTCCGACCAGGTCCAGAAGCTTACCGACGAGACCATCAGCACCATCGATCATCTGCTTTCCGACAAGGAAGCTGAAATCATGCAGGTTTAGGGTTGGCCCTTGGCTGATCCGAAAGCGAGATCATGACAACGCCCGCGCATGTCGCGATCATCATGGATGGAAATGGACGCTGGGCCAAGGCGCGCGGTATGCCGAGGCTCGCGGGTCATCGCGCCGGCGTCGAGGCGCTGCGCAAGGCTGTGCGTGCCGCCCCCGGTCTCGGTATCTCCTTCCTGACCGTCTATGCTTTCTCGTCGGAGAACTGGTCACGGCCGAAGTCCGAGGTCAGCGACCTTATGGGATTGTTGAAGCTGTTCATCCGTCGCGACCTTGCCGAGCTGCACCAGAGCGGCGTGCGGGTCAGGATCATCGGCGACCGGGCAGGGCTGCAGGCGGACATCAGGGGGCTGCTCGAGGAAGCCGAATCGCTGACGATCCACAACACCTCGCTGACGCTGGTGATCGCCTTCAATTATGGCGGGCGCGACGAGATCGTGCGCACGGCGCGCAAGCTCGCCGAGGCGGTGGCGCGCGGTGAAATCGACAGCGAGGCGATCACCGCCGAAAGCTTTGCCGGCTCTCTCGACACACAAGGCATTCCCGATCCGGAGCTGGTCATCCGCACCAGCGGCGAGCTTCGCCTGTCCAACTTCCTCTTGTGGCAGGCCGCCTACAGCGAGCTCGTCTTCCTGCCGTGCTACTGGCCGGACTTCAATCGCGAGCACCTCGCCGAGGCTCTACGCGAATATGCCGGCCGCGAGCGCCGCTTCGGCGGACTGGACCCGCAAGACGTCGCGTCGCGACCGGCCGCGGGATGAGCAACCTTCAGCTACGTGTGATTTCGGCGGTCGTGCTCGCTATTGCCGCCCTTGGCCTGACCTGGCTTGGCGGCCTGCCTTTCCGGCTGCTGTGCACCGTCATGGCGGCAATGATCTTTTATGAATGGACACGCATGTCGCGGCCCGCCGCGGCCGACGGGCTTGGCTTCCTGCCGGAAGCGCTGATGGTCATTTTCGTCGGTGCTTTGATTGCCGGCCTGTCCGCATTGTGGCTGTTGCCGCTCGTGGTGATTCTGGTTGCGATAACGGCGACCACCGCGGGAATTCGCAGGATCGACCAGTGGGACGCTGGCGGCCTTGCCTATGCCTGCGTGTCGGGTCTGTCGCTTGCCCTGCTGCGCGACGGCGACCATTCGGGCTTCGTCGCCATCCTGTTTCTGTTCGCGGTCGTCTGGGCGACCGACATCTTCGCGTATTTCGTCGGGCGCGCCGTCGGCGGGCCCAAACTGGCGCCGTCGATTTCGCCAGGCAAGACGCGCAGCGGCGCGTTCGGCGGGGCAGTCGGTGGCGTCGTCGCGGGACTTTTGCTGGCAGCCATTGCCGGCGCCGACAACCTGGCGTTGCTCGGCCTTGTGGCGCTGGTGCTGTCCGTCGTCGCCCAGGCTGGCGACCTGTTCGAATCCTGGGTCAAACGGCGGCACGGCCGCAAGGATTCGGGCGTGCTCATTCCTGGCCATGGCGGCATCATGGATCGTGTCGACGGGCTTGTCGCGGCCGCTCTTGCCCTATACGTCATCGGTTGGATTTCGGCGGGCGCCGACCATCCGGCGCAGGGGCTGTTTGCCATTTGAATGTGTCATTCCACGATCTGGCGCGGACGTGCCTTGGATTCGCCTGTATTGATGTCACAGTCACGCAGCGACCGCGGAAGAACTTGAGGGCTTGAGTTGAACGAGATTCTTCACGCGATTTTCAGCACGGAAGGCCTCTTTCTCGGCACGCTCGTGCCGTTTCTCTTCGTACTGACCGTGGTGGTGTTCGTTCACGAGATGGGCCACTACCTCGTCGGCCGCTGGTGCGGCATCGGGGTCAGGGCCTTCTCGATCGGCTTCGGTCCGGAGCTCATAGGCTTCAACGACAGGCACGGCACGCGCTGGAAGCTTTGCGCCATACCGCTTGGCGGTTATGTCAAGTTTGTCGGCGACATGAGCGCCACCTCCAGCAAGCCGACATCGGACGAGCTCGAAACGCTGACCGACCAGGAACGCAAGGTTGCCTTCCATACCCAGGCGATCTGGAAGCGCGCGGCAACGGTGGTGGCCGGGCCGCTGTTCAACTTCCTGCTGACGATCGTCGTCTTTTCCGTGCTGTTTGCCTCCTATGGGCGTTATGTCGCGGAGCCCATGGTCGCGGAGGTTACCGCCGACAGTCCCGCGGCCAAAGCTGGCATTTTGCCTGGCGACAGATTCGTTAGTGTCGACGGCAGCAAGGTCGAAACCTTCGGAGACGTGCAGCGGCTGGTCTCGGGCCGGGCCGGCGACACCATCACCTTCGTCATGCTGCGCGGCGGCAAGGAGGTCACGGTGACCGCGACGCCGCACCTGATGGAACAAGAGGACGCGCTCGGCAACAAGATCAAGGTTGCGGTGATCGGCGTCGTCAACAACAAGGAACTCGGCCAGCCTCGTCTCATCACATACACCCCGGTGGGAGCCGTTGCGGCGGCCGTTGAGGAAACGGGCCATGTCATCGAGCGCACGGGCCAGTTTCTGCAGCGCTTCGTCGTGGGGCGCGAGGACAAGTGCCAGCTGGGTGGTCCGGTCAAGATCGCAGGCATGGCCGGCAAGGCTGCCAAACTCGGTTTCGAGTGGCTGGTGCAGCTTGTCGCGCTGCTCTCCGTCGGGATAGGCATTCTAAACCTTTTGCCGATTCCCCCCCTCGACGGCGGCCATCTGTTGTTCTACGGGGTGGAGGCCGTCATCCGCCGGCCGGTGTCGGAACGGATGATGGAAATGGCCTATCGGGCCGGTCTGCTTCTGGTGCTGTGCTTCATGGCGTTCGTGTTCTGGAACGATCTCTTTGGGTGCTGAAATCATGAAGGAATTCGGCCTGGGCATGGTCGATGTTGAGACGCCGTTTACCATGCACGGGGATATGAGTGACGCGAAAGCCACGCAACAGGGTTAAGTAAATACAAATTAACCAGAAGCCTTGCGTGTAGGGAAAATCCGGTTAATACGGTAGGGGAAATGACCGCACGTCCGGTTTTCTCGCCGTGGGGACTACGAGAAAAGGTTATTAAGCCCGATGAAGGCAGCATCCAAGTTTCTAAACGCCGCGTCAGCGGCGGCACTGTCCGCCGCTCTGGTCGTACCCGGTGCGCTCGCAGTGCAGTTCGTTGCCACATCGGCGGCCGAAGCCGCTGTCGTAAGCAGGGTGGAGGTGAGCGGCAACCAGCGTGTCGACGCCGATACCATCCGCAACTACATCACCATCAAGCCCGGCAAGGCCTTCTCCAGCTCCGATGTCGATAGCGCGGTCAAGGCGCTGTTCGGCACCGGCCTGTTCTCGGATGTCCAGATCAACCAGGTCGGCTCGACCCTGGTCGTCAAGGTTTCGGAATACAAGGTCGTCAACCAGGTGCTGTTCCAGGGCAACAAGAAGCTCAAGGACAACGCGCTTCAGGCAGCGGTTCAGCTGAAGCCGCGCGGCACGTTCTCCCAGGCTACGCTCGATTCGGACGTCGAGGCGGTCAAGGCCGCTTACAGGCGCATCGGCCGTGACGATGCCGGCGTGACCGCGCAGATCATGGAGCTCGGCGACAACCGCGTGAATGTGGTGTTCCACGTCACCGAAGGCGATCGCACTCAGATCGCGGCAATCAATTTCGTCGGCAACAGCGCCTATTCCAGCCGCCGCCTGTCGGACGTGATCAACACCAAGCGCTCATCCTGGGTCTCGTTCATCCTGCGCGACGACGTCTATGATGAAGACAAGCTGCGCGCCGACCAGGAACTGCTGCGCCGCTTCTACTATAATCACGGCTATGCTGATTTCCAGGTCGTGTCCGCTGTCGGCGAGCTCGACAATGCGACCAACAAATACACGGTCACCATCACCGTCCAGGAAGGCGAGCGCTATACTTTCGGCGACATCAGCGTCGAAAGCACGATCCCGGAAGTGGACTCCAAGTCGCTGGAATCGGTAGTGGAAACACACAAGGGCGATGTCTACAACGCCAAGAATGTCGAAGACTCGATCATTGCCTTGACCGAGAAGGTGGCCGGTTCCGGCTATGCATTCGCGCAGGTGACGCCGCGTGGCGATCGCAACTTCGAGAACCATACGATTTCGGTGGTCTACACGGTCGACCAGGGCACCAAGGCCTATGTCGAGCGCATCGAGATCCGCGGCAACGATCGGACGCGTGACTATGTCATTCGCCGCGAATTCGACGTCAGCGAAGGCGACGCGTTCAACCAGGTGCTCATCCAGCGCGCGAAGAAGCGTCTGGAAGACCTCAATTATTTTGACAAAGTCGAAATCTCGACCGTGCCTGGCTCGGCCCCTGACCAGGTCGTGCTGGTGGTCGACGTGGTCGAGAAGTCGACAGGTGAATTTTCGGTTGGCGCCGGCTATTCGACCGGCGGCGATTCTGCTGGACCGTCCGTTGAGGGATCGATCACAGAGCGCAACTTCCTCGGCCGCGGCCAGTTTATCAAAGTGTCGGCGGGTGGCGGTAAGAACTCGCGCGACTACAGCCTGTCCTTTACGGAGCCGTATTTCCTCGGGCGGCGTATAGCCGCCGGCTTCGACATTTTCAAGTCGACGCGGGAATACAACAACAATTACGACAGCGACACCACCGGGGCGACGATCCGCTTCGGGTTGCCGATCACCAACAGCATCACGACCCAGTTGGCGTACAACATCTCGCAAGAGAAATATAAGGTCGACGACAGTTGCGATCCCACCGATGCGGTTCCGCAAGGCAACTGCAACATCTCCCAGGCCGTTCTGGATGGCATTGAGGAGAGCCCGTGGATCAAGTCCTCGGTCAGCCTTGGGCTGGTCTACAATACTATCGACGACATGAAGAACCCCCATGAGGGTATCTATGCCAACACGACCGTGGAGGTTGCTGGCCTCGGAGGCGATGCCAAGTTCGTGAAGATCACGGGACGCGGCAGCATCTATCAGACGCTGTCCGAGCAGCTTGACCTTGTCGGCCTCCTTTCGGGTGGCGCGGGTCACGTCGAGGGTTACGGCAGCGACGGCGATCTGCGCATCTTCGACCACTTCCAGAGCACCGATCGCATGATCCGCGGCTTTGCCTATGGTGGCATCGGCCCGGTCGCTACCGGTACCAGCGGCGATCATCTGGGCGGCACGACCTATTTCAACGCTTCGGCAGAGGCGCAATTCCCGCTCCCGGTTGTTCCCGAGAGCTTCGGCTTGCGTGGCGCGGTGTTCGCGGATGCGGCGACGCTCTACGGCAACAAGATTGCCGATCAGTCACTGGTCGATCAGGACTCGACCGGTTTGCAGATACGCGCCTCGGTCGGTGTCGGCCTGATGTGGGCCTCGCCGTTCGGGCCGATCCGTATCGACTATGCGATCCCGGTCAAGAAGGAAGCCAAAGACGACGTGCAGGAATTCAACTTCGGCATATCGACCCGCTTCTGATCGGCGGCCAACGATGCTCCCGGGTTTTGGATCCGGGAGAAATGTTCCGACCTAGCTGGATATAGCTTCTGGAATGACCGATCCGGTGTTCTTCGCGCCATCACGCCGGTATACGGCGGCCGAAGTCGCGAATCTGACTGGCTCGGTGCTTGTCGATTCCGGCCAATCCGACGTTTCGATCGAAGCGTTGGCGCCAGCCAATGAAGGCGGGGCCAACGCGCTCGTTTTCGTCGACGGCAGGCGCAATTCGTCGCTGATGCCGTCGCTGCGGGCGGCAGCGGTCCTGTGTCCGGCGGAATTCGCAAACAAGGCGCCGGCTACCGTCGCCGTCCTGATCCATCCGCGGCCGCAACAGGCATTCGCCCTGGTCGGTCGGCTGCTGTTCCCCACGGCCGCTACGCCGGGGCCGATGACCGGTGAAACCGGTGTTTCGCCCCATGCCCACGTCGATCCGACAGCGCATGTCGAAGCCGGCGCTGTCATCGAAGCCGGCGTGGTCATCGGGCCAGGCGTCTCGATCGGCAGCGGCACCGTCATTGCGCCAAACGCCGTCATCGGACAGTCCTGCCAGATTGGCCGTGACGGCTATGTCGGCCCGGGTGCCAGTATCCAGTACGCATTGATCGGCAATCGGGTCATCATCCATGGTGGCGCCAGGATTGGACAGGACGGTTTTGGCTTTGTCGGCGGCGCCAAGGGTCCCGAACGTGTTCCACAGATCGGACGGGTCATCATCCAGGACGATGTCGAGATCGGCTCCAATTCCACCGTCGATCGCGGCGCCATGTCCGATACGATCATCGGGCAAGGCACTAAGATCGACAATCTCGTGCAGATCGCCCATAACGTCCGCATCGGTCGCAATTGCATAGTAGCCGGGCTTTCGGGTATTTCCGGTTCCGTGGTGGTGGGGGACAATGTCACCATGGGCGGCGGCGTCGGGCTTGCGGATCATCTGACGATTGGTACAGGTGCCAAGCTTGCCGCCAGAAGTGGATTTATGAGCAATGTTCCCGCCGGCGAGATATGGGGTGGCTATCCGGCGCAGCCGATGGCGGAAGCCATGCGAGAGATAGCCATGTTGCGCACGATGGCCAGGGCACGCAAGCAGGGCAAGGACAATGGCTGACATGGTGGCGGCGACAACGCTGGAAGCGGTCGACATATTGGGGCTTATGAAGCTCCTGCCGCACCGTTACCCCTTCCTCATGATCGATCGCATCGTCGACATCGATGGCGACGACTCCGCCATCGGCATCAAGAACGTGACCATAAACGAGCCGCATTTTCAGGGTCATTTCCCGGAGCAGCCGGTGATGCCGGGTGTGCTGATCGTCGAGGCCATGGCGCAGACGGCGGGCGCCATTTGTATCCGCAGCCTCGGGGCGTCGAAGCCGTCGCTGGTCTATTTCCTGACCATCGACAACGCCAAATTCCGCAAACCGGTCGTTCCCGGCGACCAGTTGAAGATCCACGTCAAGAAAATCAAGAAGCGCGGCAATCTGCTCAAATTCGCCTGCGAAGCCCTGGTCGAAGGTACCAAGGCGGCCGAGGCCGAGATTTCAGCCATGATGGTCACCGGCGACTGACGATCGAGTGCCTATGAAAATCAACACGTCAATCCATCCTTCCTCCGTCGTGGAAGAAGGCGCCCAAATCGGCCACGGTGTGCGCATTGGGCCGTTCTGCCATGTCAGCGCCGATGCTGTGATCGGTGACGGTGTCGAACTGGTTAGCCATGTCTCGGTCATGGGCGCGACCACTGTCGGAGCGTCGACCAAGGTCTATCCAATGGCGATCCTGGGCGGACCGCCGCAGAACACCAAGCACAAGGGCGGCCGCACCACACTCGTCATCGGCGCCAACTGCACCATCCGCGAAGGCGTGACCATGCATGTCGGCACCGACACCAGCCGCGGCGAAACGACGGTGGGCGACAATGGCAATTTCCTCGCCTACGCCCATATCGCCCATGATTGCGCCGTCGGCAACAACGCCACCTTCGCCAATGGGGCGACATTGGGCGGCCACTGCGAGATCGGCAACAATGTCTATATCGGCGGCCTTAGCGCCGTTCATCAATTCGTGCGTGTAGGCGACAACGCCTTTCTTGGCGGATGCTCGGCTTTTGTTGGTGATGTCATTCCCTACGCCATCGCGGTCGGTAACCGCGCCAGCTTGCGCGGCTTGAACATCATCGGCCTCAAGCGCGCCGGTCTGCCGCGTTCCGAAATCTATTTGCTGCGCAAGGCCTACAAGACGATCTTCGACCGCTCCCGCACTGTCGGCGAGAACATCGAGTTCGCCAAGGCGGAGTTCGCCTCGTCGCCGACCGCAATGAAGATCATCGACTTCATCACCAGTCGCGGCAAGCGGCACTATGCGGTGCCATCGCTCAAGGGCGGCGATGGCGACGATTCCGATGACGAAGGCTGAGACAGCCGCGGCTGGTGTTGATCTCCCGCCTGGTGCCAGGGTCGGCATCATCGCCGGCGGCGGCAGCCTTCCGGTCGAAGTCGCTGCCGGTTTGGCCGAACAGGGTCATGCGCCCTTCATCGTGCTCATGGACGGTGAGGCTGACCGCTTGGCGGAGTTGTGCCGGTACGAGCATGATACCCTTGCCCTGGAGGCGATAGGATCGCTCGTTCCGCTGCTCAAGCGCAACCGGATTACCCATCTGGTACTTGCCGGCGAGATAAAGCGCAGGCCAAGGCTGGCACATCTGCGACCAAGCCTTAGCCTGCTCGCCGTGGTGCCCCTTGTTGTCATGGCGTTGGCGCGTGGCGATGACGGGCTGCTCAAGGTGGTGGCGCGCGGGCTCGAGGCCAGGGGGATTAAGGTCGTGGGTGCCCACGAGATCGTGCCGAACCTTGTCGCCGCCGAAGGGGTGTTGACCAGGGCTAAGCCTCTGAAATCGGACTGGCGCGACATTGAGGCGGGTTTTGCGGCGGCAAAGGCCATTGGGGCGCTGGATATCGGCCAGGCGGCGATCGCGGTCGGCGGCCGGACCATTGCGCTTGAAGGCATCGAGGGCACGGCCGGATTGCTGGACCGCGCCAGGCTGCTGCGCGGCCACGGCCGTATCGCCGGCAAGACGCGCGGCGTTCTGGTCAAATGCGCCAAGCCTGGCCAGGAGTTGCGGGCGGATCTTCCTTCCATGGGACCACAGACGGTAGAAGCAGCGCATGGGGCCGGCCTTGCCGGCATTGCCGTCGAAGCGGGACGCTCCCTGATCCTCGAAGGCCCCGCAACTCTCTCGCGTGCCAATGAGCTTGGGCTGTTCATCGTCGGCCTTGCCGCAGCGGAGTCCGGACATGGCTGACAGGGCGCTGAAGATCGCGATCGTCGCGGGCGAGGAGTCAGGCGACCTCCTTGGCGCCGACATCGTCCGGTCGCTCCGCCAGATGACAGGGCGCGAGGTGCAGCTCGTTGGACTCGGCGGCCGCCACCTGCAGGCGCTTGGGCTGGTTTCGCCGTTCGACGCCGGCGAGGTCGCGCTGATGGGGTTCAGCGCCGTCTTGCGTGACCTGCCGCGCCTGATCCGGCGGATCGGCCAGCTGGCGGGTATGGTTGCGGACGCCAAGCCCGATTGCCTCGTCACCATCGACAGTCCCGATTTTTCGCTGCGCGTCGCCAAAAAAGTGCGCGCGGCCAACCCGTCGATCCCGATCGTCCACTATGTCTGCCCGAGCGTCTGGGCATGGCGGCCGGGCAGGGCGGTGGCAATGAAGCCCTATGTCGACCACATTCTGTGCATCCTGCCGTTTGAGGTGAAGGAGCTCGATCGGCTGGGTGGTCCGCCCGGCACCTATGTCGGGCACCGTCTGACCCACGACGCGGGTGTGCTCTCGGCGGCAAAGGCTCAAGGCCAGCCGCGTGATCTATCACCAGACCGCGTGAAGACGCTGCTCGTCCTGCCCGGCTCGCGGCGCGGCGAGGTGCGGCGGCTGCTCGAGCCGTTCGGCGAGACCGTGTCGATGTTGCGGGCCCGCGGGCATCGGCTCCGGCTGATGCTGCCGACGGTGCCACATGTCGCGGATACCGTGCGGTCCGCGGTCACGCGCTGGGACGAGAAACCCGAGATTATCCTTGAGCCCGAGCGCAAATGGCAGGCCTTCGGCAAGGCCGACGCCGCGTTGATCGCGTCCGGCACGGTGTCCCTGGAACTGGCGTTGTCCGGGGTGCCGATGATCTCTTGCTATCGGCTCGACCCGGTTGCACGCGTCGTCGCGCCGTATCTCGTTTCCGTCTGGTCGGCGCTGCTTCCCAACCTGATCTCGGATCGCGCGTTGATCCCGGAATTCTATAACGAGTACGTCAAACCGAACAATCTTGCGCGCCAGCTTGAAGCGCTGTTGGCCGACAGTGGTATGCGCGCCTGGCAGAAAGACGGGTTTGCCGAGATTTCAGGGCGCATGGCAACGGACAAGCCGTCCGGTGAGATCGCCGCGGGCGTGGTCCTGCGTCATATGAAAAAGGCGCCCTGACGGACGCCTTTTTCGGTCATCAGCCCGGCACCGCTCAGCGCTTGGCGATCGGCACGTAGTCGCGCTCCGGCGCGCCGGTGTAGAGCTGGCGCGGGCGGCCGATCTTCTGGCGCGGATCCTCGATCATTTCCTTCCACTGCGCGATCCAGCCGACCGTGCGGGCGACCGCGAACAGCACGGTGAACATGGTGGTGGGGAAGCCCAGCGCCTTCAGCGTAATGCCGGAGTAGAAGTCGACGTTCGGGTAGAGCTTCTTCTCGATGAAATAGGGATCGGTCAGCGCGATCTTTTCCAGTTCCATCGCGATGTCGAGCAGCGGATCGTCCTTGATGCCGAGTTCGCCCAAAACCTCATGCGCCGTCTTCTGCATGATCTTGGCACGCGGATCGTAGTTCTTGTAGACGCGATGGCCAAAGCCCATCAGCCGGAACGGATCGTTCTTGTCCTTGGCGCGGGCGATGAATTCCGGGATGTGATCGACATGGCCGATCTCGCCCAGCATGTTGAGCGCCGCTTCATTGGCGCCGCCATGGGCCGGGCCCCATAGGCAAGCGATGCCGGCGGCAATGCAGGCGAAGGGGTTGGCGCCCGAAGAGCCGGCGAGACGAACGGTCGAGGTTGAAGCGTTCTGCTCATGATCGGCGTGCAGGATGAAGATGCGCTCCATGGCGCGCGCCAGCACCGGATTGATCTTGTATTCCTCGCACGGCACGGCAAAGCACATGTGCAGGAAGTTGGCGGCGAAATTCAGCTCGTTCTTCGGATAAATAAAGGGCTGGCCGATGTGGTACTTGTAGGCCATGGCCGCGATCGTCGGCATTTTGGCGATCAGGCGCATGGACGCAACCATGCGCTGGTATGGGTCGGAGATGTCGGTCGAGTCGTGATAGAAGGCCGACAGCGCGCCAACCACGCCGCACATCACCGCCATCGGGTGCGCGTCGCGGCGGAAGCCGGTGAAGAAGCGCGACATCTGCTCGTGCACCATGGTGTGGCGCGTCACGCGATAATCGAAATCGTCCTTCTGCGCCTTGGTCGGCAGTTCGCCGTAGAGCAGGAGGTAACAGACCTCGAGGAAGTCGCCGTGTTCGGCCAACTGGTCGATCGGGTAGCCCCGATGCAGGAGAATGCCGGCATCACCATCGATGAAGGTGATCTCCGACTCGCAGCTTGCCGTAGAGGTGAAGCCGGGGTCATAGGTGAAGGCGCCGGTGGTGCTGTAGAGCGAGGCGATGTCGATGACGTCAGGTCCGACCGAGCCGCTTCGCACCTTGAATTCGTGAGTCTTGCCGGCGAATTGCAGCGTTGCAGTGGCCTCCTGGCCGCCCACATCCAGTTTTGTCGCAGCTTCGGTCATTGCAAACTCCTTCTTGTTTCCTCATGCCGGCAAAGGCAAATTCCGCAGAGCGACACGTCGAAATCACCGCAATGCGCGTATTCGCCACCGCATTCTAGGAGTTGCGTGCCAGATTGGGCCAAGCCTAATGTTGCACTGCGAAACGCGCCTTTCAATGCCAATCTTCTTAGGCCAGTTTGCTGCTAATCGATTTGATCCGCTATGCGCGCCAGGCTTTCCTCACGCCCCAGCACGGCCAGCACATCGAAAACGCCTGGTGACGTGCTCTTGCCGGTCAAGGCAGCCCGCAGCGGCTGGGCCACGGCGCCGAGCTTATGGCCGCCAGCCAGCGCATAGTCACGGATCGCGGCCTCGGCCGTGGCGGCTGTCCAGTCGCCGGACAGCGCGTTCAAAGCTTCGTGAGCGCCGCGCAGGATCTTGCGGGCATCGTCATTGAGTACGAGTGCCGCCTTGTCGTCGATCGGCAGCGGCCGCGCGGCAAACAGGAAGCCGGCGCCGTCGACGAGCTCGACCAGCGTCTTGGCGCGCTCCTTCAGGCCCGGAAGTGCTGCCAGCAACTGCGCCTTGTTCTTCTCGTCGAGGCGCGCCGCCATCGCCGGGCCACCCTCCAGATAGGGCAAGGTGGCGATGAAAATGTCGAACAATTCGGTGTCGGCCATGCGGCGCATATGGACGCCGTTCAGCGCCTCGAGCTTGGCGAAGTCGAAGCGCGCCGCGCCCTTGTTGACGTCGCCGATATCGAACCAGGAGATCATGTCCTTGATCGACATGATCTCGTCGTCGCCATGGCTCCAGCCCAGGCGCGCCAGGTAGTTCAGCAGCGCCTCGGGCAGATAGCCCATGGCGCGGTAGGCCTCGACGCCCAGCGCGCCATGGCGTTTCGACAGCTTGGCGCCGTCGGCGCCATGGATCAGCGGAATGTGCGACATCGACGGCACGTCCCAGCCCATGGCGTTGTAGATCACGGTCTGGCGTGCGGCATTGGTCAGGTGATCGTCGCCACGGATGATATGGGTGATGCCCATGTCGTGGTCATCGACGACGACGGCATGCATATAGGTCGGGTTGCCGTCCGAACGCAGGATGATGAAATCGTCGAGATCCTTGTTGGGGAAACGCACCTCGCCCTGGACCCGGTCCTGCACCACCGTCTCGCCCTCGGTCGGTGCCTTGATGCGGATGGCACCCTTGACGCCGGCGGGTGCCTCCGACGGGGCGCGGTCACGCCAGTGGCCGTTGTAGCGTGGTGGCAGGCCCTTGGCGCGTGCTGCCTCGCGCATTGCCTCGAGCTCGGCTGAAGTCTCGTAGCTGTAATAGGCCTTGCCCAGGCGCACCAGCTCCTCGGCCACCTCCCGGTGGCGCGGCGCGCGCTCGAATTGGGACACCGCGTCACCGTCCCATGACAGGCCGAGCCAGGTCAGGCCGTCCAGAATGGCCGATGTGGCTGCATCGGTCGAACGCTCGCGATCGGTGTCCTCGATGCGCAGCAGCATCGTGCCGCCGGTGTGCTTGGCATAGAGCCAGTTGAACAGCGCCGTGCGCGCGCCGCCGATATGCAGATAGCCGGTCGGCGAGGGAGCAAAACGGGTGATGACCTTGTCGGGCATGGAACTCTCGGAGAACGTCTGAAGCTGAGTGCGGAGCGCGCGGACTTTCGCGCGTCGCGCGTTCATGTAGCATAGGGTGTCGAGGGCGCAAGGGGCAGACCCGATGACTGGACAAGGCCGGGGCTCGGATCGGGGCGAGGGCGCCATTGTCGGCGTCAGCGAGCGATCCCTGTTTGCGACGCCTCCTGCGATCCCGCTGCCATCGCCGCTCGTGGCTGCGCCCGCAACCCAGCCGCTGCAGGCGGATAGCCCAGCGCCAACTCCATCTCCTGCCGCACGCAGAATTGTGCGCGTGCGCCGGCAAATCGGCCCGATATCCTTTCCTCGCCTGCGTCACGGCGTGGCCAAGGCGGCGGAGCTGGAACTCGACCGGGGCGTCGCCTTCCTGCTGGTGCCGGTCTGCCTGGCCGTTGGGGCGATCTGCTACTTTTCGCTGGCGTCCGAGCCCGATTTTGCAAAGCCTGTCGCGGTCGTGGTTCTGGCGGCGGTATGTGCATTCGTCTCGCGCTCCTGGCCGAAAACCCATCTGTGTTTCATGGCACTGCTGTTGTGTGTGCTTGGCCTGCTTGCGGCGAAGGTCGAAACATGGCGAGCCGGAACCCGGATGCTGGGCTCGGAAATCTCGACGCAACTGACCGGTCGCGTGATCTCGCTCGAGGAGATGGAGAGCGGCCGCATCCGGCTGACCATGGACGTGATTTCGACCGCCCGGCCGAAACTGCGCTACGCGCCTGAAAGGGTCCGGCTTTCGGCACGCAAGATACCGCCCGAAATGACCGCCGGCTCGCATGTCACAGGCTATGCCAAACTGCTGCCGCCGACCGGCCCGGTGCGGCCGGACAGCTACGACTTCTCCTTCGACAGCTATTTCGCCGGCATCGGCGGCAGCGGCTTCTTTCTCGGCAATCCAACGGTCGTCTCCGCCGAAGCCGGTGAGATGCCGCTGCCGGCACGCGTGTTTTCAGGCATCGAAAATGCCCGCGAAGCCATCGCCGACCACATCAGGGGCAGCATTGGCGGCGCCGAAGGCGAGATCGCGGCGGCGCTGATCGTCGGCGTGCGGGCCGGCATTCCCGATGAAATCAACGAAGCGATGCGGCGCACCGGCATCTATCACATCATCTCGATTTCAGGTCTGCATATGGCGCTGGTGGCCGGCACCATCATGGGTCTGCTGCGCGGCGCCTTCGCGCTGTTTCCAGGGTTTTCCGCGCGCCGGCCGGTGAAGAAATACGCCGCCGCCGCCGCACTGTTTTCGATCGCCGCCTATCTCGTCATTTCGGGCGTCGTCGTCGCGGCCGAACGCAGCTTCATCATGCTGGCGGTGATGCTGATCGCCGTCTTGTTCGATCGCGCGGCGCTGACCATGCGCAATCTGGCGATCTCGGCGATCGCCGTTATCCTGGTTTCGCCGCACGAGGTCGTCGGCCCGAGTTTCCAGATGTCGTTCGCGGCAACCGCAGCCTTGGTTGGCGCCTATGCCGGCTGGGCCGACCACCATGCGGGAAAGACGAGGCCTCCGCCGCCAAAGCGATCCCTACCCGGGTTTCTGACGCGAAAATTCCTCTTGGCGACAGGTGGATTGGCCATGACGTCCATCATCGCCGGCAGCGCGACGGCACTGTTTGCCATCTGGCATTTCCAGCGGGTGTCGCCGCTCAGCCTGTTCGCCAATCTGGCCGTCATGCCGATCGTGTCGATCGTGATGTTCCTGGCCGTCGCTAGCGCGTTGCTGATGCCGTTCGGGTTGGATTGGCCGGCTCTCTACCTCATGGGCAAGGGCCTGACAGCGATGATCGCCATATCGGCGTGGATATCGGAGCGCTCTCCGGTCGATGGAGTCGGGCTGATTTCGCAGCAATCCGTGCTGCTGGTCACCGTCGCGTTGGTCATCGCGACGATGGCGACGACGTGGCTCCGGCTCACGGCGGTGCCATTCGCGCTTGCCGGTCTGTTGACTGTGTCGCACACGCGCGCGCCCGATGTGCTGATCTCGGAAGATGCGCGGCTGGTGGCTCTGTCGATCGGCAATGGCGAACTGGCCGTCAACCGGGAACGTCCGAACGAATTCGCAGCCGACAATTGGAAACGCGCTCTGATCTCCGAAACAATCGTCCTACCGGAAATGTTCGAGGAGACGGACGGGCAATTCGATCTTGCCACTCCCACCGACCTGCCGCTGGGATCGCCGTTCTATTGCCGCGAAGGCCTGTGCCTTGCCAGGCACCCTTCCGGCGCGATCATCGCCTATGTCGAGGATCGCAAGAACACCTGGAAGGCCTGCGCCTTCGCCGACCTGATCGTCGTCAATGACGCGACCGCCTATGACACCTGTCATAATCCGCTGGTTCTCGTCGTCACCAAACGCCAGCTCGCCCGCAAGGGGAGTGCCGCCGTTTTCTTCGATCCCCAATCGGCCACGACGCCGGCTGAGATCGAATTCGCCGTCGACGGACCATACCGGCCTTGGCACGAGCAGCGAAAATTCTCACGCGAGGCGAGGGGGCTGGCCCCCTATAAAAAGGCCGACAAGCCCGATGGCAAGCCAGTTCAGTAGCGCCTGATCAGCCCGACGAGCTTGCCCTGCACCTTGACCCGATCCGGTCCGAAGATGCGTGTTTCGTAGGCTGGATTGGCGGCTTCGAGCGCGATCGAGGCGCCCTTGCGACGGAACCGCTTCAGCGTTGCTTCCTCCTCGTCGACCAGCGCCACGATGATTTCGCCCGGACTTGCTGTATCGGCATTGCGGATGATGACCGTGTCGCCGTCGAAGATACCGGCCTCGATCATCGAGTCGCCCTTGACTTCCAGCGCATAGTGCTCGCCGCCCATGATCATGTCCGGCGGCACCGAAATCGAATGCGTCTGATGCTGGATAGCATCGATCGGCACACCGGCGGCGATACGACCCATGACCGGGATGGACACGGCTGAAACCGCATCATCGTCGTTGCCGGCCGCGGCCAGGCGGGAAGGCGCCGTCGCCGGCCTGATCTGGCGGCCGAGACTGCCTTGGCCAAGGCTGCCCTGGATGACGCTTGGCGAGAACTTCTTTGCCGCATTGAGGCCCGGCGCGATCGAGTCCGGCAGCCGCAGCACTTCCAGCGCGCGCGCCCGATTGGGTAGCCGGCGAATAAAGCCGCGTTCCTCCAGCGCCGTGATCAGGCGATGGATGCCCGATTTGGAGGCAAGATCGAGCGCTTCCTTCATTTCGTCGAAGGAGGGCGGTATCCCGCTTTCCTTGAGCCGTTCGTGGATGAACATCAGCAGTTCATGTTGCTTGCGTGTCAGCATGGCGGCCCCCAAGGCATTGAACGAAAGGTCTGACCAGAATCGAAAAAACAAACCCAGAACAAACACTATCCGTTCCAGTTGTGTTCCGCAACCGTTTAAAGTTTAATGAATTTGTTAACGCGTCTGAAGTTTTTTGCCGCGACAGCGGACTGAGGCCGATCCTTTCCACGATCGGCAGGCATTGAAATCGTTTTGGTTAATGGCCTGTGGCCTATCCACTGATGGGCCTTGGCATCAGTCTTTCGGGGGGCTCTTCGCGGGTGGATTGTACAATTTATGGATCCATTATTCGCGGAACGAAACGAAATCAAAACGCCAACGATTGGTAGCTTAGGGGCGGCGATGGACCCAGGCGTTTGGCCCACTCCGGCCAGCGCATGCCAATAGGCGTCGCGCAAGCATTGAAGTCACCCGGAACCCGCTTGCAAGCTGCCGGCGCGGGCGGCGTATTTGGTCGCGCCGCTGTCTTCGCTATGGACATAGACGTGCAGGGTATAGCCGATATGCGCCGTCATCAGCGCCTTGGCCCGCTCGACGTCACGATCGAGTGCAGCTTCCATGATCGCTGTATGGTGTTCGATCGCAATCGCTTCGCACAATGCCTCCATTGCCTCTTCATAACCGTCCTTCAGGCCAGCCGCGGCCCGCAATGTCGGCGCCAGGCCGAGAAAACGATGATGCCGTCGCAGCTGATCGGCGATGGTCGAGCGGAATCGCATGAGCCAATTGGAAGTCGCCGCGCTCAGCAGCGCCGCATGGAAAGCTTCGTGGTTCTCGTCCCATTTATCGACGGCCGCATCCGAAGGATCGTCGACCGCGGTCTTGCAACGGGAGAGCCGGTAGTGGGCGGTGACAACGGCATCCTCCCACTCCTTGCCGCCTTTTTCCATCGATTCGAGGAACAGGGGTATCTCGACCACCATCCTGGCGCGTGCCAGGTCCTCCAGTTCGGCCCGCGATACCGGAGCGACGGTAAAACCACGATTGCTGATGGCGGTGACAAGGCGTTCGGCCTCTAGCCGCGACAAGGCTTCGCGCAACGGCGTCCAGCCAACACCATAGGTGCCGCGCAGCGCACTCAGCTTGAGCGGGGCCCCGGGCATGAGGCGCGTCGTCAGGATATCGCGCCGCAACAGCTGATAGGCTGCCTCCGTCTTTGTGGAGATCGTTTGATCCTGCATCGCGGTCCACCCATGGTCTGGCAAAGAAAATTATATATGATGTTGGGGCATGGCAAGAATTATATATAATGTTTGACACGGGCCGGCGGACTGACCATGATCGCCGCAGTAGCCGCGCTGGAAGCGGCGTCGATCAAATCTGGGAGGAAATGATGTTGAAGTCGAAATCCGCTTGGCTGTCGGGTTTGTTCTTGGCCGGCGCATTGGTGGTGAGCGCCGGCAGTGCCGCCGCCGATCAAATCCGCATCGGCATCGCCAATTTTGGCGAGCATCCGCAATTGAACGCCGCCATAGCCGGCTTCAAGAAGGCGCTGACAGACAACGGCTTCGTCGACGGCAAGGACGTCGTCTATACGGAGAGCCATACCAATTTCGATGCATCGCTGGTGCCGCAGATGATCGCAAAGCTGCAGGCCGAGCAGCCCAAGCTGATCTACACCATCACCACGCCGGTCTCCCAAATCGCCAAGAAAGCGCTCGCGGGCTCCGGCATTCCGATCGTCTTTGCCGCGGTCACCGATCCGGTGGCGGCCAAGCTCGTGCCGTCGTGGGACTCGGGTGATGAAGGCATGACTGGCGCCACCGATCTTCAGGATGTTGCCGCGGTGATGGCCTTCACCAAGAAGCTGTTACCAAACGGCAAGCGTTTTGGTGTGCCTTACAATCCCGGTGAAGCCAACGACGTTGCCCTGATCGAAAAGATCAAGGCGGCGGCACCGGCCGCCGGTTTCGAGGTCGTGGAAGTCGGCATCGACAACGTCAATGACATTCAGCAACGCATCGCCTCGCTCGCCGGGAAAGCCGATGTGATCTACGGACCGACCTCGAATCTGATCCAGCCGGCGATCGCAGCTGTCTCGGCCGCCGCGCGCCAGGCCGGTATCCCGGTCGTCAACGCCGATGACAGCGCGGTCCGCAACGGCACCGTGCCGGCGAGCTTCGCGGTCAATTATACGCAGGTCGGGATCAACGCCGGCAACATCGCGGCCGAAGTCCTCAAAGGCAAGGATCCCAAGACGATCGCGCCGTCACGCCCGGCCTACAAGGACCACATGGCGTTGATCTCGCGCAAGGCGATGGCTGCGTTCGGCATCGAGATACCGGCTTCAATGGCCGATTGCGGCTGCATCGTCGACTGACATCGGCGCTGTGAGGGTGACGGCGCGGGCGCTGTCACCCCGAGGTCAGGGAGGAACGATGCTCGAGATCCGATCCGCGCGTAAAGTATTCTACAAGGGCCAGGCTGACGAGAAGATTGCGCTGGACGGCCTCAGCCTGTCGCTGGCCCCAGGCGAGTTCGGCATCGTCATCGGCTCCAACGGGGCCGGCAAGAGCAGCATGCTTAATGCCATTTCCGGCGCTCTGATCCTCGATTCCGGCCAGATTCTGATCAATGGCGCCGATGTGACTGGTATGCCGGTGCACAAGCGCGCCTCGAGACTGGCTCGCGTATTCCAGGATCCGATGCGCGGCACCGCCGCCAGCATGACGGTTGCTGAAAACATGCTGCTGGCTGATTTGCGCGGCAGCAAGCGCACCTTACGCCAGGGGCTGAACGCCACCCGCCTCGCGTCCTACAGGGAACGCCTGTCGATACTGGGCCTCGGCCTTGAAAACCGCCTCGACACACGCGTCGACCTGCTCTCGGGCGGGCAGCGGCAATCTTTGTCGCTGATCATGGCAGTCGGCGGATCGCCGGACTTGCTGCTGCTCGACGAACATACCGCGGCACTTGATCCGCGCACGGCCGAGATTGTCATGCAGGCGACGGTGCGCGCCGTCAGCGCGCTGAAGCTGACGACTATGATGGTGACCCACAACATGCAGCACGCCGTCGACTATGGCAGCCGCGTGATCATGCTCGACGCGGGCCGCGTCCTTCTGGAAGTTAGCGGCGAGGAGAAGGCGAGGGTCACGGTTATCGATCTGATCGGCCATTTCTCCGTCAAAACCGACCGCATGTTGCTGGCGAGCTGATCACCATGGGTTTTGTTCAGGACATTCTCGCCAGCTTCGTCGCAATCATGCCGGTCACCCTGGCGCAGAGCCTGATCCTGGCCTTGGTCGTGCTCGGGATCATGATCCCGTTTCGCATGCTGAATTTTCCCGATCTCACCAGCGAAGGCGCTTTTCCGCTGGGCGGCTGCGTCTGCGGCGTTCTCCTTGCCGCCGGCGCATCGCCGCTGATGGGCATCGCCGCCGCTCTTGTCGCCGGCTTCGCTGCGGGCTGCTGCACCGCCTTCATCCATCTGCGCTTCCGCATCCACACGCTGCTTGCGGGCATCCTGATGATGACGATGCTCTACAGCATCAACCTTCGCATCATGGGCAAATCCAACCTCTCCGTGTTCGGCTCGCCGACGGTGTTCGACTGGGTGCCGTTCGCGCGTCCGGGTTTTCCCGCCAGCAAGATCGTCGTCGCTGGCCTTCTCGCGCTTATTGCCTTCAAGCTGCTCTACATGTTCTTCAGGACCGAGAAGGGCACGGCCGTGCGCGCCGTGGGCGCCAATCCTGACATGGCCGAGGCGCAAGGCATCAATGTCTGGGCCGCGACCATAGGCGGTGTCGGGCTGGCGAGCGCGTTTTCGGCGTCAAGCGGCGCGCTGATGGTGCAGTCGCAGGGATTCGCCGACGTCAATATGGGGCTGGGCATCCTCATCAACGGCCTTGCGGCGCTGATGATCGGCGAAGCCGTCGTCGGCAAGCAAACGGTCTGGCGGCAACTGCTGGCGCCCTTCGCCGGCGCGATCATCTACTACCAGCTGGTGTCGTTCTGCCTTGCGGCCGGCATGCCGCCGCCCGACCTGAAGCTTGCCACGGGCCTGTTCGTGCTGGCCATGCTGGCCTTGCCCAGTCTCAAGCGCAGCCGCGGGCCGGCGCCGGCACGCGAAGCTATCCGTGAATAACCAGGGCGCGAATAATCAGGGAATGTCACAAATGATGCGTGCAACGCTCGATCTCGCAGCCGTCGAAGCCATGGACGCGGCGGACCCGCTGCGCGCCATGCGCGACCGCTTCATCTTGCCGGAAGGCGTCATCTACCTCGACGGCAATTCGCTCGGGGCCGCGGCGCCGGCCGTCTTTGACGAATTGCAGAAGGCAGCGATGCAGGAGTGGGCGCAGGACCTGATCCGTGCCTGGAACACAGCCGGCTGGTTCGACATGCCGGTCGCGCTTGGCGACCAGCTGGGACGCCTGATCGGTGCGGCGGCCGGCCAGACGGTGGTCTGCGATACGACGTCGATCAACATCTATAAAGTGCTGCATGCCGCACTCGGCATGCGGCCGGACCGCTCGGTCATCGTCGCCGAGGGCGACAGCTTTCCGACCGATCTCTACATGGCCGAAGGCGTGGCCTCGACGCGGCCCGGCACCGTGTTGCGGCTCGAGGGCGTCGACGCGCCGACCATTGAGGAACTGATCGACGAGCGTGTCGCGGTCATCCTGGTCAACCATGTCAATTACAAATCCGGCCAGCTGCGCGACATGGCGGCACTGACATGCAAGGCCCATCAGGTCGGTGCGCTGATCGTCTGGGACCTCTGCCATACGGCCGGCGCTTTACCGGTCGAGCTCGACAGCGCCAACGCCGATTTCGCCATCGGCTGCACGTATAAATACCTTAATGGCGGCCCGGGGTCGCCAGCCTTCATCTACGCCGCCGAGCGTCATCACGACAAAGTCCGGCAGCCGCTCAGCGGTTGGTGGGGCCATGCGCGACCCTTTGCCTTCGAACAGGGTTATGCGGCCGGCAGCGGCATCCGCCGGTTCCTGTGCGGCACGCAGCCTGTCTTGTCGATGCGGGCGCTGAAGGGGGCACTGGACCTTTGGGACGATGTCGACATGGCGGTGGTGCGCAAGAAGAGCATCGCGCTCACCGATCTGTTCATCCAGCTCGTCGAGACCAGATGCGGCGTCTACGGCCTGGAGCTGGAAAGCCCGCGCGACGGCAATGCGCGTGGAAGCCAGGTTTCATTCCTCCACCCCAATGGCTATCAGGTGATGCGGGCACTGATCGAGCGCGGCGTGATCGGCGATTTCCGTGCGCCGTCGACGATCCGCTTCGGCTTCACGCCGCTCTATGTCGGTTACACCGATGTATGGCAGGCGGTCGACGTACTGGAAGATATCCTGCGTACCGGCGCCTGGAACGATGCGCGCTTCGCGGTCAAGACGGCGGTGACCTGAACAATCGTCAAACAAGGGTTCAGAGCCGGGTACGGACGTTCCAGAGTTCGGGAAACAGGACGACCTCGAGCATCTTCTTGAGATAGGAGGCGCCCGATGTGCCGCCGGTGCCACGCTTCAGGCCGATGATGCGTTCCACTGTGGTGACGTGGTTGAAGCGCCAGCGGCGGAAGTAGTCCTCGAAGTCGACCAGCTTCTCGGCCAATTCGTAGAACATCCAGTAGCGCTGCGGATCGCGGTACACCGTCTGCCAGGCGACCAGGACTTCTTCGTTTTCCGTCCGCGTCTCGCGCCACTCCGTGCGCTTTGCCTCCGCCCCAATGTCGAAGCCGTTGCGCGCCAGAAGCAGCAGCGCTTCATCGTAGAGCGACGGCTCGGCCAGGATCGCCTCCAGCTTGGCGTTGAGGTCCGGCCGGTGCTTGTGCGGCCCGAGCATGGCGAGGTTACGGTTGCCGGCCATGAACTCGATGGCGCGATACTGCCAGGATTGGAAACCCGAGGACTGGCCGAGCGAGTCGCGGAACTCGGTGTATTCGCTGGGCGTCATCGTGCGCAGCACGTCCCAGGCATTGTTCAACTGCTCGAAAATACGGGCGACGCGCGACAGCATCTTGAAGCTCGGCTCGAGCCGATCGGCACGGATCGAACGGATCGCTGCACCGATCTCATGCAAGGCGAGCTTCATCCATAATTCCGATGTCTGGTGCTGGATGATGAACAGCATTTCGTCATGCGCCGATGACAGCGGCGCCTGCGCGTCGAGCACTTTCTGCAGTTGCAGATAGTCGCTGTAGGACATGCGTTCCTTGAACGACATCTCAGCGCCTTCGGACGCCGGATCGTAGGGCTCGCTCAATTGGTTTTCTCCGTGCGCAGCCGGAAGCGCTGGATCTTGCCGGTCTGGGTCTTGGGCAGGGCGGCGATGAATTTGACCGATCGCGGGTATTTATAGGGCGCGATGGTTGCCTTGACGTGGTCCTGCAGGCGCTTGACGGTCATCGCGTCTGGCGAGACACCTTGCACCAGAACGACATGCGCCTCGACGATCTGGCCGCGCTCGCCATCGTCGGCGCCGATGACAGCGCATTCGGCGACATCGGGATGCGACAGCAGCGCCGCCTCGACCTCGGGTCCGGCGATATTGTAGCCGGCGCTGACGATCATGTCGTCGGAACGCGCGGCGAAGTGGAAGAAGCCGTCCTCATCCTGCGTGAAGGTGTCGCCGGTGAGGTTCCAGCCGTCGCGCACATAGTCCTTCTGCCTGTCATCGGCCATGTAGCGGCAGCCGGTTGGCCCGCGCACCGCCAGCCGTCCGGTCTCGCCACGCGGCACCTCGTGCATGTCGCCGTCGACGATGCGGGCCTCATAGCCGCCGACCGGCTTGCCGGTCGAAGCCGGCTTCCTGTCGTCAAAGCGGTTGGAGATGAAGATGTGCAGCATTTCGGTGGCGCCGATGCCGTCGAGGATCGGCTTGCCGGTCTTTCGTGTCCACTCTTCGAAGACCGGCGCCGGCAAGGTCTCGCCGGCGGAAACGGCAACACGCAGCGATGACAGATCGGCGCCTTCGTCCATGGCCTTCAGCATGGCCCGGTAGGCGGTCGGCGCGGTGAAGGAAATGGTCGCTTTGTAGGTCTCGATGATGTGGACCATGTTGGGCGGCGTCGCCTGTTCCAGCAGTGTCGCCGCCGCACCGAAGCGCAGGGGGAATATGGCGAGCCCGCCAAGGCCAAAGGTGAAGGCGAGCGGCGGCGAGCCGACGAAGATGTCGTCCGGCGTCACCTGCAGGACTTCACGGGCGTAGGCATCCGCGATGATCAGGAGATCGCGGTGGAAATGCATCGTCGCCTTCGGCACGCCTGTCGTGCCCGAAGTGAAGCCGAGCAGGGCGACGTCATCGCGGCCGGTGCTGACGGCGGTGAAGGTGACCGGCTTGTCGAGGGCGGCGCGGTCGAGCTCGGCGTCATGGTTGGCGGTGCCGTCGAAGCCGATCACCTGCTTCAGGAACGCACTGTCCTTGGCGCAGGCGGTCATCTCGTCCATCAGCCTGGTGTCGCAGAGCGCAGTCGTTATTTCCGCCTTGTCGACGATCTTGGTGAGTTCACCAGCGCGCAGCATCGGCATGGTGTTTACGACGACGGCGCCGACCTTGGTGGCGGCCAGCCAGCAGGCGACCATTGCCGGGTTATTGGCGGAGCGTATCAGCACCCGGTTGCCCGGCTTGACGCCATAATTCTCGACCAGCGCATGGGCGAGCCGGTTCGTCCAGTCGGACAGTTCCTTGTAGGTGCGGCGGCGGCCGTTGCCGATCAGCGCGGTGTGGTCGCCGAGACCCTTCTCGACCAGCCTGTCGGTCAGTTCGACACCGGCGTTGAGGTGTTCTGGATAGTCAAAGCCGCCGAGCAGGAAGTCAGGCCATTGGTCGGGCGGCGGCAAATGATCGCGCGTGAACGTGTCGGTATGCGCTGAAGGCCCAAGCATCTTGCGGCTGCCCCTGTCTGCCTCACGTCCATGGTGGAACAGAGCGCAGGATCGCACCAGTCGAAATTTGTTTCAAGCCTAAAATGTTTTTCGCTTGAGCATTGACGCATGACGTGGCGGCGGCCATTGCTAGTTTGAAACGATGCCGCTTCGGGGAGGGTGCCGATGCTCGACCATCGCATTGCCGACTGGGACAATGCCTACGCCAACGGCGCCAATATCGCCGGCAGCGACCGTTGGCCGGCCGCCTGGGCGGAACCCGCGCAAGCATTCCGAGACGTGATGTCGGCGCAGGGCCGGGCACGGCTCGACATCGCCTATGGCGACGGGCCGCGCAATCGGTTCGACCTTTTCCTTCCCGATGTCGCGCCCAGGGGACTCGTGGTGTTTATCCATGGCGGCTATTGGATGGAGACCGACAAGAGCTTGTGGTCGCACCTCGCCGGTGGCGGGGTCGGCAGCGGCTTTGCCGTGGCTATGCCGTCCTATACGCAATGCCCCGATATACGCATCGCCGGCATTGTCAGCGAAATCGGGGCGGCGATCGGCAAGGCGGCGGCCATGGTCGGGGGACCACTGATGCTGACCGGACATTCGGCCGGCGGACATCTCGCCAGCCGCATGGTGACGACATCGACGCCTTTGGCGGCCGATGTCTCGCGGCGTATACGCCATGTCGTTTCGATTTCAGGCTTGCATGATTTGCGTCCGCTGATGCGCACGGACATGAACACGCTGCTGAAAATCGACGAGAATGAGGCGCTGACGGAAAGCCCGGCACTGCTGCGGCCCATCGATGGTGTCCGCATCACCTGCTGGGCTGGCGGTGGGGAGCGTTCCGAGTTCCTGCGCCAGAATGCATTGCTGGCCAATATCTGGACCGGGCTTGGCGCCATCACCAGTGCCGTGGTCGAGCCCGATCGGCATCATTACGACGTCGTCGATGGCCTTGCCGATCCGGCACATGCGTTGACGCGGACCTTGATCTCGGAATAGCCGAGATCATTTTTGTCTTGCTATTAGCTTATTTATGGGAAAATTCTTTAGCGCAACATCAGAACGCTGCAAACGTCTCCGGCAGCGGATGCAGGGGCAGAAGGCGCGCGCACGACCAGCCCGTTGGCGTCGGCAAGCATCCTCAGCATCGAGGAATCCTGGATACCGAACGGCGTTGCCACCAGTTCGCCGTGGTATTCCCTGACCACCGCCCGCACATAATCCTGGCGCAGATCATTGGCGGGCATTGCGGTGCCCAGCCGCGCCTGACGGATGTCCTGACGGTAGGCGCGACCGCCCAGCCTTGCCAGAAGCGGCTTCAGGAACAATTGCGAGCAGACCAGGCTTGCCACCGGGTTGCCGGGCAGGCCGATGCATCTGATATCGCCGAGGCGTCCGAACATCAGCGGCTTGCCGGGACGCATGGCGATCTTCCAGAAGCCGAGCGTCATGCCTTCGCCGGTCAGCACGTCATGGATCAGGTCGTGGTCGCCGACCGAGGCGCCGCCCAGCGTAACGATGACATCGGCGCTCGCCGCGACAGCTTTCCTGACCATGCCGGCTATGACGTCCTTGCGGTCGGCGGCGATCCCGAGATCGAGCGCGCGGGCACCGACCGAGTGTGCTGCAGCGGCGACGCCATAAGCGTTGGACGAAATAATCTGGTCAGGCCCGAGTTCGCTTCCGGGCGGCAACAGCTCGTCACCGGTAGCGATGATGGCGACCAGCGGCCGTTTCACCACGCTCACTCGGGGATGATTGGCCGATGCCACCAGCGACAGTGCCGCCGGGTCGAGCACGCGCCCCTTTTCCAGCAGCACGTCGCCCTTGGAAAAATCGAGACCGATGCGGCGGATGTTACGCCACTCTGCGGTGGGCTCGATCACCTCGATATTGCCACCGCCGATATCCCGGACATTTTCCTGGATGACGATGGTGTCGGCGCCATCAGGCAGCGGTGCGCCGGTGAAGATGCGCACGGCCTGTGCCTGGCCGATCGTACCGTCAAAGCCACGCCCGGCCGGCGCCATGCCGATCACCGCGAGTTTCGAGGGCACCGACGCCACGTCGGCGGCACGCACTGCATAACCGTCCATGGCCGAAGCGTTGAAAGGTGGCTGGGTGCGAAGCGCCACGACGGGTTCCGCCAGCACACGATCGACAGCTTCGATGAGAGGAACGCTTTCGCCCTCCAGCGGCACGGCGCCATCAAGCAGGCGTTCGAGCGCCTCGGCGACCGGAACCAGCGCCATCAGGCACCTGCCTTGTAGTCGCCAGACTTGCCGCCGGTTTTTTCGACCAGCCGGATACCTGAGATGACCATGGCGCGGTCCACCGCCTTTGCCATGTCGTAGATGGTCAGGCAGGCCACGGACGCGGCGGTCAGCGCCTCCATTTCGACCCCGGTCTTGCCGGTGACGCGCGCCAGGGCAGTGACCTTCAGGCCTGGCAGCGCATGATCAGGCTCAATGTCGACGGAAACCTTGGTCAGCAGCAGGGGGTGGCAGAGCGGGATCAATTCATGCGTCTTCTTCGCCGCCATGATGCCGGCGATGCGCGCGGTGCCGAGCACATCGCCTTTCTTGGCATTGCCGGCAAGGATGGTCTTCAACGTCTCTGGCTGCATCGAGACGAAACCCTCGGCAATCGCGGTGCGCGTCGTCTCGTCCTTGTCGCCGACATCGACCATGTTGGCCTCGCCGTGCGCGCCGAGATGAGTGAGGCCGGCCGCCATCGTCAAATCGCCATAGAACGACGTGCGTCCATTCGGACGCACAAAGTGCGTTCTATCACTTTGACTCTATGCATCGTGCTCTCCGAAAATCGATTCCGATTTTCGGGCCGACCCATCGGACGCCTTGCCCGTGAGCAGCGAGCGTGTTGCAGCGGTCACATCCCGTTGGCGCATCAAGCTCTCGCCCACCAGGAAGGCGTCGATGTCCGTCCTTTGCAGTCTAAGACAATCGTCATGCGAGAAGATGCCGCTTTCGCTGACCAGCAAATGACCACCCGGCACCATCGCCCGCAGCCGCTCCGACGTATCGAGGCTGGTCTCGAATGTCCGCAGGTTGCGGTTGTTGATGCCGATCAATTGCGATGACAGTTTCAGCGCGCGCTCCGTCTCGGCTTCGTCGTGCACCTCGATCAGGGCATCCATGCCGAGCTCGAATGCGGTCGATTCGAGTTCGCTTGCCATGGCGTCATCGACGCTGGCCATGATGATCAAAATGGCGTCCGCGCCCCAGGCCCGAGCCTCGTGAACCTGGTAGGGGTCGAACAGGAAATCCTTGCGCAGGGCGGGCAGCGTCACGGCGGCTCGCGCCTTGGTCAGAAACTCCGGTGCGCCCTGAAAGGAGGGCGCATCGGTCAGCACGGAAAGACAGGCCGCGCCTCCTTTTTCATAGGCCTTGGCCAGACTCGGCGGATCGAAATCGGCACGGATCAACCCTTTGGACGGACTTGCCTTCTTGATCTCGGCGATCAGTGCAAAGCCGCCCGATCTGCGCTTCGCTTCGAGTGCGGCGAGGAACCCGCGCGGTGCGTCGGCGTCTTTTGCGCGCGCCTTGATCTCGGCCAGCGGCAGGCGTGCCTTGGCGGCGGCTATCTCGTCGCGCTTGTAGGCTTCGATCTTGCGCAAAATGTCAGACACGGTTCACCCGTTCGAAATTTCGACCAGCCGGTCGAGCACCTGCAGCGCCCGGCCGCTGTCGATCGCCTGCGCGGCGATGTCGATGCCGTCGCCGAGTGTCGTCGCCTTGCCCGCAATCACCAGTCCGGCGCCGGCATTCATCAACACCGTGTCGCGGTAGGCGCCGGCGGCGCCGCCCAGCATGTCGCGCAAGGCCTTGGCATTATAGGCGGCATCACCGCCGCGCAGCTCACCCTTGGTATGGCGCTTTAGTCCAACCTCTTCCGGGGTCAGCGTAAAGCTGCGGATTTCGCCGCCAACCAGTTCGGCGACCTGCGTCTCGCCTGTGGTGGTGATCTCGTCATAGCCATCGCCATGGGCGACCCAGGCATGCTCGGTGCCGAGCGCCTTCAGCGTTTCGGCCACCGGCATGATCCATTCCGGCATGAACACGCCGACCATCTGCCGCTTGACGCTGGCCGGGTTGGAAAGCGGGCCGAGCAGGTTGAAGATGGTGCGCGTGCCAAGCTCGCCCCGAACCGGACCGACATGCTTCATCGCCGGATGGTGCGCCGGCGCGAACATGAAGCCGACACCGGCTTCATGGATGCATTTGCCGATAATCTCCGGCGCAATGTCGATCTTGACGCCGAGGGCAATCAGCACGTCGGCCGCGCCGGTCAGCGAGGACAGGCCACGATTGCCGTGCTTGGCGACAGGCACGCCGCTGCCGGCAATGACAAAGGCGGAGGCCGTCGAGATGTTGACCGAGTGCGAATTGTCGCCGCCGGTGCCGACGATGTCGATGGCGCCGTCAGGGGCATCGACGCGAAGCATCTTGGCACGCATCGTGGCGACAGCGCCCGAAATCTCGTTCACCGTCTCGCCGCGCACACGCAGCGCCATCAGGAAGCCGCCGATCTGCCCTGGGGTCGCATCGCCCGACATGATGATGTCGAAGGCCTCGCAGGCCTCCTCGAAGGACAGGGCAGTGCCGGTCGCGACCTTGGCGATATGGGTTTTCAGCGCGCTCATCTCGTCGAGGCTTGGGCAACGGCGGCCTGGTCGATGCGGACGTCGTACTGCGTCTGCAACTGCGCCACCAATTGGTCGAGCAGGTCGTCGGACATGCCGGAGGTGAATGATTTCTGCGCGTCGTCCGGCACCGAGCTGGCGTCGGCGCCGGCCGGTTCGAACACTTCGGCGACCTTGAACAGGATCTGGCCGTCGCCGGTGGGCGAGGGGATCAAGCCGGTGCCGCCTTCGCCGACCCCGAACATCACGGCGGCGCCCTCCTTGCCGAAATCGGCATCATCGGCTTCGCGCTTCAAGCCGCGCTTGGTCTGCTTTTCCAGCTTGAGGTCACCGGCGATGACGTCGAGCGTGGCGCCGGCCTTGAGGCGCTTCTCGAGTTCGTCCGCCTTGGCGGCGAGCCGCTTGGTGGTTTCGGCCGCCGTCCAGTCGGCGACAACTTTCTGGCGCACCTCGTCAAGAGTGCGGTCGCGGGCCGGTGTGATCGAACCGACCTCATAGAAGACGAAGCCGTTGTCCGCGGTGGTCAGCGCCTCGTTTTCGGTGTTGGGTTCCGCATCAAAGACGGCCTTGATCAGCGACGGTGATTCCGGCAGGTCCTTGACGATGGAGCCATCGGGCCTCAGGCCATTGCGATCGATGGCGTCGACGGTGATGTCCTTAAGCTTCAATTTGGCGGCCGCGTCGGCCAGAGAACTGCCCGATGCACGGGTGTCCTCATAATTGTCGTGCACATCCAAAAGGATGCGGCTTGCCTCGCCCAGCGCCAGGTCCTTGCGGATCTGGTCGGACACTTCGGCGAGCGGCTTTACCACCTCGGGCTTGATCTCGGTCACGCGCAACAGCACCGGGCCGAAGGTGCCCTGAACGACCTGGCTGACTTCATTGACGTTGAGCGCGAAGGCGGCATCGGCAACCGCCTTGTCGGCGATCTTGTCCTTGGCGAGCGTGCCAAGCAGCGTGTCGGCCGGGGTTTTGCCTTCGGCGATCACCAGTTTGTCGAAGGTGGCGCCGGCCTTGAGCGAATCGAGCGCTGCCTTGGCCGCATCCGGCGTCTTGAACACAAGCTGCTCGATGGTGCGCATTTCGGGCGTGGTGTAGCGTGCCTTGTTCTTGTTGTAGTCGTCACTGACCTGCTGGTCGGTGACCGCGGTCGTGTCCATGATGTCCACCGGTTCCAGGCGGACATAGGAAAATTTGCGGTATTCAGGTGCGGCGTAGGTTTTCTTGTTGGCCTCGAAATAGGCCTTAAGCACGCTGTCGCTCGGCGCTTCGATCGGCTCGACCAGCGTCTTTGGCAATGTCAAATAGTCGACGGTGCGGTCTTCACCGCGGTAGAGCGCGACCGCCTTGAAGAACGTGTCCGGCGCCTTGAGGCCGTCCGAGACCGCTTCGACGATCTGCTGGCGCACCGCCACCTGGGCGCGGTTCTTCAGGTAATCCTCGGGCCGCATGCCGACTTCGTGCAGCATGTAGTCGAATGTCCTTCGGTCGAACTGACCGCCAGGACCCTTGAAAGCCGGATCTTCGCGGGTGAGTTCGGCCAGCCGGTCCTTGGAGAGGCCGAGGCCCAGCTTGCGTGCCTGTTCGTCGAGAACGGCACCGGAAACGAGTTGCGCCAGCACCTGGTTGTCGATGCCGAGCGCCTTTGCCTGTTCGTGAGTGAGGCGCTGACCGAACTGCTGCGACATGACGGCGAGCTGGCGGTCATATGCAAGGCGGTATTCGTTGATCGATACCTTGGTGCCGCCGGCCGTTATCACCGAATCGTGGCCCGCAAGGCCGCCCATCAGCCGTCCGGAGATGCCCCACGCGGCGAAACTGACCACCAGCAGCGAAAGCAATGTCTTCGCGACCCAGGTACTTGCCGCGCTTCTCAATATACCAAGCATGGTTACTTCCGATTTATGCGCATTTCGCATGCGCCGAGTTTGAAACAAGCGCAATAGCGCCCTTCCGGTCCACTGTCGATTGCTTTGTGGCCTGATTTTGGTAGTGAGGGCCAGAGCCTGATATCGCCCGGAGAAGCACACCATGACGCCAGGAATTCGCCCGCTTGTCGCCGGCAACTGGAAAATGAACGGCACCAGCGCCTCGCTGAACGAGCTCAGGATGATCGGTAACGGTTTCATGAGCGGGCTCGACGCCGAGACCGAAGCACTGGTCTGTGTTCCCGCGACGCTGCTTTCCCATGCCGCCGAGATCCTGTCACGCACGCCGGTCCATGCCGGCGGTGAGGACTGCCATAGCAAGGAGAGCGGCGCCTATACCGGCTGCATTTCCGCGGAGATGCTGAAGGACGCGGGCGCGAGCCATGTCATTGTCGGTCATTCCGAATGCCGCGAACAAAGCGGCGAGGACGACGCGACGGTCCAGGCCAAGGCCACCGCGGCCTGGCGTGCCGGGCTGGTGGCCATTGTTTGCATCGGCGAGACGCGGCAGGAGCGTGAGGCTGGAGCCACGCTGGAGGTGCTGTCGCGCCAGGTGGCTGGCTCGGTGCCGCCAAGTGCCACGCCATCCAACACCGTCATTGCCTATGAGCCGGTTTGGGCGATCGGCACCGGCTTGACGCCAACCGCGGCCGATGTGGCCGAAGCGCATGCGCATATCCGCGAAAAGCTGTCGGAAAAACTCGGCGCCGCCGCCGCCAGGATGCGCATTCTCTATGGCGGCTCGGTCAAGCCGTCCAACGCGGTGGAGCTGCTGGGCGTCCGGAATGTCGATGGCGCGCTGGTCGGCGGCGCCAGCCTGAAAGCGGCTGATTTCCTGGGTATCGCCGAAGCCTATCGCAGCATTGCAGGCTGAGAGTCACGAGGGTGGGCGGGTCTCGTCCCGTCCAAATTCGTTGCAAAGGGCGCGTTGCTTCCCATATTCCGGCCACGGGCTTGGAAATGCCGTGAAAGCATTGTATTGAGCCGCCTCCAATTCACCGGTCGTGTCCGCGGCCGGGCAAGGCCTTGCCAGGATAAACTATGCAAACCGTACTGATCGTCATCCATCTCATGGTCGTACTCGCCCTTGTCGGCGTGGTGCTGCTGCAGCGCTCCGAAGGCGGCGGCCTCGGCATTGGTGGCGGATCGGGCTTCATGACTGCACGCGGCGCCGCCAACGCTTTGACCCGGGCGACGGCGATCCTGGCGGCTGCGTTCTTTGTGACGTCGCTGACCTTGTCGATCATCGCCCGCTACGGCGAGAAACCGATCGACATTCTCGATCGGGTTCCCACGACCTCGGACGGCAAGGGCGTGCTCAACCAACTGCCGGGGAAGACCACGCCGGCACCGGCCGGCAACGCTACGCCGACGCCGCCGTCCGGAAACGACGCCGCGGCAAAGCCTCCGGCAACGGCCCCGGCCACGGCACCCGCCGCCGGCTCGACGCCGCCGGCGACCAATGGGACCACCAACACCGCACCGGCGGCGCCTCAGGTTCCGAACCAGTAACTTCCACTTTTCCAAACCGCGATCTGTGATCGTTTGAACACAGTCGCGGCAAATGCTGCGCGATCACGAAGATTCGACGGGCAGCAGTGCGGTCTCGCGCTTGAGGCATCCGCGCTTATTCGACTATAGATTGCACGCGGCATTTTCGGCGTCCTTGGGGGACGCCGGGCGACGCCGTGGGCAACAAGCATTGAACGATCGGATCTTCGCCATGCAGCTTCGCAGCTTCATTTTCCTGGGACTTTGCGCCGCAATCGGCATGAGTTCCCCGGCTTTCGCCGGCATGCCGGCAAATATGGCCGCACAACAGTCGGTGTCGCTTGAAAAAACCGACGCCATCCCCGTCGCGGCCAAGAGCGATGCGGCGCAGTTGAAGCTTCTCAAAAAGAAGAAAACCCCGACACCGGACGACCTCGCCCAGATCAAGAAGATCGAGGCCAAGATCGCCGCTGGCAAGGAAGACGCCAAAGCCAAGGCGCTCGAAGCCCGGAAGCTGGCGATGCGCGAGGCAGCCAAAGCCAGGGCTGACGCGGACCGGAAGGCATTCCTGGCCAGCAAGGGTCAAAAAGCACCGGCAACCGAAGTGGCCGATGCCAAGCCGGCCAAGAAGACCATCAAGATTATCGAGCCGATTGAACCGGTCACGCCTATCCAGTCGGCCGAGCCTGTCCCGGCCGAGGTGATGAATGTCGCTTTGACCGGTAACAATGGCGAATTGCGCAGCGAGGTGGTTGGCGGCCAGAAGCAGTCAAGCGGCGGCCTGTTCGCCGGTCTGTTCGGTGGAACCTCATCCGGCTCATCGATCAGCTATCTGCCCGAGACACGCGCGCTCGACTCGGCACTTGCCCAGAAAAATGCCAAGAAGCCGTTCAAGGTGAAGCCGGAATTCGTGCCTCAGGACGTGGAATTCACGGGCTACGATGCCGGCACGATCGTCATCGACACCAGTGCTCGCCGGCTCTATCTCGTCGAATCATCGACCACCGCACGCCGCTACGCCATCGCGGTCGGCCGCGAAGGCCTGCAGTTCAAGGGCACGGTCGCGGTCGGCGACAAGCAGGAATGGCCGCGCTGGATCCCGACGCTCGACATGCAGAAGCGCGAGCCCAAGCACTACGGCCAGTACAAGGACGGCATGGCCGGCGGCGGCCAGAACCCGCTCGGCGCACGCGCCATCTATCTCTATGACGGCAAGAAGGACACGCATCTGCGTATCCACGGCACCATCGCGCCGCAGTCGATCGGCACCAGTGCCTCCAATGGCTGCTTCCGCATGATGAACGAGCACGTCATGGATCTCTACAGCCGCGTCCGGGTCGGCACAAAAGTCGTCATCATCTGACGTTTCCATCATCATGCCGAAAGGGCCGGCTCAGCCGGCCCTTTTGTTTTGCTTAAGGTCCCGCTCAAACCTGTTTGGTCGTGATCATGTCCAAGAACCGAATTCCACTTTTCGGGATCATGGTCCGAGCGCCTTTTTGGGAAAAAGCCTTCGCGGCGGTTTTTTCTCTGGCGGAATCAATCCGGCCGCGTTAAGCGATGACTCCCATGGCGCGATATGTATTCATCACAGGCGGCGTGGTTTCCTCACTTGGAAAAGGCATTGCCGCAGCGGCCCTTGGGGCTCTCCTGCAGGCGCGAGGCTATCGCGCACGCATCAAAAAACTCGACCCCTACCTCAATGTCGATCCCGGCACGATGTCGCCGTACCAGCATGGCGAAGTGTTCGTCACCGATGACGGGGCCGAAACCGACCTCGACCTTGGCCATTACGAGCGCTTCACCGGCCGTTCCGCCAACCAGCAGGACAACATCACGACCGGGCGTATCTACAAGAATATCATCGAGCGCGAGCGGCGTGGCGACTATCTCGGCGCGACCGTGCAGGTCATCCCGCACGTTACCGATGAAATCAAGAACTTCGTCCTCGACGGCAATGACGACTATGATTTCGTGCTGTGCGAAATCGGCGGCACGGTCGGCGACATCGAGGCGATGCCGTTCCTCGAAGCCATCCGCCAGCTCGGCAACGATCTGCCGCGCAACAACGCCGTCTATGTCCACCTGACCTTGATGCCCTATATCCCGACGGCGGGTGAGCTGAAGACCAAGCCGACGCAGCATTCGGTCAAGGAATTGCGCGGCATCGGCATTGCGCCGGATATTCTTCTGGTGCGCGCCGACCGCGCCATTCCCAAGGAAGAGCGCCGCAAACTGTCGCTGTTCTGTAATGTCAGGGAAAGCGCCGTCATCCAGGCGCTCGACGTGCCGCATATCTACGACGTGCCTATGGCCTACCACAAGGAAGGTCTCGATTCGGAGGTGCTGGCCGCCTTCGGCATCGACCCGGCGCCCAAGCCGCGCATGGAGCCATGGCAGGCTGTCTCCAACCGCATCCATAATCCGGAGGGCGAGGTCACCATCGCCATCGTCGGCAAGTATACCGGCCTCAAGGATGCCTACAAATCGCTGATCGAGGCGCTTTCGCATGGCGGGCTGGCCAACCACGTCAAGGTGAAGCTCGACTGGATCGAATCGGAAATCTTCGAAAAGGAAGACCCGACGCCTTGGCTGGAGAAGGTGCACGGCATCCTCGTGCCCGGCGGTTTCGGCGAGCGTGGCTCCGAAGGCAAGATCCTGGCGGCGAAGTTCGCACGCGAGCGCAAGGTGCCGTATTTCGGCATCTGCTTCGGCATGCAGATGGCCTGTATCGAGGCGGCACGCTCGCTGGCCGGTGTCGAACATGCCTCATCGACCGAGTTCGGCCCCACCAAGGAACCAGTCGTCGGTTTGATGACCGAATGGCTGAAGGGCAACATGCTGGAAAAGCGCAGGGCGAGCGGCGATCTCGGCGGCACCATGCGGCTCGGCGCCTATCAGGCCGAGCTCGCCAAAGGCTCGAAGATCGCCGATATCTACGGCGACACCCAAATTTCCGAACGTCACCGGCACCGCTACGAGGTCAATATCGACTACAAGAAGCGCCTGGAGGATTGCGGGCTGGTCTTTGCCGGCATGTCGCCCGACGGTGTGCTGCCGGAGACGGTCGAGTATCCCGACCATCCCTGGTTCATCGGTGTGCAATATCACCCCGAGCTGAAGAGCCGACCACTCGATCCGCATCCGCTGTTCGCCAGCTTCATCGAGGCGGCGGTGGAGCAGAGCCGGCTGGTCTGATCGCTACAATGCGGACCTATGTGGCGCTTCTCTACAGCATCACCCTGGGAGAGGGGCGGCGGGTCGTCATGTCCGATCTCAGGGCGATGGCGGAAGGCCTCGGCCTGAAGAATGCCCGCACCTTGGTGGCGACCGGCAACCTGGTTTTCGAGAGCGAAAAGATCTCGATCGCCGGACTTGAGAAGCGGCTGGAATCCGCCTTCGAACAGACCTTTGGCCGCCATGTCGACATCATCATCCGCGCCGCCGGAGACTGGCGCAAACTCGCAAGCGGCAATCCATTCCCGACCGAGTCGGTGGAAGCCGGCGACCAGGTCGCGGTGCGCGTGATGCGCAAACCCGTGGCCGAGGATGCCATGTCGGGCCTTCAGGCCTATGCCGCAGCGGACGAGAAGGTGCTTCTGGTCGGCGGCGACATCTGGGTCGTCTTTTCACGGGAGAGGCCTAGCTCGCGGCTGCTCGCGGCCGCAAATCACAAACGCATGGGCATCGGAACCTCGCGCAACTGGAACACGGTGCGCAAGCTGGCCGAGATGATAAGAGCATAAATCTGGGGCGGCGTTGCGCCGCCCAGAGAAGTTCGTCAGGCTTTTGCTATCTTGGCGCCTGCACCCAGGGCGGCGGTGCGCAGCACGTAGTAGATGACGCCGGCGATCGCCACGCCGAAGAACCAGCCATAGACGCCCCACCAGGACGGTAGCCAGTTGGTGAAGTTCGGCAGGATCGACGAGAAGACGGCGCCGATGCCGGCGGCTATGAAGGCATTGACATGCCAGCCACCCTGGAAGCGGAACTCGCCGTCCTCGCGATACAGCGCCTCGACGTCGACCTCGCCCTTCCGGATCAGATAGTAATCGACCATCATCACGCCGAAGATCGGTCCCATCGTCGCGCCGATGACGTTGACGAAAGAGGCGGCACTGCCTTCCCACGGTGCGAACGGATAGAGCACAAGCGCGATGACAGCGGCGATGTAGCCGCCCTTCTTGAAGTCGATCTGCCGCGGGAAGACGTTGGAGAAGTCGAAGGCCGGCGACACGAAGTTGGCCACGACGTTGATGCCAAGCGTCGCCACCGCGAAGGTCAGGGCGGCAAGGGCAGCCAGGAACCAGCTGTCGAACTTGGCCGAGATCTGGTCGGGGTGCAGCAGCACCTCATGGTAAACGTCGTAGGCGGCAATGGTGGTGACGCCGGCGACCAGCGAGAACAGGATCAGGTTGATCGGCAGACCCCAGATATTGCCCTTGCGCAGCGCCGCCTGATCGGGCGCATAGCGGGCGAAATCGCAGAAATTGAGATAGAGCGCCGAAAAATACGTCACCCAGATCGCGGCGACCGCGAACAGCGACGTCCACGAGCCCGGCGTTCCAGGCACGCCGGCATCCTTGGTCTTTTCCAGAAGCACGTCCATCGGGATGTCGCTGGTGAAGGCGAAGGTTCCGGATTTGACGCAGAGATAGATGGCCAGGAGCAGCATCATCACCCAGACGGCTGGTCCCGCCCAATCCTGGAACCGGCGCACCGTTTCCATGCCTTTCTGGATGATGAGCAGTTGCAGGGCCCATATGACCACGAAGCAGATCACCTCCAGGCCGGAATGGCCGAGGAAATGGGTGTTGGCGTTGAAGTCGGCGAACCATTGCGAGCGGATCAGCAATGCAACGATGGCGCCGGAGGCGGCGGCGGTCTGCGCGCCATACCAGAAGCAGGCGACGATGGCGCGCACCAGTGCCGGAATGTTGGCGCCCCAGATGCCGAAGGAGGCGCGGGCGAGCACGGGGTAGGGCACACCGGTCTTCACACCGGCATAGCCGACCATGTTCATCAGCGCGTAAATGATCAGCGAGCCGATGCCGATGGCGATGATGAAATTGACGAAGCCGCCACAGAACAGAAACAGGCTGGCGGCGAGGTAGTAGCCCCACAGGCTATGGACGTCCGACGTCCAGACGTTGAAGATCGAGAACGGTCCCCAGTTTCGAACCTTGGCAGGAGCGAGGTCTTCATTATACAGGTCAGGCGATGCGCCTTGTATCGTCATTGCAATGTCCCCTTCTTGCAGCACGCGCCCTCACGCGTTGACCGGGGAGGTTACGCCTGACGCAGGGGAACCGGCAAGCAATCGATTTGCCGGCTTTGACCTTAAAGATATTCAATGCGAACCGCGATTATCGACGGGGCGATGATGGTGGGCCGCTTTTGAAAAGGCCTGCCTGTTGATTCGAGTTCTCGATCCACGGCCTGAATCTGGACGAACCCGTGTTCACAACATCTGTCTGCAAGCGGGGCTGCCTAGGCGATGGCCATCACCCGCTTATGGTCCTCGACTTCGGAAAGCAGCCAGTCCTGAAAGAGGCCAGTACCCGGCTTGTTGCCGATGCTGCGGCGCTGATGCAGGTAGATGCCCGCCGGATAGGTGTGGCGGGCGCTGAACGGGGCGACCAGCTTGCCCTGCTGCAGCAGATCTTGGGCCATCATCGTGTCGGCAAGCGCTATTCCAGCGCCGTTGATCGCCTCGCGCATGATCAGCGTGCAATCCGGCGGCATGCGCCAACGGGCGGTGATCGCGATGGCGTTGTTCTGCAACCCGGCGCTGCTGGTGGCGGACGAGCCGACCACGGCGCTCGACGTCACCGTGCAGGCCGGAATTCTCGATCTCGTGCGCAAGCTGCGCGCCACGCACAAATCGGCGGTCGTCTTCATCACGCATGACATGGGCGTGGTCTCCGAACTCGCCGATCGGGTCATGGTCATGTATGCGGGCCGCATCGTGGAACGCGGCAGTCGCACGGAGCTGTTTTCTGACCCGCGACACCCCTATACGCGTGCATTGCTTGGTTCGATCCCACCGCTGACCGGTGCGAAACCGCGCCGCCTGCCTGCCATTCCCGGGTCACCGCCATCGCTGCTGCGATTGCCGCAAGGCTGTGCCTTCGGTCCGCGTTGCCGGGTCCGCTACGAGCCGTGTCTAACCGGCAAGCCCGAGCTTGGCGCCGCCACGCACGCGGCGGCCTGCTTTCGAGTGGCGCAGACATGAGCGGACCGATGATCGACAACGACCGTCCAATCCTCGAAACGCGCTCGCTCGGCAAGCGTTTCTCGATCGGCACCCGTTTTTCCGCCGAAGGCAGGCGAACCGTCCACGCGGTCGACAATGTCTCCCTGACTGTGCGGCGCGGCGAAACCGTAGGGTTGGTCGGCGAGTCCGGATGTGGCAAGTCCACGCTGGCGCGCTGTCTGGTCAGGCTCTACGACATTTCAGACGGTGAGCTGCTGTTCGAAGGCGACGACATCACGTCGAAGTCGCTGTCTGAACTGAGGCCGCTGCGGCGGCGCCTGCAAATGGTGTTCCAGGACCCGTCGGCCTCGCTCAATCCGCGCCGGCGTGTCGGCGACCTCGTGGCGGAACCGCTGCGCATCCATGGCAAGCTTTCATCGCGCGAGATCACCAACCGCGTCGCGGAGCTCTTCGAGCTCGTCGGACTGTTACCGGACCATGTCATGCGCTTCCCCCATGAATTCTCGGGCGGGCAGCGCCAGCGTGTCGGCATAGCACGCGCCATAGCCCTCAATCCCGATCTCGTCGTTCTCGACGAACCGGTCTCAGCGCTCGACGTGTCCGTACAGGCGCAGATCGTCAACCTGCTTGCCGACCTTCAGGAGAAGCTGGACCTCACCTATGTCTTCATCGCCCACGACCTGTCCGCGGTGCGTCAGGTCTCGACCCGCATCGCGGTCATGTATCTCGGCTCGATCGTCGAGGAAGGACCAGCGGAAGAGGTGTTTTCAGCCCCGGCTCATCCTTACAGCCAGGCGCTGATCTCGGCCGTTCCGTCGTGGAGACGACACCCAGCGGGACGCGAAGGCGCATTATCCTTACGGGCGATGTGCCGAGCCCGCTCAATCCGCCATCCGGGTGTCGGTTCCACCCTCGATGCCCGATAGCGGTTGGGCGCTGCCGTTCGGAGCGGCCGGAACTGAGGGAGTACCGACCCGGCCGCAAAGCGGCCTGCCACTTCCCGACGACATAGCCGATATCGCTCATCATCCGACCGCCAGATTTTTCAAAATTCTGTGTTCCGCGTGGAACCAACCACCGGACGGCGCGTTTCATGGGGTTCGATCGAGCGCATCTCGATCGACCGGAGGAAACAATGGATTACCTGCATTTCTTTTCGCCCGTGCGGATATCGCGCGGGCAGGGACACCCTGTAGAAGAAGTGGATAGTGTCGCCGAGGCGATGGTTTTCTTGCGTAAATGGCCGAAGGGACGGCGTGGGCCTGTGTATCAGTGTGCACTGAATTGCTGCTCGGCCGCCCTGTCGGGACAGATGTCGGCGGAGGAAGCAAGAAAGGCGTTCACCGGCTTTGCCCGGATCACGCGGCTTCTGGACGATGACATGGCTCTGCCGATAGGCAACGACAGCAAGGCGAGCATACACGCGCTGCGGCGGTAGCGTCCACGGCCTTTACTGCTGGCGGATCGCGCCCGTTGCGGGCGCGATGTCGCTGTTTGCGCTTCGGGGCAAACCGTCCCACCATCCGGTCACCAATCGACACCGCACCGATCGATCACCCAGAGCCATGATCCATCCGTTTGCCGGCGGGCGACCTAGCTTGTCACATCACCGTCCGGAAAGCGGGTCGACGTCAGCGCCGGATCACCGCTGACCAGCGCCGCACGCTGCTCGCCGACGGCAAACTTACGACCGAAGGCGGTGACGTCGGCATAGTAGCTGCGAATGGCTTCGTAGCCGCGCGGAAACCGTCCACCGCCACAGTCGATCACCGCATCCGGTTCGAACAGCGAGGCCCGATCTCGCTGAATCTGCAGGAATTGGAGTCGCTGATTGCACGGCAACATGCGGGCGACGCGTCGACCGGAATCCCGTCTCCCTAAGCAGGTATCAGGATGGCGATGCGATGTATGCCGACCACCTTGCTTGTGCTTTCCTCCCATATGTTGGTCGCACAGCAATGTGAGCGACAGCTAATATTACCCCTTTCCCATATGACTTTAAATGACCGTGATGGCGCCATGGCATTTCTGCCGCCTCATGATCGACCAATGCAGCTTGTGCGAGCAGGGGCGTGTGCACTATCTGTGCACAGAAAAGACTGATGCCTCACGTCACAGTGAGCACAGTCGCAGAAGATGGTTTTTGGAACGGCTGCGGGACCAAGTTCCGCAGCTCTTCTCCTTGGTATTGGACGGATCGAAAAAGACAATGAAATGAATAGTATATATCATAAACTTGCCATGGCGCCCATGATGGACTGGACAGACAAGTAAATAAAATCAGACGGTTATGAGAGCACGTGTGCAAAAATCGCACACGAAACTTCTGCTTCTCTTCTTTTTCGTTCCCACGACGGAGCCGCCGACATTCCCTTTTTGACGCTCTTCTGCCGACGATATTGACCGCTCCATGCGGATGTTCGCTGCGATATCCGTGGGCCTCGTTGTCCTCTGCGGCGTCCAGTTTGCCTGGGGGACTTTCGGACCCGAGTGCGCTGAGAAACGCGGAAATTGTGATCGTCATGATTTTCTCCAAGGCAAGCAGCGACGAGGGCTGCAACATTGCCGAGATAACCTTTGCGGCGTTGTGGTTTCTGGGTCTTGGGAAAGATTGCTGTGTTGCCGCTATCGATGCCGATCATCGTCCCACACCGCGTCCTTGATGCAGCGGATTCATTCCCTAGTTAATTCCGTGGGCACCGTATTCGCGAGTTTCTGCCTTGGGGCAGCGGCGGTTTAGACGTTCTGACCGCATGCCGCGCAAGGACGGCTGGGCTGAGGTACATTTGGAGACTGCCGTGCGTCGATCCCTTGGATTCAGCTTGGCTTATTTTGCATTCGCGTGCTCGATCGCGGCAGCTTGCGCTGGAACTGCAGCCGCCGGCCCGCACGGCGGAGGGCATGACGGTGGCGGCCATCAGGGTGATAACGGGGGTCATGGCAGCCATGACAACGGCGGCAACGGCAAAGGCAAGGGCAAAGGACCTGCCGGCGATCCCGGCGATCCCGGCGATCCTGTGGGCAACAGCGGCAGTCCGCCGTCGACCAATGACGGGATCAGCACCACTCCAACGGCCTCAATACCGTCAACTCCAGCTGACATTGTCAACCGGTCCACGGACGGCGGACATTCGCTCGACCTCCCGCCCGCCCTGCAGCCTCTCGAAGACAACACTGTTCTATCAGCGGTCCACCCGATCGAAGCGCTGCCCGGTGTCCCGGATAAGGTCGTTCGCGCCTGTCAGGACGCAATCGAGCAGGCCGCCGCCAAGTTTGGCGCGGCCAGTGTGCGCGTCAGCAGCGCAGGTTCCATACGTCGGCTGAGCCAACGTAAGATCTCGGCCCCTGTTCAGGTCAGCATCGACTATATGCATCAGGGACGGGTGGAGACGCGTCAGGCGCCGGTCGGGTGCGAATTGAACGCGAAAGGCAGCGTGATCGGTCTGACATAGCGCAGAGCGCGGAACTCCTTGCGAATTCATTCCGCTTTTCCCGGCCTCCGTGTGTTGCGAATGGTGCAGGCCAATGAATGGACCCTTCATCGTCGTCGCAATCGTTTGGAATTCAATCCGACGTCGGGTGTATTGGCCGGAGGGCAAAGGGAAGCGCGACAGTACGCACGCGGATCACCCGCGAGGAGTTGCGAAGCTTGCTGCGCGTAGTCGTCTTCTGGCTGACAGCTTTCACCTGACCGGTGCCGTCCGATGCGCGGCCAGAGCGCGGCTGCAGCGGCGGCTCAATTTGCGCGCTGCGGCGCTCAGCCCTGAGCTTGTCATTGTCCGCGCGTTTGGCAGCCAGGTCGCGGGCCAGAGAAACAGTGGCTTCGCGTTGGTTGTCCAGAGCTTCGTTCAGCCTGGTGACCTGTCCTGAAAGTGTTGAAGACGTGCCGCGCTCCAGGCGGGCTTTATTAAGGTCCTCACGGGTCGATACTGCGGCAGCGCGTTCTCGTGTCAGAGCCTGCGCGGTCTCGGCTGCGGTCTGCTCGGCACGCTCTCTTGCTGACACAGCCTTGGCTCGTTCCTGCTCAGCCGCATCGCGCTCGAGGCGGGCTTTATCGAGATCCTCATGGGCCGATGCTGCGGAAGCGCGTTCTCGTGTCAGAGCCTGCGTCGCTTCGGCTGCAGTCTGCTCCGCACGCTCTCTTGCTGAGACAGCCCTGGCTCGTTCCTGTTCAGCCGCGTCGCGCTCGAGGCGGGCTTTATCGAGGTCTTCCTTGGTCGATGCTACGGAAGCGCGCGCCAGGGCGAGAGCTTGCGCCGTCACGGCTGCGGTCTGCTCCGCACGCTCTTTTGCTGAGACAGCCTTGACTCGTTCCTGTTCAGCCGCGTCGCGCTCGAGGCGGGCTTTATCGAGGTCCTCACGGATCGATGCTGCGGAAGCGCGTTCTCGTGTCAGAGCCTGCGCCGTCTGGGCTGCGGTCTGCTCCGCACGCTCTTTTGCTGAGACAGCCTTGGCTCGTTCCTGTTCAGCCGCGTCGCGCTCGAGGCGGGCTTTGTCGAGATCCTCACGAGTCGATGCTGCGGAAGCGCGTTCCCGGGCGAGGGCCTGCGCAGTCTGGATTGCGGTCTGCTCCACCCGTCCTCTCGCTGTGGCTGCACCGGTTCGTTCCCGCTCAGCCGTATCCGCGATCGCGGCCTTGGACAGTTCCATTGCGGCGAGGTCGCCACGAAGGTCCTTCGACTTCCGGCGCTCGTCGTCAAGCACTCCGTTCACTTGCGCAAGCGAGGCCTTGGCACTGGCGCGGTCCTCGGCGGCCGTGGCCTCAAGCTGTGAAATTTGCGCCCGCGCTTGGGATAGGTCGCGCGCCATCAGTTCGGTTCGCTGACGCTCCAGATGAGCAGCCGGCATCTGCGTAACGACATAGTTGATGCTCTCGCCCAGCAGCCTGCGAGCGTCTCCCGCAATGCGCTGCAATGCGCCATACGTGCGGGCTGCCGCGAGTTCGTTGCGCAGACGCTCCCCGTATGCGTTGTCGGCTGCTGCCATGCTTGTCCTCAGGACGTCGACCTGCTTGCGCGATTCCAAGAGCTCACTCTGCAGAGAGGCGCTTCTGGCGCGCTCTTCTTCCACAGCTCGGTGCTCCTGGCCGGCCTGATCCCTCGCAGCGGATGCCTGAGCACGAGCAGCCTCGACTTCAGCGTTGGCAGCCGCGAGATCCGGGCCAAGCGCTTCAGTATTCGTACGCCCGCCGCCCTGGGCTGGTCCCTCCATATCCAATGCAGCACTCGCCGGAACCGCGAAGGATCGCGAAAGATCGGGCGGGGAGGGATTCTGGGCTTGCGAAATGGCGGGGGCGCTTTCGACCCAATTTGGTCTCGTCATCGTATAGCCAAGCGGCACGGCCAGGCAGACTGTGGCGATGCCCAGGCGTGATACAAGACCGATAGGCCAGCGAAAACGAGGAGGAGGGGGCGTAGCGATGTTGGTCGGGGAAGCGAAAGCATCGGGCAGGTCGCCTGGCGAACTCTCATAAGCTTCGGAGATCATCTCGAAATGCTCGATTCGCACCCCCAACTGACGGTAGTTTGCATCCTGAGGCCGGGCATCCGCATCTGAGGGCACGACAGCCTGAGAAGAACCAGATCCGGTTGCAAGATCGATCGGGCGTTCCCAGACCCAAGAAACCTCATCGAGAGGGACAGGCTTGCATTCTTTCAGATAGGCATTTGGATTCGGGCGACCCCGCAGCACTGCGATAAGGGCATGCCGGAGCACAAGAAAGGCGCCCGCCAATACGAGCATCGCGATCCCGCCCAGGATGGCGAGATCTGTGTCACTTGTGTAAATTCCACCAAGATGATTTGGCATCGCCGTGCCCGTGTGGTTTTTGGGTGCAATTTTAAGCTCGCGAAGCGGTTTTCGGGTCCTCTCCCTGGTGCTGGCTAAAGCCTCTGCCTGCTCTCGAAGCTGTCACTGCTTCGGGTCCTCCAGTGCCGTGCGAATACAATTGTTGCGTTGCGGAGCGCCGGTCGGGCGCTGGCAGAAGATCCCGGCGCAGAAGATTTGCGCTCGAACCGAAACTCGAAGATGCCATGGCCGCCGGTTGTCGCCCGCCGCCAGCGCCCCGAAAAGCCGACTCGCACCTCTCCATCGTCAATATCCCAAAAGTTCTCCCACGGTGCGTTCCAATCCGCATTTTCGGGGTCCGGACGGTCCATCCTGAACTCTAGCTAGGCCACAGACCTCCACGGTCAACCATCTCGGCCAGTACCATGCAGAACGGCCATTGTGGTGCCTGCTCTTCGCGGGTCTGAGTCTCCAGCAGCGATCATGGACGCCGTAGCGAACCCAATTTCGGTGACGCCGATGGCGAATGGCACTACAAGATTTACCGGAGCCGGCGCAGTCGTGGTCCTTAACCCCCTTGGCCAAGTCGTTACCCTCTGGCCGAAATGACGAACCAATGGCAAACGATGATGAGTATTAAATCAATGGGAGCGGCAATCCGCACAATCCTACTATCGGATTGGGACCCGTTACTGGTCAGAGATGTGTCGGTGGCGCAAGACGAATATGACGCCTATGTAGGGCCGATCACCGGCCTGATTGAACGTAAGGCACCGGTTATTCCAAATCGGGCCAACGCGCCTTGCATATCTCTTCCTGGCGCATCGCGGTTGCGACAGCGAACCGAATGATCTGGCTAATCGGTGCAATCTGGCGAGGGTTTGCCTCGAAATGAGCGATGAGCTTGTCGAGTTCATCCTGTGTCGGTCGTCTATCTCGCTGTTGGCCTTTGCCAACGAGACCAAGCCTCGTTAGGGCGACACGCGCGAAATCACCCGGTTCGACCTTGACGGGCAGGCCGTGGACCGCAGCGGCGTGAGTAAGAACAAGTTTTATAAAGCCGATGTCGATACCGAGGGTCATCGGTCCGGCACCTTGGGCGGCGCGGTCACGACCAAAACGAATGAGCCGTTCGCGATCGAGCGCTGCTAGGTTGCACTTCCCCAGATGCCGTTGGAGCATATCGAGGGCCGCGGCCTTGGAGCGGCGAGGGGACTTGCCTACATCGCACATGTCGTCGATATGAAGGTCTATCAGTTCGCCGAAGGTCTTCAGGCGCGCTATACGGGACTTTGTCGGCGTCTCGCCACGATCGACTTGCCGTTCGGCATCAGTTGCCCAACGTCGTGCGTCGTCTCGGCGCAGGAAGGTTTCGCTGACGTAGCGTCCTTTGCGACGGACTTGGACACGCCAGGAACCGGACGGGAGCTTTGTGTAGGTGGCCATTTTTTCGTGTGCGCTTCGTGTGCACTGAGAGATCGAAACGTGGCGAAAAGGGTCGTATTCTGGCGTAAATTCGGGTTGGGCCGCTAGGACCTAAGAATTTGATGTTAAAGGAAAAATGCTGAAAAATCAAGATCATAGGCTGGCCATTGCACCCATGATGGATTGGACGGATCGGCATTGCCGGTTCTTCCATCGCCGGCTGACGATACATGCGATGCTGTACACCGAAATGGTTGTCGCCGACGCAGTGATCCATGGCGCACGCGAGCGGCTGCTTGGCTTCGATGAGGTGGAACATCCCGTCGCCCTGCAACTTGGCGGCTCGGATCCCGCAAAACTTGCCGAAGCGGCGCGTATTGGCGAGGCCTTCGGTTATGACGAGATCAATCTCAATGTCGGCTGCCCGTCCGACCGCGTCCAGTCGGGCACCTTCGGCGCTTGCCTGATGAAAGTGCCCGACCTTGTCGCCGACTGCATCGCCGCGATGAAAGCGGCAGTGACGGTGCCGGTCACGGTCAAATGCCGCATCGGCGTCGACGAACAGGATCCGGAGCCGGCGCTCGATGCGCTGGCGAATGGGGTTTTCGATGCCGGCGCCGATACCTTGTGGGTGCATGCTCGCAAGGCGTGGCTGGAAGGGCTGAGCCCCAAGGAAAACCGCGACATCCCGCCGCTTGACTATGACAGGGTCTATCGGCTGAAGGAAAAAAAGACGAGTAAATTCATTGGCATCAATGGCGGTATTCAGTCGCTTGAAGAGGCTCGGACGCATCTCGATCATGTCGATGGGGCCATGCTCGGCCGCGCCGCGTACCACACACCAGGCATTCTGGCCGGTGTTGACGCCGCCTTCTACGGAGCGCTGCCGGAAGCGTTCGATTTCGCGGCGCTGGTCGATGCGATGGCGGATTATGCGGCGCGCCATATCGAACAAGGCGGACGGCTCGGCCATGTCACCCGCCATATGGTCGGGCTGTTTCACGGGCTGCCCGGCGCGCGCCGCTACCGCCAGATCCTATCCACCGACGCGACCCGGCCCGGAGCCGGACCGGACGTGCTGAAGACGGCTTTCGCGGCTGTCGAATTTGGTGGAGCGGCCGCCGAAGCGGCCTGAACTTACAGCATGTCGCGGCGAATAGGATTCGCCTGACCGGCTGTAAGCTTCTGACTTTATGCATGTCGTTGTCCCGGAACCGAGGGCACTTCCGGGCGACATGCATTAGTCCCTGAGGATCATACGGTCGCCGCGCACGTCGAAGCCCGAGAGCGAACCGATGAAGTTCATGCCGAGCAGGCTTTGGCTCAGCATGCCGGGAGCGGCGATCATTACCGACATATCCTTGCGCACGATGCCGCCGATCGCCAGCTCGTGGGTTTTGACCGCTGCGGCGCGTGCCATGCCGTTGGCTGTCGAAACCTGTATTGTGTAGTTGAGCGCCGCCGGATTGAAGCCGGCGGCTTGCGCGTCTTCCGAAGTCAGGACCGTGCTGGTCGCGCCGGTGTCGACGACGGTGCGAACCGGGTTGCCGTTGACCAGGATGCGCGCTTCGAAATGACCATTGTCGGCCTTGTCCAGGGTCACGGTGGCGTGGCCGTCTTCGACGCCGAGCGCCAGCGGACTGCCGGGAACGAGGCCCGCGGTCACGCGGCTGGCGACGTCCTGCAGCTCGTAACGATATTGGTAGCCGGCAATCAGCGCGAGCACGATAGCGGCCCAGGCGCCGAGATTGCGGGCCATCACTCCGAGCGGCGCCGACCGCAGCAAGCCGGCACCGATAAGGGCGCCGAAAGCTCCAAGCCAGATCAGCCGTCCAAAATCGTAATTCTCGACGCCGAGCGTGCTGCCTGCGGAATCGTTGAGCATGAGAAGCGCTGCCCCCACGCCGATCACCGCCATCACAGTCCAGAACAGCCGGCTGCTCATCCGTTCCTCGCTAGAGTGCGTCGCGTTCGCGCGCCATGCGGGTGCGGCGTGTTTCCCGGCGCGGCCGGCGCTCGACGGTTTCCAGCCGGGCCGGCAGTTCGGCCATCACGCTGCGGCGCGTCTCGGGCGTCATCGCCATCCAGGCGCCGATCTCGTCGCGCGTGCGGCCGCAACCGAAGCAGAAGCCGGTTTTCATATCGATCGAACAGACCAGGATGCAGGGAGTTTCGATGGCCGTCATGACTTTCTCTCGAGGGACCCGGTCCGGAATCCGCTCTTCCATCTCCACATGGTGCAACGGCAAAGCCAATGCAAGCCCTCGCGATAGCGCCTTCCGTGACCGTCTTTGCGGCAAATCAGCAAGGACGATCGAGGAGGTTGTGCCGATCACGCAAGGCAGCTATGCCGCTCCCTGGATCCAGGAACGATTGTTCGCGACATGACCAGTGCACTGCCTTTCGATGATTTCCGTAACCTGCTCGACAATTTGCCGGCAGCCGACCTCAAAGCCGAAGCGCGCGTGCGCACGCTGTTTGCCAAGGCCGACAAGCCGGTGAATTCGCTTGGCCGCGTCGAGGACATCGCCGCGTGGCTCGCGGCCTGGAGCGGTCGCGCTCCGCCCGCCGTGACCAGGCCCTTGATGGCTGTCTTTGCCGGTAATCATGGCGTTGTCAGGCATGGCATTTCGACGAGGCCCGTGGCGGCGACCGCCAACGCGGTCGAGCTTTGCGCGGCCGGCGGTGCGGCGATCAACCAGATCTGCATTGCCAACGACCTCGGTCTGAAGGTGTTCGATCTTGCCCTGCACATCCCGACCGGCGACATCGCCGAGGATGCCGCGCTCGATGAACGCGGTTGCGCGGCCACCATGGCCTTCGGAATGGAGGCGATTGCCGGCGGCACCGACCTGCTTTGCCTGGGCGATCTCGGCGTCGGCAACTCCACCGTCGCCGCCGCCCTGTTCGCCGCGTTGCTGGGGGGCAGGGGTGCCGACTGGATTGGTCCGGGATCCGGCGCCGATGCGGCGATGCAGGCCCGCAAGGCGGAGGTGATCGATGCGGCGCTGGCCTTTCACGGGAACCATCTGGAAGACCCGCTGGAGGCGCTGCGCCGGGTCGGCGGCCGCGAGTTCGCGGCGATAGCCGGCGCAATCCTTGCCGCGCGGATGCAGCAGATACCGGTACTGCTCGATGGCTTCGCGGCAACGGCAGCCGCGGCGGTGTTGCATGCGGCGAACCCCGCAGCGCTTGATCATTGTCTTCTCGCCAGCCTGTCGCCGGAGCCCGCGCATGCAAGGGCCGCCGAGCACCTCGGGCTGCGTCCGCTGCTCGATCTGGGCATCGGTCATGGCGAAGGGGCAGGAGCAGCCCTGGCGGCCGGGCTGGTCAAGGCAGCGGCATTGACAAGTTCAGGCATGGCGGCGGCTGTGCGGGGCTAACGTCCCCGGTCCTCGCGCGTCAACGCCGGCTATTGGGAATGCGATAGACGACCGAGGTATATTTCGAATTCGAGCGTGTCTCGACTATTGAACCGCCAAGGCCTTCCGCGATCCTTCTGCTCGCCACGTTCTCTTCTGCGGCTGGATACTCGAAGCAATCCGGATTGAATGCGTCGGACGCCCAAGCCGCCACGGCGGCAACGGCCTCGCGGCCGATGCCGTTTCCATGTACGTCCTCCCTTAGCCAAATTCCGATCTCGGGACAAGCAGTCCTGGCCGCATGAAGGCCGACAAGCCCCAGGCAGCGACCGTCCGCCAACGAACGCACGACGAAATGCCAATCCGATCCGTCAAGGATCGGGGCCGGCCAGGATCGCCATACCTCGCCAAAAGCCGCTGGTGATCGAGGTGGTTCCCACTGCATGAAGCGGGTGATCGCGGGAGTGATGGCGGCAAAGACTTCTGCGGCATCGTCGGCCGCAAACAGCTTCAGGCGAAGCCGCTGCGATTTGATTTCGATGCTGCTGGCATCCCACTCCGCCGTCATTATGGTCCGTTCCTTTTCGCGGCTGTGTCGACGCAGGCGCCCAAGGCGCTACCGCCGTCGCGCGGCGACCGCGGCGGTCGGCAGCGCCGGCAGTTCTTCCATCACCCTGCTCAGCGGGAAAATGGCGATCGCCTCGGTGCCCTCGCGCAGCTTGGAATGAAGCTCGAACTCGCCGCCATGCATGGCGAGCAGCCCTTGCACGATCGGCAGGCCAAGCCCGGTGCCTTGCTCGGCGCTCTTGATGGCGATCGACCCCTGGCCGAAGGCTGAAAGCACGATCGGGATCTCGTCCTCGGGAATGCCGGGGCCGTTGTCCTTGATCGAAATGTACTGTCCTCCACCCGCCGTCCAGCCGACCCGGACGCGGATTTCGCCGCCGGTGGCGGTGAATTTGATGGCGTTGGACAGAAGGTTGAGCGCGATCTGGCGCACGGCGCGCTCGTCGGCGAACAGCCGCGGCAATGTCTGTTCGAAATCCTGAACGACGCGGATATCCTTATTGCGTGCCTTCAGCTCCATCATGTGACAGCAATCCTCGACGATGTTGAGCAGCATCACCGGCTCCTCGTTGAGCTGGTATCGGCCGGCCTCGATGCGCGACAGGTCGAGGATCTCGTTGATCAGGTCGAGCAGGTGCTGGCCTGAATCATGCACGTCATGGGCATAGTCGCGATAGGTGGGATTGCTCATCGGCCCCAGCACCTCGTTCGCCATCACCTCGGAAAAGCCGAGAATGGCGTTGAGCGGGGTGCGCAATTCGTGACTCATCGAGGCGAGGAAACGCGATTTTGCAAGGTTGGCGTCCTCGGCCCGCCGCCGCGCCTCGTCCGACATCGATTTCGCCGTCTCCACTTCGGCGATCAGCGCATCCTTTTCGGAGCGGAACGACAAGAGCAGCAGGGAGAAGCGATTGAGGTGACTGGCGATATAGGCGAAGAAAGGCAGCGACAGGACGAGCAGCCCGGCCATGATCGCCTCGACCGGCATCCACGACCTGGTCGCGGCATAGGCGTAGAGCGCCACTGGAAACGCGAAGGTCGCCAGCAGGGCGCCGCTCAGGGACGAGGCCATGAGCGCGGTCCCTGCCATGGCGAACAGGAGCACCACCGCCTTGATCACCTGGAACTGGTCGACCTCGCAGGCGCCGCAGCCCAGCCAGACGAACCAGGCCCAGCCTAGGCCGCAAAGGAAATGCCCGACCAGGAATTCCCTTCGCGTTTGCAATGAGTTGAGTTCGGAAGCTTCCGTGCGCTCGATGCGCCGCGCCATGAAGACGACTGTTGTATAGCAGGTGAGCGTAAACAAAGCCCAGAGCCCGATCTCATTGCCGACACCGGCCAAACGGCCGGCCGCGGCGATCACCAGGACGAGCAGCGGGATGACGACGGCACCGCTTGTCATGGTCCGGGCGTGGAGCTTCAGCAGTTCGCGATCGAAATCGGGATTGCCGGCCTGCTGCGAAAGACGGTCGCGCGTCTTGCGCACCGCGCGCGCGACATCGCTGTTGCGATGCCGTTTCCTGCGGTCCACAATGAACTTGTCCGCTGTGTTCGAGCGTTGCGAGGGCATCAAAAGCTTCAATTTATGCGCGCAGCGATTTCAAGGTGTTAAGCTACGTTCGAATGATTAACCAACCGTTTGCCATATGAGCCGTTCCTGGTCGCCAAGGTCGCGCCCGCGGTACGCGGCACCTCGCCGCAGAAGCCTGTGGCGCAAGCTGCTGGACTACGGGCTGACCGTCATCATTCTGGGGCTGTTGATCCTGCTTGCGGCGCGTCTTGACCGGGTGGAGACACGCAAGACGCAAGGTACGGCCATCATCAATGACGGCGATTCGATCACGCTCGGCGCCGAGCGCATCCGAATGCGCGGCATCGACGCTCCGGAGTATACCCAGACCTGCCGCAAGAGCGGCGCCGACTATGCCTGTGGTACTCAGGCGCGCCAATCGCTGGTGCGGCTGATCGCCGGCAGGCCGGTCACTTGCAGCGGCTGGCAGCGCGATCGCTATGGCCGGTTGCTTGGCGACTGCAAGGCCGGCGGCACCGACCTCAACCGCGCCCAGGTCGAGGCGGGCTGGGCCGTCGCCTATGGCGACTTCGAAGGCGAGGAAGCCACCGCGCGCGCCGCAAGGATTGGCATCTGGGCGGGCACGTTCGACCAGCCGCAGGATTGGCGCGACAGCCACCACGGCGATGTCGTGGAGCGAAAACATGGCATGCTGGCGTCGATCGGCGATGCCGTGCGCGAGATATTTCGGTTCTGGTGAAGCATGTCTGGCGAAAGGAAAAGGAGGATTGAAATGAAGCTGTTCGACGGCGGTCGTGCGCCCAACCCACGGCGGGTTCGCGTTTTCCTCGCTGAAAAGGGGACCACGGTTCCGTTGGTGCCCATCGACATGGGCGCACTGGAACACAAGCAGCAGCCGGTCAGCTCGCGCAATCCGCTGCGGCGCCTGCCGGTTCTGGAGCTCGATGACGGCACCATCCTCACCGAATCCGTCGCTATCTGCCGCTATTTCGAGGAGCTTTATCCCGAGCCGGCATTGTTCGGGCGCGGCGCACTTGGCAAGGCGCAGGTCGAGATGTGGCAGAGGCGGATGGAGTTCAACCTGCTCAGCAGCGTCACGCAAGCTTTCCGCCACATCCATCCGGCCATGAAGGAATGGGAAATCCCGCAGATCTCCGAATGGGGCGAGGCCAACAAGCCGAAGGCGGTGGATTTTCTCAGGCTGCTGGACGCTGAACTGGGCAGCCGCGAATTCGCCGCCGGCGACAGCTTTTCGATTGCCGACATCACCGGCCTGATCGCGATCGACTTCATGAAGCCGGCACGCATCAAGGTGCCGGAGGAATGCACCAATGTGCTACGTTGGCATCAGGCCGTCTCCAGCCGCCCGAGTGCCGCCGCTTGAGCGTCCAACTGGACAGGCTCGCCGCGACGGTCCGCGCCTGCCGCATCTGCGTCGACACTCCCGCCGGCAAGCCGCTGCCCCACAAGCCGCGTCCGGTGCTGCGACCCTCGTCAAGCGCCCGCATCCTGATCGCCAGCCAGGCCCCGGGAACCAAGGTGCATGTGTCGGGCATGCCATTCACCGACGCTTCCGGCGACCGCCTGCGCAATTGGCTCGGTGTGACCAGCGACGAATTTTATGACATCGAGAAATTCGCCATTGTGCCGATGGGCTTCTGCTTTCCCGGACAGGACGCCAAGGGCGGCGACCTGCCGCCGAGGCGTGAGTGCGCCCCGGCCTGGCGCGCGCCCTTGATGGCGTCGATGCCGCGGATCGACCTGGTGCTGGCGATCGGCATCTATGCGCAGACCTGGCACATGGGCGCGGCGCGCCGCCCCTCGCTGACGGAAACAGTGATGAACTGGCGCGCCATCTGGGACAGTTCCGTCGGCCCCAAAGTGCTGCCATTGCCACATCCATCCTGGCGCAACACTGGCTGGTTGAAGCAGAATCCTTGGTTTGAAATGGATTTGCTGCCTTTCCTGCGGTCGGAAATCCGCTATCGCCTCGGTTAGGCATTCAGCAAGAAATCACTCGCTTTCGGCGCAGGCAGCAGAATTTCTTTCTTGTGAACGGCCCAAATAAAAGGGAATATAGCGAAACTATTCCACCAGGAGCTTCCGATGGATCGCCTTGACCGAAAAATTCTCCGCCTCCTGCAGGAGGACGCGACGCTCGCGGTCGCCGACGTTGCCAAGAAAGTCGGCCTGTCGACCACGCCGTGCTGGCGGCGCATCCAGAAGCTCGAAGAGGAGGGCGTCATCAAGCGGCGCGTCGCCATTCTCGACCACGAAAAGGTCAATGTGCGGGTCACCGTCTTCGTGTCGATCCGCACCAATTCGCACAGCCATGAATGGCTGCGCCGGTTCTCCGAGGTCATCCAGGAATTTCCCGAGGTGGTCGAATTCTATCGCATGAGCGGCGACGTCGATTACCTGTTGCGTGTCGTGGTGCCCGATATCGCCGCCTATGACGCCTTCTACAAGCGGCTGATCGCCAAGATCGAGATCCGGGACGTGTCGTCGTCCTTCGCCATGGAGCAGATCAAGTACACGACCGAAATCCCGCTCGATTACATGGTGCTGGACAAGGAGTCGGGCGCCAACGCGGCCTGATCCCGCAACTCAATTCTTCTTCTTGTTGAGGAAACTCCAGGGCGAGTTCACCGGCAATACGATGGAATCCGGCACCGTGTCGACGGCCATGACATCTGCCTTGCGCACGGCGTAACCGGATTGGATGACGCTGACGCCGTCGAGAATGAACAATTGGCTTTTCTCCATCTCCGGCTTCAGGGCACCAGTAACGGCGACCGGCTGGTAGGCTTTCGACATCTTGTAGGGACGGGCAGGCGTGACCAGCATGATCTGATTGGGCGGCGGCGTCGGCATGTGGCTGCACGCGCCGGTCCAAGGCACCAGCAGGAACTGATAGACGAGATCGCCGTCGCGATCGACCGGCAATGCATAGCCGGCTAATTGTATCGTTTTGCCCTGCAGGGCAACCGACAGCGTCTCGCCGTGATCCGGCAGTTTCGCCGCGATCATCGGCAGGCCGGCGTCTTCGGCAACCGCCTGGGTTACTGGGCGCAAATCCTTCCAAAAGATGTGCGTGGTTTCGGCCGAAGCGCCGGCGGTGGAGAGAGCAAGCGCGGCAGCAAGCGCCAGGATTGATTTGAAATGGGTCATGGCCGCATCCTTTGCGGGCGAGTAAAGACGCCGCCGTCGGTGGCGTCAATGCTCGAGCCGCATCATATGTCGGGCGAGAACCGGCCGCAGCACTCCTCAACCTGTCAGGTCTTTCTGGCGGCGAGGCGCTCGATTGTCCTGGCATCCGATAGTTCCTTCACAGCATCCTTGCCGATCCAGCGCGCGGTCTTGTCGGTCGATTGCGCGAGCCTTTCGGCGACAGCAAGGGCAGCACCGTGCATAACCATGGACCGTTTGCCGAGCGAACGAAGGGCCCAATTCACACCCTTCTTCACGAAATTGCGGGCGTCGGTGGCCTGCACTTCGATGATGGGCAAGAAGGCGAGAAAGGTCGCCTCCGGCTCTTTCTTCCGGTGGACGACAGACCAGGCCATCATGGCAAAAGCCGTGCGTCGAACAAATTCCCGTTCATCGGCCGCAAATTCGCTGATCAGTTCTATCCAGGCATCCGTGTCGACGAACAGATCAGAGACGCCATCGACGATATCCCAGGAGTCGAAGCTCGACGCCCATTGCCTTGCATCCGCGGCGGAAAACCGCTTTGGGTCGGCCGTGACGGAAGCGATGAATTGCGCCTCCACGATACCTGTCTGCCACAGCGCGAACGCGCGCTCGTGGTTGCGCTTGATTTTCTTGGCAATCTGCCGCTGCACACCGTGCGAGATGCCGAGCGCACGTTCGATCTTGATGCCGTAGCGCAGCATGCCAAGACGATTTTCCGCCGTGGCGATCGAGCGCAGATACGCGACGATTTCTTCTGCACTGGATTGGGGCGAAAGCTCGGCCATCGCGATCCTATTTTTCCAGCCGGGCCAGCAACGAGGATGTATCCCAGCGTTTGCCGCCCATCGCCTGCACGTCCTTGTAGAACTGGTCGACAAGCGCGGTCACCGGCAGCCGGGCGCCGTTGCGGTCGGCTTCCGCCAGGCAGATGCCGAGGTCCTTGCGCATCCAGTCGACGGCGAAACCGAAATCATATTTGCCGGCGTTCATGGTCTTATGTCGGTTTTCCATCTGCCACGAACCGGCCGCACCCTTGGAAATCACCTCAATGACTTTTTCGATGTCGAGGCCGGCCTTCTTGCCGAAGTGGATGCCTTCCGACAGTCCCTGCACCAATCCGGCGATGCAGATCTGGTTGATCATCTTGGTGAGCTGGCCGGCGCCCGCCGACCCCATCAGTCCAACCATGCGGGCAAAGGCGTCGATGACGGGCCTGGCCCTGTCGAACGCCGCCTCCTCGCCACCGACCATGACGGTCAGCACGCCATTCTCGGCGCCGGCCTGACCGCCGGAGACCGGTGCGTCGAGAAATGAGAATCCGCCCGATTGCGCGGATTGCGCCAGTTCGCGCGCGACTTCAGCCGACGCCGTGGTGTTGTCGATGAAGACCGAGCCTTTCTCCATCGCCTTGAAGGCGCCTTCCGACCCCGTGGTCACCGAGCGCAAATCATCGTCGTTGCCGACGCAGGAAAAGACGAAATCCTTGCCCTCGGCGGCCTGGGCCGGCGTCGCGGCAAGGCTGCCGCCATGTTGGGCGACCCATTGTTCGGCTTTGGCTTGGGTGCGGTTGTAGACGGTGACGTCGTGGCCGCCCTTGTTCTTCAGGTGTCCGGCCATGGGATAGCCCATGACGCCAAGACCGAGAAATGCCACCGATGCCATGCCTTGTCCTTCCGGCGAAACAGAGATTTCAGCTGCGGAAGCTCTAGGCCATGCGACGAATTCGTCAAGGCGCGCACCGCCGCATCGACTGGCACAGGCCAATCAGGAACGGTTCAGCGCTTTAGGTGGATCGTGATCCGGCGCTCGATCCATTCGACGCCGTGGCGCAGGATTTCGACCATCACAAGATAGACGATGGCGACCCAGACATAGGCCTGGAAATCGAAGGATTTGGCGTAGGCGAGCTTCGCGTTGCCCATCAGGTCGTAGACGGTGATGATGGCGACGATCGCCGAAGCCTTGATCATCAGAACCAGCTCGTTGCCGTAGGGCCGCAATGCCACGATAAACGCCTGCGGCAGGACAACCTTGCGCAGCGTCTGCAGCTTGTGAAGGCCGAGCGAGGCGGCTCCTTCCCATTGGCCCCTGGGCACGCTTTCGATGGCGCCGCGCAGGATCTCGGCCTGATAAGCCGCGGTGTTGAGCGCAAAGGCGAAGACGCCGCAGTTGAAGGCCTCGCGGAAGAACCACCACAGCCCGATGGATTCGAGCTGCAGCCGGAAAGAACCCAAGCCATAGTAGACGAGGTAGACCTGGACCAGCAGTGGCGTGCCGCGGAAGAAATAGACATAGCAATAGGCAAGGCCGGACAGGAAACGGCTCTTCGACATGCGGCCATAGGTGACGGGCAGCGAAAAGATCGCGCCGACCACCATCGAGATCGCAACGAGCGACAGCGTGGTCCACAGCCCCTGCAGATAGGCAGGCGCATATCTGGCAAAGAACTCGCCATTCCAGGCATAGATGAGATAGGCGAGGATACCGAGGCCGAAGAGAATCCAGAGGCCGACGAGCGCGTATCCGACGATACGGGTGCGTGGCCAGCCGCGTGCCTGCGGCGGCGGCCGGTCAACGGAGATAGCTTGGCTGACGCTCATCGTGCCTCCCTCCGTCCCAGCGAACGCAAGATGAACCCGGTCGCGATCGACGACAGGACCGTCAGGACGAGGAAAACCAGGGCCGCGACGCTGTAGAACAGGAACGCGTGTTTCGTGACACGCGCCGCCACCCCCGCGTTGCGCAGGGTTTCGGCGAGGTTGACGACCGAGACCAGGGCGGTGTCCTTGAGCAGGCTGAGCCAGCAATTCTCGAGGCCGGGGAAGGCGATGCGCAGCAGCTGAGGCAGGATCACCTTGCGCATGGTCAGCCATGTCGACAGGCCGATCGCGTAGCCGCCCTCATACTGGCCCTTGGGAATGGCGCGAAAGGCGGAGAGGAATACCTCGCTGGCGTAGGAGGAAAAGATCAGCGACAGCACAATCATGCCGGCGATGAAGCTGTCGACGTCGACCGTCGCCTCGGGCTTGAACAGGCGGATGACATATTGCAGCAGGATGGGCATGCCGAAGAAGAACAGGAACAGCGTCACCAGTTCCGGCAGGCCGCGAAATACGGTGGTGTAGATGTTGGCGGCCACCCGCAGCGACGGTTCTTCGGACTGCTTGGCCCAGGCGACGAAAAAGCCGATCGTCAGGCCGATCGGCAGCGTTGCAAGGGCAAGCGCGATGGTGACCAGCGCGCCATACGCAATATCGTCACTCCAGCCCTCGGGTCCCCAACTCAGCAGTGTCCATATGCTTTGGGCTGGCATTGACTGGTCTTATCCCCACGGCGCTCCTGAGATGAAAGGCGGCAGGGGTTCCCTGCCGCCTTGGCAATGATGATCAGGACTCGGCGCCGTAGACGTCGAACTTGAAGTACTTGTCGTTGATTTCCTTATATTTTCCGTTGGCACGGATGGCGTCGATGGCGGAATTCAGCTTGTTGACCAGGTCGGTCTCGCCTTTGCGAACGGCTATGCCGGCGCCAGGACCGAAAATTTCGACAGGTTGCGGCGAGGGCTGGCCGAGGATCTTGCAGCAGGCGCCGTCAGGCGAATCAAGCCACTGCTGCAGCACGACGATATCGTCCTCGATAGCGTCGAGACGGCCATTGGCAAGATCTGCCTGCTCCTCGGGACTGCTCGGATAACCTTTGACGGTGCTGTCGGTGTAGGTCTTCGAGGCATAGTTGAAATGGGTGGTCGTGGTGGCGACACCGATGCTCTTGCCGGCGAGGTCTTCCTTGGTCACGCCCTTCAGCGGCGAATCCTTCGGCACGGCGAGCGCCGATGGCGTGTTGTAGTATTTGTGCGAGAAGTCAACCTTCTCCTTCCTCTCCGGCGTGATCGACATCGAGGCGACGATGGCATCGAACTTGCCGGCCTGAAGTGCGGGAATGATGCCGTCCCAATCCTGGGCGACGAAGGTGCACTTGACCTTCATCTCATCGCAAAGCGCCTTGGCGATGTCGATGTCGAAGCCGACAAGCTGGCCATCGGCGGTGAGGTTGTTGAATGGGGGGTAGGCGCCTTCGGTGCCGATCCGCAGGGTCTTTTCCTGGGCCTGGGCTACGCCGAGCGTCAGCAGCGCAGCCGATGCGGCGAGCGCGATACGCAGTGCAATACGCATGATAGTCCTCTCTTTATGGTCCCGGCCGTCGTTCCGAAGCGGCTCTGTGGGGCGGTGCTTTTTGACCGCCCGCTGGGCCGATACTCCCACTCTTTCCAAGAAAAAAGCAACTGCAAAACCGCCAAAATCGGTAATGGGATTCTGCCCTTACGTTACATCTCAAGCAGCGAGGCCGGTCGTGCGCTCGATGAAGTCGGCTATGGATTCTACGTCGTCGAGGTCGAACACTGGCAGGCTCTTGTCGGTGATGGCGAAATCCGCGGCGACGGCGACAATATTGGGATCACCCGCCGCAAGCGGCGTCCGGTCCCTCGCTTCCAGCCGCCTCGTTTCGATCTTGCGGTGGGATTCGCGCTTGTAGCCTTCGACCAGCACGATGTCGCACGGGGCGAGCCGCGAGAGGATCGCGTCCAACGGCGGCTCTTGCTCGCCACGCAACTCGTGCATCAGCGCCCAGCGATTGCCCGACACGATCGCAACCTCGGTTGCGCCGGCCTGCCGATGGCGGAAGCTGTCCGCGCCTGGCTTGTCGATGTCGAAATCATGATGGGCGTGTTTGACCGTCGAGACCTTCCAGCCGCGCCGCACAAGCTCGGCGACCAGCTTCTCGGTGAGTGTGGTCTTGCCGGAGTTTTTCCAGCCGGTAATGCCGAAGATGCGTCTGTTCATGGCGTCATGCTCTGCAACAGGTGTTCGGCCAGGGCAAGATCGTCCGGCACGTTGATGTTGAAGAAAGGATCGATTGCTTGTCCGGCGGATTGCAGGAATGGGAATTCCACTTCGACATAGTCGTGCCGCTCGATAAAGGCCGAAACCCGCTTGTTGTCCTCGTCGACCAGGAAATGCCGCAAGGCTTCGCGGCATCCGGTCGGCCATAGCGCGAAGGTTGGATGCCGCCTGCCTGACGAGAAAGCGACGGCGATCGAACCGGGACGCTCATCGACTGCCGCCGCCAGGCGATCGACGAGATCCAGCGGCAGGAAAGGCGTGTCGCCGGCAGCAGTGACGACCGCCTTGCAAGGCCTGCCGGCAGCGGCCCATTCCAGGCCGGTGAGGATACCGGCAAGGGGCCCGGCAAAGCCTTCGATGGTATCGGCCAGCACCGGCAGCCCGAAACGGGCAAACCGTGCCGGGTCGCCGTTGGCACTAAGCGCCAGGGTCTCGAACTGCGGGCCAAACCGCGACAGGACCTGGTCAAGCAAGCAGCCGCCGCCCAGCGGCAACAACGCCTTGTCACCACCGCCCATTCGTCTCGACTGGCCACCGGCCAGAATGATCCCCGCGACATCGCGCTTCATGCCATCCAGCCTGTACGCCAGCCGCCGGAAATCGCAAGCGGCTTCAAGGGAGTGCTAGAGTCCTTCCGGTGCCGTGGCCGGGCTGGTGCTTTCGGCGACGATCCTTCGCCGGCCGACGATGCGCTCGCGATAAAGCGCATAGAGGCCCGAGCCGACGACTATTGCCGCGCCGGCGATCATCGGCATGTCCGGTATGTCACCGAAGATGATCAGGCCAAGCAGTATCGACCAGAGGAGCGCGGTATAGCGGAACGGCGCGATGAAGGAGATCTCGCCCGAACGCATCGCCATGATGATGAATTGATAGCCGATCAGCACCAGCACTGCCGCCAGCGCCAGCAGCGCCGTGCTTTTGCCTGTCATCGGTGTCCAGCCGCCCAGCGGCGTCAACAGAAACGCGCCGACGACGGTCATGGCAAGCGCGGTGGCGGTTGATACCAGCATCGTCGGGATGGCCTGGGGGATGCGCTTGGTGGCGAGGTCCCGCACCGTGCAGCACGCGACGCTGGCCAGCGCCACCAGCGAATAGACGCTGAAGCCCTCGAAACCCGGCCGCACGATGATCATTACCCCGGCAAAACCGATAGCGATCGCCAACCAGCGCCGCCAGCCGACCGCTTCGGCGAAAAACAGCGCCGCGCCCATCGTCACCGCCAGCGGCAGTGCTTGCAAGACGGCCGAAACGCTGCCGATCGGCAAATGGGCGAGGGCGACCAGGAAGGACACAGTGGCGCCCGCTTCACTCAGCACACGGATCGCCACCAGCGGCTGCAGCATCAGGCGAGGCTGGACAAGCGCTCCGCGTTGCCAGGCCAGCAGGCCGACGAAGAGCGAGGCGAACGCCCCTCTGATCAGCATGACCTGCGCCATGTTCATCGACTGGGAAGAGTATTTTGTAATGGCGTCGTTGAGCGTGAAGCCAACCATCGCCACCACCATGAACAACGCGCCGCGAAGATTTGGGGAAAGGGGCAAGACATCTACCGGTTGCTTTGGCATGCAAGCCTGTAACAGCCCGCAACGAAACAGCAACAGCAAAGGGCTGGGCCAGGACCGGATACCCATCGTCGCCGGCGTGAAATCATCCTGGACCAGACACGAATTCTGTCGGAAGGCGGCATTGCCTCCCGACACCTGTACAGCCGAGGCGATCCCTATTTCTTCGGCGTCAGCACCTCGGTGCCATTCCCCTCCTTGCCGGCGATGGTCCACAGGCCATGCAGCGACCCGTCATCCTCAACCTTGTAGACGACGAGGCCGATATCTTTGCCCATTGCGTAGCCGGCGGAGAATGCGTTGTCGTTGCGCATGCAGATGCCATCGGAAGATGAGCCGCCCGTTTCCCAATGGATCGCGCAGGTGGTCCCGCTGGTCAGCGTGATGGTGGCCTCGCCATCATAGGACGAACCGTCGAAATTGGTGCCGGCGACGGTGTAAGTGCCGCCGATCGACTGGGCAGCCGCGGGCAGGGTGGCCAAGCCGAGCAAGGCGAAAGAAAGAAGAAGTTGGCGCATAATGTTATCCCCCGAGAAAGCGATGAGCCGCTAGGGAACGGAGGCTAGGCGGGAAACCGTCACCAGTAAATCGGACCGGCATTTGCGGACAAAGATTTGCTTGCGGTGTGGCTAAAATGCTCGTGACCAGCTATGGCTATGGACCCTTTAGGCTGCCGGCGATGACGCCGACCATCGGGTCATATTTCGATTTCAGCGCCGGTGGGTAATCGATCCAGACCGTGCGGATGACGCCATCCCTGCCAAACAGCCGCCGCTCGTAAAAGATCTTTCCATCCTTCACGCCCGACAGCACCGCCCAGTCCTTGCCGGCCTTGCTGTAGGTGACCTCGTAGCCCGGCTCGTTGCTCGCTCTTTCGCCGGCAATGAATCCCTTCGGCGTGTCGTCATCGACATTGAATATGCCGGAGCATGTCAGGCTGGCGCTGTCCGCACTCAGCCACACCTGCCCGTCGCCATTCTCAGGCTCGGGCTGGCGATCGGTAAAGACATCGTCGGGAAAAGTGCAGACGGTGCCGAAGCGCTCGTTCACGTAGGTGGATTGCGCGGCAAACGCAGTGCTCGCCGAGCCCGCGGCGAGAGATGTCACGATCGAAAAGAGCCACCGCATGTCTGCCCCGAAGCCGAGATTGCAGGGCAATTCTCGCATAAAAAGACGAGAAGGTCAGCCGCCCGTGACACTCATATGCCGTGACACCGACGGACGGCTGGTGCGGCGGTCGATGATGAAGTCATGGCCTTTCGGCTTGCGGCCGATTGCTTCGTCTATAGCGTCGGCGACAAGTTCGTTGCCTTCGGACGCGCGCAGCGGCGCGCGCAAATCGGCCGCATCCTCCTGGCCAAGGCACATGTAAAGCGTGCCCGTGCAGGTCAGCCTGACCCGATTGCAGCTTTCGCAGAAATTATGCGTCATCGGCGTGATGAAGCCGAGTTTCCCGCCGGTCTCGCTGACATGGACATAGCGTGCCGGGCCACCGGTCTTGAACGGGATGTCGGTCAGCGTGAACTGGCGCTCGAGCGAAGCGCGCAGCAGCGACAGCGGCAAATACTGGTCGGTGCGGTCGGCATCGATCTCACCCATAGGCATGGTTTCGATGACGGTCAGGTCCATGCCCCGGCCATGCGCCCAGCGCATCATCTCGGGCAGCTCGGCGTCGTTGAAATCCTTCAACGCCACCGCGTTGAGCTTGACTCTGAGTCCCGCCGCCTGAGCCGCGTCGATGCCGGCCATGACCTTGTCGAGATGACCCCAGCGTGTGATGGCGTGGAATTTGTCGGCATCGAGCGTATCGAGCGAAACGTTAATGCGCTTGACACCACAATCGGCGAGTTCGGCGGCGAAGCGCGAAAGCTGCGAGCCGTTGGTGGTCAACGTCAGTTCTTCCAGTGCGCCGCTTTCGAGGTGCCGCGAAAGCTGGCGCACCAGATGCATGATGTTCTTGCGCACCAGCGGCTCACCGCCGGTGAGGCGTAACCGTCTGACACCCTTTTCGATGAAGACGGAGCAGAGCCGGTCAAGTTCTTCCAGCGACAGCAGGTCCTTCTTGGGCAAGAAGGCCATGTCCTCCGCCATGCAATAGGTGCAGCGGAAATCGCAACGGTCGGTGACCGACACTCTGAGATAGCTGATCGTGCGACCGAAGGGGTCGATCATGTTCATGTTCGAACGTTTCCGTGGCCGTTATCGGCATCGTTATATATAGCTATGTGATACGATCCAGCCCGCCATTCAAGATAGCGTGCCTCGATCCTTGGTAACATTCCGCGACCGACATTGCGTGTCGGACACCGTTGACGCCTTTGCGTACGGGGCGAAGCAGCGTAGGGAAGGGCATTCAGGCAGGATCGACCATGACAGCGCCAAAAGAACTGAGGGTCTCCAGGGACCGCAAGCTGCTCACCGTGACGTTTCCCGGCCATCAGCCGTTCGAGTTGCCGGCGGAATTGCTGCGCGTGGCATCGCCTTCCGCGGAAGTGCAGGGCCATTCGCCGGAACAGAGAGTGACGGTTCCCGGCAAACGCGATGTGGCCATCCTAAAGATCGAACCGGTGGGCAATTACGCCGTGCGTATCACCTTCGACGATTTCCATGACACCGGCATCTTCACCTGGAATTACCTGCACACCCTCGGCCACGAGAAGGACGCACGATGGAACGCCTATCTCGCGGAGCTTGCCGAGAAGGGCTTGAGCCGCGATCGTTAGCCGCCGTTGCGTCGTCAAAACGTCATGTGCCGGGAGTAGGGGCGGCGGATCGGGAGACGGAAAATGTCGGTGATTATCACAGTCGAACAACTCGAAGCGCTCTACGGATTGCCCGGCGAAGCCTCCGTGGTCAAGGAACTCGACCATGTCATTCCCGAATACGCCGCCTTTATCGAAGCCTCGCCCTTCGTCGCGCTCGCGACCAGCGGTCCGGAGGGGCTGGACTGTTCGCCGCGCGGCGATCTCGCGGGCTTCATCCGCATCGTCGATGCGAAAAAGCTGATGATGCCGGACCGGCGGGGCAACAACCGTGCCGATTCGCTAAAGAACATCATCCGCGACCCGCGCGTCGGCCTGCTGTTCCTGGTGCCGGGCTCCGGCACGACGCTGCGCATCAACGGCCGGGCGCATATCACCACGGATGCAGCGCTGTGCGCGTCGTTCATGGTCGACGGCAAGCCGGCGCGTTCGGTCACTGTGATCGATGTTGATTCGGTTTATTTCCAGTGCGCCCGGGCGATCGTGCGGTCGGAGCTGTGGAATCCGGAGAGACATGTCGACCCGAAGTCGCTGCCGACACCCGGAAAGATCCTGGAAATCACCAGCCGCAAGAATATCGACGGCGAAACCTACGATAGGGAATGGCCGGAACGAGCGAAAAAATCGATGTGGTGATCTTCTGAAAGGGCGGTCACGTCTCGTTCAGCACGTCATAGATCTTGCGCATCTGGTCGCCGATCATGTCGCATTGCTCCGGCGTCGACTGGCTCATCGCCTTCTCGATCAGCGCCATGTGCACTTTCAGCGCCTGCATCAGCAGCGCCTCGCCGGCTTCGGTCAGCGTAAGCCGCAAAACGCGCTTGTCCTTCTCGTCGCCTTCGCGCCGCAGCAGGCCACGTGTCTCGAGCTGCGGCAACAACATGGTGATGTTGGAGCGGCCCACGAGCAGCTTGCGGGCAAGGTCGTGCTGCGACATGCCGGGATGGCGGTAGAGATTCATCAGCACGTCGAGCTGCGCCGGCTTCAGATCGAGTGGCGCGAGTTTCACCGCCAGTGTGCGCTCCAGCACATGGCAGGCGCGCGCCACCGCGACCCAGTTGCGAAAACGCGGGTTGTCCCAGGGTAGCTCTTGTTTATTGTTCATCTTTGAACTATTATGTTCATGCTTGAACGTATGGATGGATTCTGACTATGGCATCATTCGGGCTGAAGGTCATCCGAGGTGTGTTTGGTGCGGCCGAACATGTCGCGCCGCGCATCACCGGACGCGCGGCTTTCGAATTGTTCTGCCGTACGCCAAGCACCAGGACGCTGACCGACGGCGAGCGCCGCGCTATCGACCGTGCCGCGGAGTTCATGGCCGAGGCGCGGCATCACCGGCTGAAGACCGCGACCGGCTGCGTCATGGTGCATGAATTCCGCCCCGAGCAGGGCCGCGAGCCTGCCGGCACCGTTCTCGTCATCCATGGCTGGCGCTCGCGTACCGAATATATGCGCGTGCTGATCGAAGGGTTTCGCGCTGCCGGCTACAAGGTCGTCTCGCTCGATCTTCCGGGTCATGGCCATTCGCAGGGCAGGCACCTCAACATGGTCAACGCCGTCGAAGCCGCAAGAGTGGCCGGCGAATGGTTCGGGCCATTTGTGGCCGCCGTCGGCCATTCCTTCGGAGGCGCTGTTGCTGCCAATGCCATCGCCGGCTCCGTCAAGGACATCCTACCACTGGCGGCCGCACGTCTTGTGCTGATCGCGGCGCCAAGCTCACTGCCGGCAATTTTCGACGACTTCAGCCGCATGCTCAATGTCGGTCCGCGCTCGCAAGTCGCGATGGCTGACCGCGTCGAATATCTCTCCGGCCGGCCGCTGCATGAATTCACCGGTGACCGCCAGCTTGCCCAGGCGCTCGTGCCGACGCTGGTCATCCACGCGCCTGACGACCGGGAGGTATCGGCTGAACACGCACGACGCTATGCCGCCGCCGGTGACCATGTGCGGCTGCACTGGGCCGACGGGCTTGGCCATCGCCGCATTCTGGCCGACAAGGGTGTGGTTGAACGCGCCGTCGGCTTCGTGACCACGCAGCGCGGGTCGTCTCTGCTCCACTGAGCGGCATTCAGGCTATTTCTTCTTTTCCCCAGGCTCTACGGGCAACCCGGCCGCTTTCCAGGCCGTGTAGCCGCCGAGAATGTGCTTGACCGGCGAAAGCCCCATGTCCTGTGCGGTCTTGGTGGCCAGCGCCGAACGCCAGCCGCCGGCGCAGAAGAAGACGAAGCTTTTTCCGGAAGCAAAGAACGGCTTGTGGTAGGGACTTTCGGGATCGATCCAGAATTCCAGCATGCCACGGGTGACATGCTTGGCGCCGGGAATTCTGCCGTCACGCTCGATCTCTCGAGGATCGCGCAGATCGACGAAAATGGTGTCTTCGTCTTCAAGCAGTCCTGCCGCTTCCTCGGGCGAGACCACTTCGATCTCGGCGTTGGCCTCATCCAGCAGTTCGCGATACCCTTTTTTCACTGTCGTCCCTCCCGGCCGCAGGTTTGCTGGCAAGGCGGATTTCGAGCACAATGAACGATGTTTGTCACGCCTCGACGGTGCCGGCCATGGTCTTCCAGGCAGCCATTGCCCCGGCCACCGTCGCCAGCAGGGCGGCCCGGGAAGCGCCGTCGCGCGCCTGGATGGACATGCCGTGCTGGACCGTTGCGAAAAAGGTCGCCGCGGCACGGCAATCGAAGCCGGCGGGCAGTTCACCCTCGGCCACGCCGCGCTCGAGACGCTTCTTCAAGGCGGCAAGATTCTCGGCGCGGCGGCGCCGCAAATCCGTGCAGATCGCGCCTCGGCTCGAGTCTTCATGCAGCGCACCCAGGGCAATCAGGCAGCCCTGCGGGCGATCCGTCTGCGAATAGGCCTTTGCAGTGAGGCGCAGAAACCGCTCGATCGCAAGGCGCGCCGTTGGCGCCTCTTCCAGCGCGAGCCAGATGTCGGCGCCCTCCACGCGGGAATAGAGATCGGTCGCCTCGAGGAACAGGGCCTCCTTGCTACCGTAGGCGGCATAGAGGCTCGGCGAATTGATGCCCATCGCGGCGGCGAGATCGCTGATCGACGCGCCTTCATAGCCCTTGGCCCAAAACACATCCATCGCGCGCCGCAGGGCCGCGGTTCGGTCGAACGTGCGGGGACGGCCTCTTTCCGACATGACGCCCTTTTCTGTGTTGATCGATACATAAATGAGTTGACGCGACTGGGCAAGGTTGGCAGATATTTATGTATCAATCGCTACATAAATGGAGAAATCGATGTCATCAGGAAGTTTGAACGGCAAGGCGGCACTCGTCACCGGAGGCAGCCGCGGTATCGGCGCGGCAATCGCGCGAAGGCTCGCGGCAGACGGGGCCGATGTCGCGCTGACCTACGTGCATGGAGAGGAACTGGCTCGGTCCGTCGTCGCCGAGATAGAGACCAAGGGCGGTCGCGCCATCGCGATCAAGGCCGACAACCGTGATGCCGACGCCATAGACCAAGCGGTTGCCGATGCGGTGACCGCCTTCGGCCGGCTCGACATTCTGGTCAACAGTGCCGGCATCTGGCGCGCAGCGCCGATCGATACGCTGTCGCTTGCCGAATTCGACGAAACCATGTCGGTCAATCTGAGGGCGCCGTTCATCGCCTCGAAAGCGGCGGCAAGACACATGGGCGAGGGCGGCAGGATCATCTCGATCGGCAGCAATCTGGCCGAGCGGGTCACCGACACCAGCCTGGGAGCCTACTCGGCCAGCAAGGCGGCGCTGGTCGGCCTGACCAAGGCATTGGCCCGCGACCTCGGGGCACGCGGCATCACCGCCAATGTCGTCCATCCCGGCTCGACGGATACCGACATGAACCCGGCCGACGGCCCGCATGCCGACCATCAGCGCCAGAAGATGGCGACCCCGCGATTCGGCAAGGCGGAGGATATCGCCGGCATGGTTGCCTGGCTCGCCGGACCGGAGGGCCGTTTCGTCACCGGAGCCGCGCTGACCATCGACGGCGGCGCAAACGCTTGAGGCGCGAGGCTTCCCGTGGCCGGGGCGACGGTTCGGTCGCGCCGGCCGTCACGACGTTGTGAAACCGTTCTGCAACAGCCCTGCCGAAATTTATGAAAGCTTAACGAAATCGGTATGAATCGGTATAGTCGCGCCTTACATCCGCCATGCGGTGAGCGGGACGGTTTATCGTGCGGAACGGGAACCGGTTGCGACCGGAGCGGGTGATCCATGAAATTCCTCGGTAAAAAAGCAACCGTGATGCCGCTGGTGGCGATTACGGCGACGCTGGCCTTCGGCATGCCTCAGGCAGGGGCCCAAGGGCTTTTCGACATGCTGTTCGGCGGGGGGATCAGGCATGAGCCGAAGGGCGAATTTCCGCCTCCTCCGCCAAAGTACAAGCCGAAGGCGCCGGCCGGCAGCGGCGGCGGTAGCGTGAGGATCAGCGGTCCGTCATACTATACTTACAAGGCCGACAGGCTGGTGCGTGTCGACTTCTCGACGCTAGCGACCGCGCCGCAGCCGGCGACACCGCAGGATGCCGCTTTCGTTCCTTCGGCCACCGGTGCTGCCTTCCACGATGCCATTGCCGGCCTCAGCGACTATGAACTCTACGCAGAGCCCGACATCGCCAAGGCGCTGATCGCCTATTACTCGGCCAACCCGGATTTCATCTGGGTGAGCGGAACCAGCCCCAACAACCGTGCGCAAGATGCCGTGCGGGTGCTCGGCGAGGCTGCCAGCTACGGCCTCACGCCTGCCGACTACACCGTCGACGTGCCGGCCACCAGTTCGACCTCGACAGACGACGCAGCCAAGCTAAAGGAACTCGTCCGTTTCGAGATGGCGCTGTCGGCACGCGTCCTGCGTTACGCCCATGACGCCCAGAGCGGCCGTGTCGAGCCCAATCGTATGACCGGCTACTACGATTTCCCGGCCAAGCCGCTCGATATGACAGGCGTGCTGAAGACACTGGCGCATACACAAGAAGTTCGCACATATCTGGAATCGCGCCATCCGCAGAATGCGGAGTATCAGGCGCTGCGCGTCGAACTGGAATCGCTGCAGGCGAGTGCCGAGAACGAGATCGTCGTCGATCCCAAGCTGCTGCTGAAGCCAGGCGAAACCAGCCCCGAACTGCCAAAGCTCCTGTCGCTGATCGCGCGTAATCTCGACGACGAGATGGGCGGCAGCTATGGCGAGGTCCTGTCGCGTTTGGCGACCAGCGAAGTCTATGTTCCCGAACTGGTCCCGCTCATCAAGGCGGTGCAGCAGAAGGAGGGCATGAAGGGTGACGGCGTCATCGGACCGCGTACCGTCGCCACACTGGCTGGGACGTCAAAGGCCGACAGGCTGCTGAAGGTCGAGGTGGCGCTGGAAGAACTGCGCTGGCTGCCTTCCGATCTCGGCAGTCCGCGCGTTTTCATCAACCAGCCCGCCTTCACCGCAAGTTACATTGACGACGGCCAGGAAAAGCTGAAGACGCGTGCCGTCGTCGGTCGGGTTACCAACCAGACGGCCTTCTTCTACGATCAGATCAAGCAGGTCGATTTCCACCCTTACTGGGGCGTGCCGCAGTCGATAATCGTCAACGAAATGCTGCCGAGGTTGCGCGGCGACCCCGGCTATCTCGACCGTGCCGGCTACGAGGTGACGGATTCACGCGGCAAGCGCATTCCTTCGTCGGCAGTGGACTGGGGCGCTTATGGCGCCAACATTCCCTACAATGTGCGCCAGCAGCCGAGCGAGGCCAATGCGTTGGGCGAACTGAAGATCCTGTTCCCCAATAAGCATGCGATCTACATGCATGACACGCCGCAGAAATCGTTCTTCAAGCAGGATATGCGCGCGCTCAGCCATGGCTGTGTACGCCTGCAAGATCCGCGCGGCATGGCGGCGGCGGTGCTCGGCACCACGGTCGATTATATCGCGGAGAAGCTGAAGCACGGACACTCGACCGAGGATGTAACGCGCAAAATCCCGGTCTATGTCGCCTATTTCACCGCCTGGCCAGACATGTCCGGCAAGGTCGAGTATTTCAGCGACGTCTATGACCGCGATTCCCGGCTAAAGCAGGCCCTGGATGCGACCGAGGCGGCGCGCTCACCCTCGAGCTAATCGCTAACTCTCTGACAGCGGGCGCCGGAAGCCGGCGTCGCGCCCGGCGATCAGCCAATAGACCAGCCCGGCCACAAGACCGGCGACGGCGATGATGCCGATATCGACCCAGCGCTCCGGATCGACGTCCTCCGCCGCGCTCGGCCAGATCAGGAAGAAGCCGCCGGCCGCTGCGGCGGCGCCGAAGAGCATGTGCAGCAGCGCGCTGCGCAGGGAGAAAAACTCGGCGATCAGCGCGAAAATCAGCGTCTGTGGCGCGGTCAGCACAACCGTCAGGAAATAGATGAACATGCCGAGCGGCGGCACCACCAAGGCAGCGATCGGTGAGACGCCCATGAGGTCGAAATAGGCGGGCGCGTTGGGCAGGGAACTGAGCGCCGCATAAATCGCCACTACGGCGATCAGCCCAACCAGTATGGCGACAAGATAACCGGCCAGCATCATCAGGACGCGCTTCATCAAGTGCTTCGCAGTCGACATGCCCACCCCCGTGAAGCCCGTTCATCCTACAGTCAGCCATCAATGGCGAATTGACGCAAGGGGAGACGGAAGACCTGGCCAGCGTCGAGGCCCGACGCAGGCGGACCAGCCACTCAGGCGCCGCCGCACATATGCTGCGAATCCGGCAGAGCCCAGGAGCCTTTCGCGACGAGTCGACGGAATAATAGACCCGGCCACGGTCGTCGTCCTTGGGGCAGTCCCTGGGAATCGCGATCAAGCACATGATGACCGGTTCTCCAACTTTCGAGGCGGCCAATCCAGGCTCGCGATCATAGGAGACAGCCCCGCCACCATTGGTGAACGTGGCCGCGCTGCCCGCGTCGGGACTGGCCGTTTCCAGCGGATCGTCGCCGAGGCGCGTGGTAAGCGTCTTGATGTGCGTCGATGCGCATTGGCCGATTGCTAAGGGCAAGGGCTGATCGTTACGCCCGGGGTTTCGCCCGGCGGCTTCGAGCGCCTTCTTGCCAATCAGCGCGACGTTGTAGTCCTGCACCCAGGATGGCGCATTCCCATAGGTCTGCAAGGCGTTGTTGAGCGCGCTGACGACACAGGCCGTATCGCTCTTGCAGGCATTGCGGTCGGCGATCAGCCCGCGGGCAATCTTGCGCTTGTCGCCGCCGAACGCCGGCTCGAAACCCTTGTACGCCTTCGAAACCAGTAGATCGATCGCCGACAGTTGCGGGTCGGCGCAGATCGCCTTTTCCGCCGGCAGGCTTGCCTTGGCGCAGTCGAAGGACGGCCCATCGGCCTGCGCCGGAGAAACGGCAAGGAAACTGCCGGCTGGGACGATGGCGAGCACAGACAGCAAATAAGTTCTAACGAAACATCGCATCACGGCCCCCAAGCCAACAGGTTTGCCCAAGGCGCGGCCCGCGCCGGCGCATAACATACCCCAAGGATGGACAATTTGGGCTCCCGTTTCGTCGTTGAGAATGCTCGTAGGCAGCGCATTCGCGACGAGGATATCCCTACGAATCCTATTTTGGTTCGGCCGTCACAGGATCGAAGTCGATTTCGACCTTTGCCTTGTCCGAGGTGTAGTAGGTGACGGTGTAGCCGTCCTTGTCCCAGTCGACCTCTTTCACGTAGCGAAACCCGTCACGCTGCTCGACCTTGGCGATGATCTCCGACAGCTTCTTGGCATTGGGTGGCGGCAGCGGAGTTTCATCCGCGGCAAAGGCAGGCCCGGCGGCGAGAAGAACGGCGACGGAGGTCGCAAGCAGAAATCTGGACATGGTTTTCCCTCAAGTTTCGACGGAGGGAAACTCGCTGCCATGCAGGTTTGTTCCGCATGTGGGCATGCCGGGTCATCCGATCCAAGGATTTGCAGTTGCGGCAAGACAAGCGTCCTATGCCAAAAACCACGATGGCCGCTTCAATACTCATGGCCATACAACGTTGGCGTCACGTCGTCGTCCCGACGTTTCAATGCCTGCGCAAAAAGGCAGAACGCTGAAGGGGCGGACTGTAGCTGCCGATGTGATGCCAGCAAATAGATGGTGGGCGATGCAGGGATTGAACCTGCGACCCCACCCGTGTGAAGGGTGTGCTCTCCCGCTGAGCTAATCGCCCGCTCGTTGCCCGAAGGCCAAGCGAGCCGCGATATAAGGGAGGCCGGCCCGTTAAGTCAAGGCAGTGTCTGGTGTTCTCACACAGATCGGATTTGCGGTCCCGCCAGGGCCGTTCCGGAGACATTTTCATCGCCGGCGCTCAGTGTGCGGCGGCGCCGATCAGCCCTTGCGCCAGATCGAGCGTCAAGGCATCAAAATGCGATATCACCGCCGAGGGCTCGAACTCGCGCACATGACGGTCGGTGTAGCCGAAGTCGACGGCGACGACAGGAATGCCGGCGGCCTTGGCGGTGTCGATATCTGTTTGCGAATCGCCCACCATCAAGGCGCAGTGCGGATCGCCGCCGGCCCGTTTGATGGTTTCGATCAGGTGACGCGGATCGGGCTTGCGGAACGCGAACGTGTCCTGCCCGGCAATTGCCGCGAAATGCCTGGTAAAGCCAAGCGCTTCGATCAGCGCCAGCGAGTTGGCTTCGTATTTGTTCGTGCAGATGGCCAGCAGATAGCCGGCCTTCTCAAAGCGGGCAATCGCCTCGATCACGCCGGGGTAGGGGCGGGATTTGCCAGGAATATTGTCAGTGTAGTGATCGAGGAATAGTTTCAGCAGCCGGTCGTGCTCCTCAACCTTGAGAGATCGTTGCTGCGCGGCATGCGCCCGTTCGATCATCACCCGGCCGCCATGGCCGACGAAGCGTCTGAAGCCGGCTTCGTCGACGGCCGCCAGTTGGCTGGCCGCCAGGCTGTGGTTGAGGCTGTCGAGCAGGTCCGGCGCCGTGTCAATCAGCGTTCCATCGAGGTCGAACACGATGATCGGGCGACTCATGATCCATCCTGCGCAGGTTTGTGCATCGGCACGCGATAGCGGCTGCGACGCTTTAAGGCAAGCAGACTGGTGAGGCCGCCGCCAAAGGCTTTGACCCGGCCGGCAAAAGTGCTAGGAGCCCGAAACGCTAAAGCGCGTTGCGTCGAAACGGACTCCCTGCGGCGCGCTTTGGGTCTTTGTTTCATGCATGTCGTTTCCCAAAACCGAGGTCACTTTTGGGCGCCATGCATTAGGTTTCGGGGCAGCAAACGGCATGGATGCGAGGCAATTGAAGGTCGAGGCCGCGCGGGCCGCGCTTGCCCATGTCACCGACGGCATGCGGCTCGGCATCGGTACCGGCACCACTGCCGACGAGTTCGTGCGGCTGCTCGCCGACAAAGTTGCCTCCGGCATGACCATAACAGGGGTGCCAACCTCGGAACGCACCGCTGCGCTGTGCCGCGAACTCGGCGTGCCGCTGTCGACGCTGGAGGAAACGCCCGAACTCGATCTCACCGTTGACGGCGCCGACGAAGTCGACCCAGAGCTGACATTGATCAAGGGCGGCGGCGGTGCGCTGCTGCGTGAGAAGATCGTGGCCGCGGCCTCGCAGCGCATGATCGTCATCGCCGACCGTTCGAAGATGGTCGAGACGCTCGGCCGGTTTCCTCTTCCCGTCGAAGTCAACCGGTTCGGCCTGCGCGCGACCGAGATCGCCGTGGCCATGGCGGCTGAAAATCTCGGCCTTTCCGGTCCGGTGACATTGAGGATGACGGGAGGCCAGCCTTTTGTTACAGACGGCGGCCATTTTATCCTCGATGCATCTTTTGGCCGCATTCCGGATACAAGAGCGCTTTCGAATGCTCTCCACGCCATTCCTGGCGTGGTCGAGCACGGTCTTTTCATCGGGCTGGCGTCAGCGGCCATAATCGCCGGCGGCGACGGTATCCAAACTGTCCATGCCGCCCGAAAACCAGGGAGTTCTACCGATCATGATGTTGCATAACCGGGTTCGCCGTCTTTCCGTCCTTGTGGCGGCTTCGGCCGTCTTCGCGTTCTCCTCGCCTGTCTTCGCGCAGGATGTCACGGAATCGCATCTGAAGGCCGCACGCGCCGCGGTTGCCGCGATCCACGCGACCGACCCGTTCGACAACATCCTGCCGCAGGCCGCCGCGGCGCTCGAATCGCAGCTCATCCAGAAGAACCCTGACATGCAGGAGCTGATCGGCAAGACGATCAACGAGAAGGCACTGGCGATGGCCTCGCGCCGCGCGGATCTCGAGAAGGAAGCGGCTCTTGCCTATGCGAAAGTGTTTTCCGAAAAGGAACTCACCGACATCGCGGCCTTCTACAGCTCCGAGTCCGGCAAGAAGCTGCTCGACAGCGGCCCGACCGTGACACGCGACCTCGTCAAGGCCGCCGACATCTGGCAGAACGGCGTAGCTCGCGATCTTGCCCAGCAGGTCGGCGAAACGCTGGCGGCGGCGGCAAAAGCGAAGGCGCCGGCTGCGCCTGCGCCCGCCGATGGCGCCGCTCCGGCCGACAATGCGGCCCCGGCGGATGGCGCCGCACCCGCCGACGGTTCGGCTCCTGCCGACGACACGCAGAACTGATCCGCATTTCAAGCGCGGCCTTTGCGGCCATCTGTAAAGCCCGGCCTGTCCGGGCTTTTCTTTTGGTGGTTTGCGGCCTACCTGTCACTCACATTTTGGCGTTCAAGGAGCCGCTTCATGGCCGGTTATGATTACGACCTCTTCGTCATCGGCGGAGGCTCCGGCGGGGTGAGGGCGGCACGGGTCGCGGCAGCGCTCGGCAAGCGCGTCGGCATCGCCGAAGAATACCGTTTTGGCGGCACCTGCGTCATCAGGGGCTGCGTGCCGAAAAAGCTCTATGTCTATGCCTCGCAATTTCCCGAGCATTTCGCCGACGCCGCCGGCTACGGCTGGACGGTGCCGGAAGCCAGTTTCGACTGGCAGATGCTGGTCGCCAACAAGGACCGCGAGATCAGCCGCCTGGAGTCGATCTACAAGAAAAACGTCGAGGGTTCGGGCGGCGAGACCTTTCATTCGCGGGCGATGATCGTCGACCCGCACGTGATCCATCTCCTGAGCGAGGACCGCACCGTCACCGCCGATCAGATCCTGATCGCCACCGGCGGCCGTCCGGCGGCGCATCCGGCACTGCCCGGCCACGAACACTGCATCTTTTCCAATGAGGCTTTCGACCTCAAGGAACTGCCGAAGGCGATCATGATCGAGGGCGGCGGCTATATCGCGGTCGAGTTCGCCAACATCTTTCACGGGCTCGGCGTCGACACCACGCTGGTCTATCGCGGCAAGGAAATTCTTGGCCGCTTCGACATGGACCTGCGGCGCACGCTGCATGAGACGATGGAAAAGAAGGGGATCAAAATCCTTTGCCATTCCGTCTCCGAATCGGTCAGCAAGCGGCCGGACGGGCGGCTCGACGCGCAGCTCATCAGCGGGCAGGTGCTGACGGTCGACCAGGTGATGCTGGCCATCGGCCGCATCCCCAACAGCGAGAATATGGGCCTGGAAGGTATAGGCATCGAGATGGCCACCGCGACCGGTGCGATCAAAGTCGATGATTATTCCCGCACCAACATCGACAATATCTGGGCAATCGGCGATGTCACGAACCGCGTGCAGCTTACGCCGGTGGCGATCCACGAAGCGATGTGCTTCGTCGAGACGGCGTTCAAGGACAATCCGACGGCGCCCGACCACGATACAATCGCGACCGCCGTCTTCTCGCAACCGGAAATCGGCACGGTCGGCCTATCGGAGGACGAAGCCGTCAAACGCTTCGCCGACATCGAGATCTACCGCGCCAGCTTCCGGCCGATGCGGCACACGCTGTCGGGCCGTGACGAAAAGATGCTGATCAAGCTGGTCGTCGACGGCGCTTCGCGCAAGGTTCTCGGCGCCCACATACTAGGGCCGGACGCCGGCGAAATGGCACAGCTGCTCGGCATCCCCCTGAAGGCGGGGCTGACCAAGGATGATTTCGACCGCACAATGGCCGTTCATCCGACCGCGGCAGAAGAGCTCGTCACCATGTACAAGCCGACCTACCGCGTGAAGGACGGCGAGCGCATCTGACGCCTCGGCTATCGCGCCGCCGCCAGCCTTGGCCGGCGGCGGCGGTCAAACCGCTACAGCAACGTGCCGCGCAGGATGACCAGCGCCACCGAGAAATAGATTACCAGTCCGGTGACATCGACCAGCGTGGCGACAAACGGCGCGGATGCGCTGGCGGGGTCGAAACCGACCCGTTTCAGGGCGAAAGGCAGCATCGACCCCGACAGCGAACCGAAGGTGACGATGCCGACCAGTGCGGCGCCGACAGTCGTGGCGATCAGCGGCCAGTGCGGGCCATAGTCGTAGAAGCCCATATATTGCCAGAGCGCGATGCGGCAGACGCCGACCACGCCGAGCATGGCGCCGAGCACGAGACCGGTGGGCAATTCGCGCAACGCCACCCGCCACCAGTCGCGAAGGCCGATCTCGCGCAGCGCCAGCGCACGGATGACCAGCGATGTCGCCTGCGAGCCGGAATTGCCGCCCGAGCTCATGATCAGCGGAATGAACAGCGTCAGCACGATCGCTTTCTCCAGCTCGCCCTCATAGCTTTGCATCGCATTGGCCGTCAGCATCTCGCTGATGAACAGCGCGCAGAGCCAGCCGCCACGCTTCTTGATCATGGCGAGGAAGCTCATCTTCATATACGGCTCGTCCAGAGCCTCCATGCCGCCGAAGCGATGTACGTCCTCCGTGGTCTCCTCGATCATCGTGTCGATGATGTCGTCGATGGTGACGATGCCGAGGATCTTGCCGTGGTCCACCACCGGAACGGCGAGCAGATCGTATTTGGAGATCGTCTGCGCCAGGTTTTCGCGATCGGTCAGCGGGCTGACCGTCACCGGCATGCGGTCGGGCGCCACCGACAGGATCGAGTCGTCCGGCTCACCGGTGATGAGCCGACGCAAGCCGGTCGACCGCACCAGGAGGTGTGTTTGCGGATCGACGATGTAGATTGCATAGACGGTCTCGCGCGTCCGCTCGACCTTGCGGATGTAATCGAGCGTGCGCCCGACGGTCCAGTCGGAGGGAACGCTGACGAACTCCGTCGTCATGATCGAGGCGGCGCTGCCTTCGGGATAGCCCAGAATGGAAAGCAGGGTCGCGCGCAGCGGCGGCGCCAATGCGCCGAGCAGTTCGGAGCGTGCCGGCTCTTCGAGCTCGCGCAGAATGTCGGCCGCGCGGTCGACGGACATGGCGGTGAGCAGCTTGCTCGCCTTGGGACGGGGCAGGGCCTCCGCCAGTTCGGGCGCGCCCTCAAGCTCCGGCTGATCGAAAATCTCGACCAGCCGTTCGAAGGGTACGGCGCAAAGCAGCTCCGTCGCGGTTTCGCGCGATTCATGATTGAGCGCCTCGACGACGTCGGCGACGTGGTCATTGGCAAGGATGCGGGCGATGGCGACGGCCTCGTCGTCCGCTACGGGGGAAAAATCGTTCATGGTTCACTCCTTGCCGTCCGGCAGGACATGAACCATTCAGGTCACGTCTAGGCGGACGGCGGTTGCGTTCGACTGTGACTGTCGCCAGGCATGGCGCGGTGACCTTTCCGCTTGCGGGTTCGCTTTTGACTGTCTGCAAGCCGGCGCAACATAGGAGCGCGCCTTGCCGAGTCAATCGCAGTGAGGAAGTAAAACAGTGCCGAGCGGCGCCGATCGCGAGACTGTGATCACCGTCCGCCGTTTGACGCGGCAAGTCCCGGTGACGTCATCGTTATTTCTGCTTCAGCCGGCGCGAGAACCGCGTCCATTTGTCCTCGACCGGCCTTGGCTGGGCCAGGATCGTGGTGAGTTCGAGGGGCAGGCTCGGGGCGAGCGGTTTCTTCGTGGCGACACCGTCGGCAATCAGGACCATCGAGTGGTAGAACTCGGTGCCGGCAGCCGATCTCGGCGCCACGGCTTCGTGCATGACACTGATCACCGTCACATCGGGGCAGTTGTCCTTGATGGCCTGGTGGAAGGCGATCTTGCCGTCAGGGTCGAGAGCACCGGTCGCTTCGTCGAGGAACAACAGTCCCGGCTGCTGCAGTATGATACGAGCCACCACCAGCTTCTGTTTCTGGCCGCCCGACAGGACCTGATCCCAGCTTTTGCCCTCGCGACTTTCATTGGCCATGTGTTCGATGAAATCGCCAAGGCCAGCCTTGTGCAGCGCCGACGCAACCTGGGCATCGCCATGATCGCGTTCGGAGCCGGGCAGGCAGACAAGCTGCTTCAGCGACACCTGCGGCAGCTTGACCTCCTGGGCGGCATAAAAACTCTTCACGCCCTCCGGGAAGACGATGGTGCCGCGGCCGTAGGGCCACAAGCCGTTGATCGCCTTGATCAGCGAGGTCTTACCGCAACCGGATTCGCCTTTCAGGAAGGTCCATTCACCGCGCCGGAAGCGCAGGTTGGCGGAACTGAGGAATGGCGTCGCGTCCTCGCCCTGGTGCGCCAGCTCCAGCTTCTGGATGGTCAGGCCGAAAACCGGATTTTGGCTGGCGTAGTGGAAGTCGGAACGGCCGCTCTGGCTGTAGAATTCCTGTGGGTGCTGGACGTTCTCGATCGCGTTGGCGAGCTCCGTCACACGCTGGCTATTGGCGCGAAGCGTGGCGATGGCGGGCATGACATGGATGAACCACGAACACTGGCTGATGAGTTGGCCCACCATTTCGGAGCCGGTGATGTAGCCTTTATAGTCCAGGCGGCTGTGGATGAACGGCAACAGGCCAGGAGCATAGGCCACAATACGGGCGCCGATGAAATTGTAGATCAACTCGAACGACATATAGCTCGTGTTGACGACATTCAGCCGTCCCCAGGTGCGATCGATGTCGACATAGAGCCGGTCGTGCATCATTTTCTGCACGCCCTCGCCATGTGAGGCGGCGACATGGAAGCTGCGGCGCAGGAATGTCGTCAGTTCGCTACGATAGCTTCCCTCAGCCTTCTGCATGCGAATATTGAGACGTTCGAGCAGGCTGCCGAGCTTGACCGCGATCCAGGTGTTGAGGGGCACGTAAGTGGCGACCGCGAGAAGGGCAAGAACGGCGCTGCCATAGCTGCCAAGGAACTCCAGACCTTTGACCTCCACTGACGACTGCAGCAGGTTCTGGCCGATAAAGTAGAGCGAAGTCGCCAGCCCCAGCACGCCCATGGCGAGGCCGATCGCACCGCCGGTCATGTCCTTGATCGATTCCTGGATGCGCTGGTCGACGTTGTCGGGCGCAACGATGCCGCCGTCCGCGGAACCATGTTGAGCATGGAAATGGGTATGGTTGCCGTCGAGCAAGGCCTGGTTGAATTTGTCATTCAGCCAGCCACGCCATTTGCGGTGCAAGGTTGCCGAGACGAGATTGCGAATACCAGTGAAGCCGGCATCCTTGAGCAGGACGAGCAGCACCAGCACGCCGGCGTTGGTCAGGATTGTCTCCAGCGGACGGGTGTTGGCGGCGTCGTGCAGGAAGGCAATTGAGTTCACCAATTCGCCCGAAGCCATGGCGAACCAGACGCTGGCCTTGCTGGACAGCGCGGTGAGCAGCGCGATCACCAGAGTCAGCGTCCAGGCTTCCTTCCAGCGGTCCGAGACCCAGTAGGCTCGCATGAGCCCCCAGAAATTGCGCATCGAGGATACCGGCGTCAAATGCGACTGCCCTGCGGCGTCGCGGTGTAGTCCATCCGGTACTGACTCTTGCGATCGTCTGCCGATCCGAATCACGATCCCGCCCAAACCTTTTTTATTTTGTTACGGATGGTAACACCAATTGATCATTTTCCATTAATTTTAAACCGGGCCGACCAGAAAACCGCCGCGGCCGTTGCCCTGAGGCAACAGATTGAAGATCGAATTGCCATAAAAACGGTGGATGATGACCAGAAAATTTCCGTGGATTTCAGGCATTTAGGCGCCACGGCCATGGCCGCGGCCGATCTTCCCCTAGGGAAGCTTCTTACACGGCTTTGTGACTCAAAAGCCGTGTGGGGCGGGGGATTTTCTTACTGGGCCTGGCCAGAATTCCCGAAGTACGCCGCCCTCAATGTCTGATTCCTTGCCGCAGCGACGTCGCCAAACTCGCCTGTCCCGTCATCAACCAAGGGGTTGATCCGCACCAGCGCGCCAACGGTGGCGGATTCTCTCATCAGCAAGGCCAAAATGGCGGCGAAGTGGCGTCTGCTGGCCTCAGTCGGCCTTTTCCAATTCACCACGCGCCTTGGCCGCCGCGACCTGACGGATCGCATCAGCCAACGTGTCCGCGTCCTGCGCGCCCATCACGGCATATTTACCCTCGAGCAGGAAGCACGGGACGCCTGTGATGCCCATGCGCGACGCGGTCGCGATTTCCGTGCGAACCGCTTCGACATCGGCGTCGCTCGGCAAGAGCGTTTCAACAACCGAGGCGTCCATGCCGGCCTCGCGGGCAGCTTCGACCAGTACCATATGGTCGCCGATGTTGACGCCTTCCTCGAAATTCAGCTGGAATAGGCGGCGCACCAGCCTGTTCTGAACGTCCTCGCCGGCGGCACCGGCCCAGCGGATCAACCGATGCGCGTCGAGCGTGTTCGGTGCCACCTTTATGGCATCGAAGGCAAAGGAGATGCCCTCGGCCTCGCCAAGCGGCTCGATGCGGGCATGAATTTCGCGAATGCGCTCCTCGCTGCCGAACTTGGCCAGCATGTAGTCGCGGCGATCCTTGCCTTGCGGCGGGATGGTGGGATCGAGCTGGAACGGTCGCCAGCGTATATGAACTTCGACATCTCCGGCCGCGGCGATCGCCTTGTCCAGCCGCTTCTGACCGATGAAGCACCACGGGCAGACGACGTCCGACACCACATCGACGGTTATGGCGTTCGCTTCGTTCATCTCTATCTCCGGATTTTCAGTTCGGTTTGCGCCACCAGGTCGGCAACTGGTAACCGAATATGGGCGTCTTTCGCGGATGTTCCAGATAATTCCAGTAAGCAAGCCACTGCTGCGTGTTGTATTGCATCGGCACCATGTAATTGCCGGAGATCAGCAGCCGGTCAAGAACGCGAACCGCCGCGACATAATCCTCCTTCGAACGGGCTCGCAGCATTGCGTCGATGGCCGCATCGATCGCCGGATCGGCGACGCCGGCGAGATTGAACGATCCTTCCGTCCTGGCCGCGGCGGACGACCAGCGCCCGATCTGTTCGATGCCAGGGGACAACGAATTGTTGAAGCCGCTGGAGCCGATCAGGACTTCGAAATCGAAACGCTGCTTGCGCGACTGGATCTGGTCGCCGTCGAGGCTGCGGATGCTGACGTTGATGCCAATCTTCTCCAATGTGCGCTGGTAGATGCCGGCCAGACGCTCTTCGTCCTGCGAGGCGGTCAGGATCTCGAAGCCAAAAGGTTTGCCATCGGGATCGATCATCGTGCCGTTGTTCACTTGGTAGCCGATGCTTTTCAGAAGGTCGAAAGCGGTCTTCAGCACCTTGCGGTCCTGGCCCGAACCGTCCGTCACCGGCGGTTTCCAGGTGCCGTCCATTACGTCGGCCGGCACGCGGCCGGGGTAGGGCGCCAGAAGCGCCTTTTCCCTGTCGTCAGCCGGATGGCCGAGCGCGGAAAGTTCCGAATTTTGCCAATAGCTCATCGTGCGGGTGTACTTGCCGCCGAACAGATTTTTGTTGGCCCATTCGAAATCATAAAGCATGCCGAGCGCGCGCCGAACCACCGGGTTGGAAAACTTCGGTAGCCTCGTGTTGAACAGAAAACCGGTCACGACGGGCGGAATGCCGGTGTCGAAGGTTTCAGAAACCACGTCACCCCTATGAAAGGCGGGAAAGTCGAGATCGCGCTCGCGTTTCACCGGATCGCCGTCGTCATCGATGGCGCAAAGTCCCTTCTTGAAGGCTTCGAGCTTGGCGTTGGCGTTGAGAAAATACTCGATGGTGATCTGGTCGTAATTGTCGAAACCGCGCTTGGCGGGAATGTCCTTGCCCCAGTAGTCGGGGTTGCGCTTGAAGACGATGCGTTGGCCGGGCGTCACCTGCGCGATCCTGTAGGGACCGCTTCCGATCAACGGCTTCAGCGTCGTTCTGTCGAAAGTATCGATGTCGAACGCGTGCTTGGGGATGATCGGCGTCAGCGCGATGATCAGGGGAAACTCACGATCGGCCTTGTCGTTGAAGGTGAAGCGCACGCTATGGCCGCCGGTCTTTTCGAGCTTGGCGATCCTGGCCATGCGGTCGCTATAGGGCGGGCGGCCTTTCTGCGTATAGGCATCGTAAGTGAACAGCACGTCTTCCGGCGTCACCGGCTGACCATCCGACCATTTGGCGTTCGGGTTGAGATGGAACTCGATGCTCTTGCGCTCGGGGTCCATGTCAGCTGTGTCGGCCAAAAGCCCATAGAGGGTAAAAGCCTCGTCTGCACTGCGCTGCATCAGCGGCTCGAACACCAGATTGCCGAAAATCGTGTCCATCATGCCGCGCGCCGTCGTGCGCAGGCTTTTCAGGATGAAAGGGTTTAGATTGTCAAAGCTGCCGACGACGCAATAAGTGATGCTGCCACCCTTCGGCGCGTCGGGATTGACGTAGCTGAAATGGGTGTAGTCCGGCGGCAGGGCCGGTTCGCCCTGCATCGCTATCGCGTATTTCGGCTCCGACAGCGCCGGTGGCGATGACAGGGTGAAAAACGATAGTGCGGTGACCAGCCAAACAAGAACGCGGCCCATGACCGTCTCCTTAACAGGTCGGCTTGATGATTCGGTCCGCACCCTAGCATGGGGCAACTGCGTGGCGGCCAATGGCGTCGTCAAGAATTACAAGTGGGCGGGCTGGATTCGACGCCGCTTGCAGTGTAACACGCCGTCCGAAGTCATTCTGTTGCCTCATTTTGGCAACAGGTAGCTGGACCACACGGCACGAAGAAGCCGGTCCCGGGATCATTGAGAGGAAGTACACGACATGACGAGCCTGAACAGCAACGCGTACCGCCTGTCGGTCATGGCCGCAGGCGTGGTTGGCTTTCTCGGCGCAGGACTTCCCTCTGCTTCCGCGCAGCAGCAGCCGCAGATTCCGCAGGGCTGGTTCAAGGCCTGCACCAAGCAGGAAGATGTCGACATCTGCAATGTCCAGAACATCGTCACCGCTGGCAATGGCCAGCTCGTCACCGGTGTCAGCCTGATCGAGCTCAAGGGCAAGGTGAACCGCAAGGTGTTCCAGGTGACGGTCCCGACCGGTCGCCTCGTGCCTCCCGGCATAGGCCTGCAGATCGACACCGGCAAGGCGCAGAAGCTCGACTATGTCATCTGCTTCCCGGATCGTTGCGTGGCCGAAGTGCCGCTGACCGACCAGCTCGTCGCCTCGTTCAAGAAGGGTCAGGGGATCACGCTGACCTCGATCAATTTCCAGAACCAGGCCAACCCGATCAAGATCGCGCTGCAGGGCTTCAGCGGCGCCTATGACGGCCCCCCGCTGCAGCAGTCGGACATCGAGGACCGGCAGAAGAAGCTCCAGGACTTCGTCGCCAAGAACAACCAGGACTTCGCCAAGAAGCTCAAGGACGAGCAGGATAAGGCGAAGACCGCGAACTGATCCACCATCGTGTCATTATCGAGTCAAAAAAGCGGGGTCATGCCCGCTTTTTCATTTCTGTCCCTCTCAGTATGCCGGAAGTCAGTGCCTGGACTGCCGTTTCGGCGCGTAGCGCCCATCCGGCTTCTTGTCGAACATTTCCTTGATCTGCGGATGGCGGACGGGTTCTCCCGACTGATCCTCGAGCAGATTCTGCTCTGAGACATAGGCGATGTATTCGGTTTCCGAATTCTCGGCGAGCAGGTGGTAGAACGGCTGGTCCTTGCGCGGCCGCACGTCGGCGGGGATGGCTTCGTACCATTCGTCGGTGTTGGCGAATTGCGGATCGACGTCGAAAATAATGCCTCGGAACGGGAACAGCCGGTGGCGAACCACCTGTCCGATCGCGAATTTGGCCGTTTTCATCGTACTCACCACTGAATTCCTTGACTTTATTTGGCGCAGACTCCGCATCAATTCAATCCCGAGCGTCCGAGCGCCTTCAAAATACGCGGAATGCGCAACAAAGGTTTTGGATGAACGTCGCGATGCCGCGGCAAAGCCCGCAAAATCGCTACCGCTGCCGCGTCGGCTTCCGCAGGCCGCCCGCAAGGGCCGCAAAGCCGCTGCCGGGACGCAGCCCTTCGCGCATGAAAAAGGCGCGAAGCGGTGCAAAACCACCAAGCACGCCGAGACCGACGCCACGCGCCATTTGCGCCGGCAACATATCGGAAAGAAGCGACACGTTGAGCAGATTGACCGCGCTACTCCGCGCGAGGATGTCAGGCCGGCGTTTGAAATCGTAGGCTGCAAGGGCCTCGGCAGCGCCGGGATCTCCGCGATTTTCCGTTGCGATTCCAATTAGATCGTCGATATCCCTGATGCCTAGGTTGAGGCCTTGCGCACCGATCGGCGGGAAGACGTGCGCGGCTTCACCGACAAGCGCCACCCGTCGCGCCGCGAAACGCAGAGGGGTCACCGTCGATAATGGATAAATCTGGCGGCCCGGCTCCACGATTACTCGGCCGAGCATCGACTGCATCTTTCGTTCGATCCGCAGCGAGAGCGTTGCGTCGTCCAACGCGGCAAGCTCCCTGGCGGTCTCGGGCTTGACCACCCAGACAAGGCTGGAGCGATTGCCCGGCAGCGGAACCTGCGTGAACGGGCCGGTCTCGGTATGGAACTCCGTCGAGGTGAAGCCATGTTCGCGGCTGTGGCCAAAATTGAGGACGAGCGCCGCCTGAGGGTAGGCGCGCGCCGCCGTCGAGATGCCGGCGGCCTCGCGGGCCGGCGACAGGCGACCATCGGCAGCGACCGCAAGCGATGCATCGATCTCGCTGCCGTCAGCCAGCGCGGCATGAGCTTTGTCGCCGCCAAGATGCCAGGCCTTCACCATCGATCTGCGCCATTCGATCCCGGAATGCGCGGCCACCTTGCCGGCAAGCGCGGGTCCAAGGACGCTGTTGGGCATATTCAGGCCGAACTGTTCCTCGTCGATCTCGCTGGCGCGGAAAGTGACGACGGGACTGCGGATCAGCCGGCCGGTCGCATCGACAATGCGCATCACCTTCAAGGGTGCGGCCTCGGGCTCGATGTCCTGGAGCACGCCCAGCCGTTCGAGCACTTTCAGCGCAGGCGTCATGAGCGCCGTGGTGCGGCCGTCGGGAGCCGAAACCTCGGGCCCGGCAATCGTCACCGGAAAGCCGGCATCGGCGAAGGCAAGTGCAGCGATCAATCCCGCCGGCCCCGTGCCTGCGATCAGTATCCGCGCTGTTTCCTGATGCTCCAAGATCGGTTTCCGGCTTGCTGTGCGAGGTGGCCTTCAGACCTACCAGTCAAGAGACGCATATAGGGCAGATCATGCGGCTTGATCAACGCGGCGATTCGGCCCATTCGAGTGGAATGACCGGCCAACAGGATGATTTCAGCCACCTCGATCGTGCCGGCCGCGCCACGGCAAACGTCGCGCGCAACCCGCGCTTGACGGTCAACGTCGTCGTCGGTGTAAGCATCGCACTGGCCTGGCTGCTGCTTGCCGCGATGGCGATTCGCAGCGCCGAAGCCCAGATCAGCGCGCCAGGCGATGCTTTGTTGCGTAACTTGCCGAAACTGCCGTTACCGGCCGTCTTCGAACGATTCTTCGCGCTCTGCCTTTCACCAGCGCCGCTCGACGCAAGCATCGGCCCGCATACCCTGGCGCTCATCCTCATGTGGTTTCTCATGGCGATCGCCGCGATGCTGCCATCCGCGGCACCAATGATCCGCATTTATTGCGAGATCGCCGATACGGCGCGGATCAAAGGGGAGTCAGTCGTCCATCCGATGGTGCTGGTTGCCGGCTATCTCTACGTCTGGCTTGCCGCCTCGATGTTGTTTGCGGCACTGACACTTGCCGTCCACGCATTCGCCGCCTCCGGAGAGATATTAGATCCGGTGCTTGGCGTTGCTGGTGGGCTCGCCTTGCTGGTTGCCGGCCTCTATCAGTTCAGCGGCCTCAAGGAGGCCTGCCTGACGAAATGCCGGAACCCGTTCTCGATCCTGTTTTCGAACTGGAGTGCCGAGACCGTCCGCGTGTTTCGGCTCGGCGCCGCGCAAGGCATCTGGTGCCTGGGATGTTGCTGGGCATTGATGCTGGTGATGTTCGCCGTGGGCGTGATGAATGTCTTCTGGATGGCGCTGATCGGTGTGTTCACTCTGATTGAAAAACAGACGACGGGCAGTCTTCCAACCCGGCTGGCCGGTGCGATACTGCTTGTCTGGGCAGCCGCGCTGCTAGTAGTCTCGCTATGACGGGGGGAAATTCGATGGCAGATCAAAGCTGGGCAATGAAAGGAGAGCTCGTACTCTCCTGCAATTGCACGGTTTTTTGTCCTTGCGTGCTGTCGCTTGGCAGTCATCCTCCGACCGAGGGCTATTGCCAGACCTGGGCGGGTTTTCGTATCGACGCCGGCCATTTCGGCGAGGTCGACCTTTCCGGCCTCAATCTTGGGCTGATCATGGAAATCCCCGGTTACATGAGCCGCGGCAACTGGACCGCGGGCCTGTTCATCGACATCAGAGCCTCGGTCTACGTGGTCAAGGCATTGACCAAGATCTTCACCGGCAAGGCCGGCGGGACGACGTCGCTGCTCTCAATCCTTGTCGGCAAATTCCTGGGCGTCGAACAGGTGCCGATTACCTACGAGACGCGGGACAAGACGCGTATTTTCCAGATACCGAAGATCATCGACGGGGCGGTCACGCCAATCGCGGGCAAGGACCGCGAGAAGGATACGGTGATCACGAATTCCGAATACTGGATCGCGCCGGAGATCATCGTGGCGAGGTCCGACAAGAGCAAGATGCGCGCCTTTGGCCGCAACTGGAATTTCGCCGGCCGCTCGGCCGAAATCTGCAAGCTGGATTGGCGGGGCCCGTGAGAAAGAACACAAAGGCCCGGAAAATCGCCGAGAAGATCACCGAGCGGATTCCGCGACCGAAGAAGAAGGTCACCTGGCCGCAGGCGCGCGCGTTTTCGGTGCATCTGCTGACCGCCTCCGGTTCGTTCCTGGCTTTCCTGTCGCTGGTCGCGGCGAGCGAGGAGCGCTGGACGGCAATGTTCTGGTGGCTCGGACTGGCGCTGTTCGTCGATGGCATCGATGGGCCGATCGCCCGAAAGCTGGAGGTCAAGGAAATCCTGCCGACCTGGTCCGGCGAACTCCTCGACAACATTATCGACTATGTGACCTACGTGCTGATCCCGGCCTTCGCGCTCTACCAACGGGGCTTCATGGGCGAAGGCCTCTCGTTCCTTTCGGCCGCCATCATCGTCGTGTCGAGCGCGATCTACTATGCCGACACCGGCATGAAGACGAAGGAGAACTTCTTCAAGGGATTCCCCGTGGTCTGGAACATGGTGGTGTTCACTCTATTCGTCATCGAACCGGGACAATGGGTTTCGTTCGCGGTGGTCGTGGTGGCCGGTATTCTGACTTTTGTCCCGATAAACTTTATCCATCCGGTGCGGGTGGAGCGGCTGCGGCCGATCAATCTCGGCATGACACTGTTGTGGTGCGCCTTTGGCGCGCTTGCGCTTGCGCAGGCGGCGCTCGCCGCTTTCTACGATCAGATTGGCGTGCTGGGCGAGCAGGTCGGCACCTTCACCAAGATCGGCATTACCGTTACCGGGCTCTACCTTGCAACCATTGGTGGCCTCATGCAGTTCTTTCCAAACCTCGGCGCCAAAAAGGCCTGACCAGCTGCTTTTCAAGGAATCCCGTCCATGCCCAAAGCGATCCGCATCCATGCCAATGGCGGCCCGGAAGTCCTGACCTATGAAGACGCCGATCCCGGCCAGCCGGGTTCGGGCCATATCCTGATCAGGCATACCGCGATCGGTCTCAACTTCATCGATGTCTATCATCGCTCGGGCCTCTATCCGCCGCCCGGCGGGTTTCCGCTCATTCCGGGCAGCGAAGCCGCCGGCATGGTGCTGGAAGTCGGCCAGGGCGTCGACTGGCTGAAGCCCGGCGACCGGATTGCCTATGCCGTGACGACGGGCGCTTATGCGCAAGAGCGCGTCATCGATGCCAGCAAGGTCGTCAAGGTGCCGGACGGCATCAGCGACGAACAGGCGGCCGCCATGATGCTGAAGGGCATGACCGCGGAATATCTGCTGCGCCGGACCTTCAAGGTGAAGGCAGGCGACACGATCCTGTTTCATGCAGCGGCCGGCGGCGTCGGGCTCATTCTGGGCCAGTGGGCGAAGCATCTCGGGGCGACGGTCATCGGCACCGCCAGCTCTGCCGACAAGATCGAACTGGCCAAGGCACACGGTTTCGATCACGTCATCAACTACAAGGAGCAGGATTTCGTCGCCGGCGTCGCCGCGATCACCGGCGGCAGGAAATGCGACGTTGTCTATGATTCCGTGGGCAACGACACATTTCCGGCCTCGCTCGACTGCCTCAAGCCGCTCGGTATGTTCGTCAGCTTCGGGCAGTCTTCCGGACCCATCCCGCCGTTTTCGATGTCGCTGCTGGCGCAGAAGGGCTCGCTGTTCGCCACGAGGCCGACGCTGTTCGTCTACAATGCTAAACGCGAGGACCTCGACGCCTCCGCCGCCGCACTGTTCGAGGTTGTGCTCAGTGGTGCTGTCGAGATTAAGATCAATCAGCGCTATGCGCTGAAGGACGCGGGCAAGGCACATCAGGATCTTGAAGGACGTAGAACGACAGGTACGACCGTCCTGGTTCCCTAACGACAGTCTGCCTGGGTTTTCAGCGTCCTGCCGCAGCGGCGGGCATGGTTTGCACGAAAAGCCGGCCAGCCGGATCCTTGTGCGAAAAGGGCTAATCTTTACCCTTGAGTTTCCGCTGAAATTCTTGAAGCTCTTTCAAGTCGGGTGCTGCTTTCGCACGAGAGCCGGCCGCGCATACGATGCTTGCGGGAACACAGAACATGTCCGGTAATCCGGATGGGAGGCACTGTGAGTGCAAATCATGATGGGGCGAACCTGCTTGAGGTTCGTGGCCTGACCAAGATATTCGGCACGTTGACAGCGTGCGACCATATCGACCTCAACATCGCCAAAGGTGAAATCCACGCTTTGCTCGGCGAAAACGGCGCCGGCAAGTCGACGCTGGTCAAGATGCTGTTCGGCTCGCTGGAGCCCAATTCGGGCGAGATTTTCTGGAATGGCCAGGCGGTGCGGATCACCGACCCTGGCGCCGCCAAGAAGCTCGGCATCGGCATGGTGTTCCAGCATTTTTCGCTGTTCGAGGCGCTGACGGCTGCCGAGAACATCGCGCTGTCGCTGGATGACGGCTCGCCGATCAGCAGCATCGCGGCCAAGGCGAGGGCGCTTTCCTACAGTTACGGCTTGCCGCTCGATCCGGAATCGCTGGTCGGCGATCTTTCGGTCGGTGAGCGCCAGCGCATCGAGATCATCCGCTGCCTGCTGCAGACGCCACAACTCATCATCCTGGACGAGCCGACATCGGTACTGACGCCACAGGAGGCCGACAAACTGTTCGAGACGTTGGAACGGTTGCGCTCGGAAGGCAAATCGATCCTCTACATTTCGCACCGGCTCGAAGAGGTCAAACGCATCTGCGACCGCGCCACGGTGCTGCGGCATGGTAAGGTGGTCGGTCACTGCAATCCGCGCGAGCAGACAGCCTCATCGCTCGCCCGCATGATGGTCGGCAGCGAGGTGCAGGCCGTGGTGCGGGCGCCGGTCGAGGGGATCGAAACCGCGCAGCCGCTGCTCGAAATCCGCGGCCTCAACCGCAAGCCGGCAACGCCGTTTTCCATTCCGCTCAAGAACATCAGCCTCAATGTCCGCGCCGGCGAGGTGATCGGCATTGCTGGCGTCGCCGGCAATGGCCAGGGCGAGTTCTTCGAATCCGTCTCCGGCGAGGTTTTGCAGCAGGATACCGCCTCGGTGCGCATCCGTGGCAAGGACGCCGGCGGCCTCACCATTACCGGGCGGCGCTTGCTGGGGGGTGCCTTCGTGCCGGAGGAGCGTCTCGGCCATGGTGCCGCACCGCGCATGAAACTCTCGGAAAACCTCCTGCTGTCGCGCCACGCCACGGACGGCAAGGCCTTTGTCGGCGCCGGTGGCATGGTCAGGAGCGGCGCCGTCTACGCCGCTTCGCAACGCATCGTCGAGGCGATGGATGTGCGCAAAAGCGCGCCGGATCCCGAAGCAGCGGCACTTTCGGGCGGCAATCTGCAGAAATTCATCGTCGGCCGCGAACTCGACCGCCGGCCAAGCGTCATGGTGGTGAACCAGCCGACATGGGGCGTCGACGCCGGTGCCGCCGCCCACATCCGCCAGGCCCTGATCGAGCTCTCTCGCAGCGGATCGGCCGTACTGGTGATCAGCCAGGATCTGGACGAGCTGTTCGAGATATCGGACGCGATCGCGGTCATGCACAATGGCGAATTGTCCAAGCCGATGCCGATCGCCGAGGCGACTTTCGAGAAGGTCGGCCTGTTGATGGGCGGCGCCGAACCCGGCCACGCCGAACACACGCTGGAGACGGCATGATGCGCCTCGAACTCGTCAAACGCCCGCAGCGCTCGGCGCTGTTTTCGATGCTGTCGCCGTTCATCGCCTTCGCGCTGACCATCATCGCCGGAGCCATCATGTTCGCGCTGCTCGGCGTCAACCCGCTCAACGCATTCAAGATCTATTTCATCGAGCCGATCAGCCAGGTCTGGCAATTGCATGAGCTGGCAATCAAGGCCGCTCCGCTGATCCTGATCGCTGTCGGCTTGTCGGTCTGCTACAAGGCCAATATCTGGAACATCGGCGCCGAAGGCCAGTTCATCTTCGGCGCAATCTTCGGCTCCATCATTCCCGTGCTGTTTCCGCAATTCGAGGGCCCGCTGGTGCTGCCGCTGATGCTTCTGCTCGGCATGGTCGGCGGTGCGGCCTACGCGGCGATCCCGGCCTTGCTGAAGACCCGGTTCAATACCAACGAGATTCTGACCAGCCTGATGCTGGTCTATGTCGCGCAGCTGTTCCTCGACTGGCTGGTGCGCGGTCCCTGGCGCGATCCGCAGGGACACGGCTTTCCGCAGACGATCCAGTTCGGCGACTCGGCCGTGCTGCCGGAGCTGATGCCCGATGCCGGGCGAGCCAATTGGGGCTTCGTCTTCGCCCTGGTTGCGGCGGTGCTGATCTGGATCCTGATGGGCCGCATGCTCAAGGGTTTCGAGGTCCGCGTGCTGGGCTCCAGTCCGAGGGCAGGGCGGTTCGCCGGTTTCGGCCTGAACCGCATGGTGTTCTTCGCCTTCCTGCTGTCGGGCGCGCTGGCCGGGCTTGCCGGCATCTCGGAAGTCTCCGGTGCCATTGGGCAACTGCAGCCCGTGATTTCGCCCGGCTATGGCTTCACCGCCATCATCGTGGCCTTCCTTGGCCGTCTCAATCCGCTCGGCATCGTCGCCGCGGGCCTGGTTCTGGCGCTGACCTATCTCGGCGGCGAGGCGGTGCAAAGCGCGCTCGGCATTTCCGACAAGGTGGCGAGGGTGTTCCAGGGCATGCTGCTGTTCTTCGTGCTCGGTTGCGACACGCTCATTCATTACCGCATCCGATTGATCGGCCTTGCGCTGACCAGACAGGAAGCCCCCGCGAAGCTCGAGGCCGCGCCAAAGTTGAAGGAAGCCCGCTGATGGACATTACCGTCAACATCCTCCTGACCATCGCAACGGCGGCGACGCCGCTTTTGATCGCGGCGATCGGCGAATTGGTGGTCGAGCGCTCCGGCGTGCTCAATCTCGGTGTCGAAGGCATGATGGTCATGGGCGCCGTCGGCGGCTTCGGAGCCGGCTATCTGACCGGGTCGCCCTGGATCGGCCTCCTGGCGGCGATCGCCGTGGGAGCGCTTTTCTCCCTGCTGTTTGCGGTCATGACGCTGTCGCTGGCCACCAACCAGGTGGCGACCGGCCTGTCACTGACACTGCTTGGTCTCGGGCTCTCCGGCATGATGGGAACGCGCTTCGTCGGCCAGCCTGGTGTCAGGCTGCCCAATCTCGACATTCCCGGCCTTAGTTCGATTCCAATCGTGGGCAGGCTGCTCTTTGGCCAGGATCCTGTGTTCTACATTTCGATCGCGCTGACGGCCGCGGTAATGTGGTTTCTGTTCAAGACGCGTACCGGGCTGACGCTGCGTTCGATCGGCGACAGCCACACATCGGCGCATGCGCTCGGCATCAAGGTCATCCGCTTCCGCTACCTGGCGGTCATCTTCGGCGGCGCTTGCGCCGGTCTTGCCGGCGGGCATCTGTCGCTGGTCTATACGCCGCAGTGGGTCGAGAACATGTCCGCTGGCCGCGGCTGGATCGCGCTCGCACTGGTGGTGTTCGCATCCTGGCGGCCATGGCGGGTGCTGGCCGGCGCCTACATCTTCGGCGCGGTCTGGATCGGCCAGCTTCATGCACAGGCTTTTGGCATTCCGGTGCCCTCGCAGATGCTTTCTTCTCTGCCCTATCTGGCAACCGTCGTGGTTCTCGTTCTAATCTCGCGCAACAAGCGTCTGACGATGATGAACACGCCGGCCTCCCTCGGGCAGCCATTCGTTCCGGATCGTTGACAACAACAAAAAGACGGGAAGCTCCAAGGCTTAACACAGAGAGGTAACACAATGAAAAAACTGCTTATTGCCCTGATGACGACGACAGCGGCTTTGTCGCTGGCGGCGTCCGCAGAGGCCGCTGACAAGTTGAAGGCCTGCTGGGTCTATACCGGCCCGATCGGCGATTTCGGCTATTCCTACCAGCACGACCAGGGCCGCCTCGAGGTCGAGAAAGCGCTCGGCGACAAGGTCGAAACCGCCTATCTGGAGAACGTCTCCGAAGGCCCCGACGCCGACCGGGCTTTCGAGCGTCTGGCGCGCGAAGGCTGCAAGATCATCTTCGGCACCTCGTTCGGTTTCATGGACGCCGAAGTGAAGGTCGCCAAGAAGTTTCCCAAGGTGATGTTCGAGCACGCCACCGGATACAAGACCGGGGACAATCTCGGCATCTACAATGCGCGCTTCTATGAAGGCCGCTACGTGCTCGGCCAGATCGCCGCAAAGGAATCGAAGTCCGGCGTCGCCGGCTACATCGTCTCCTTCCCGATCCCCGAAGTGGTGATGGGCATCAACTCCTTCATGCTCGGCGCGCAATCGATCAATCCGAACTTCAAGGCCAAGATCGTCTGGGTGAACTCGTGGTTCGATCCGGGCAAGGAAGCCGACGCCGCCAAGGCACTGTTCGACCAGGGCGCCGACATCATTGTCCAGCACACCGACTCGACCGCTGCCCTGCAGGTGGCCGAAGAGCGCAAGCTGCACGGCTTCGGCCAGTCGTCCGACATGATCAAGTTCGCGCCGAACGCGCAGCTGACCTCGCTGACCGACGAGTGGGGTCCTTATTACATCAGCCGCGTGCAGGCAGCCATCGACGGCAGCTGGAAGCCGGACAATGTCTGGCTCGGCATCAAGGACGGCGCGGTCAAGCTCGCGCCCTACACCAACATGCCCGACGACGTGAAGGCGATGGCCGAAGCGACCGAAAAGAAGATCGCCGGCGGCTGGAACCCCTTCACCGGGCCGATCGCCAAGCAGGACGGCTCGGCTTGGCTGAAGGACGGCGAGGTCGCCGACGACGGCACGCTGCTCGGCATGAATTTCTACGTCAAGGGCGTCGACGACAAGCTGCCGCAATAAGCAGCGGATCACCTCGGATACTGAGAGGGCGCCGCGAGGCGCCCTTTTCATTTGTCGGGAAAGCGAGGAAGGGTCAGACGGCCGAACCGTAGAGATCATAGGCGTCGGCGCGCTCGACCTTGACGGTGACGATATCACCGGCGCGCAACGGCCGGCGCGACTGGATGTGGACCGAGCCGTCGATCTCAGGCGCGTCATATTTGGTGCGGCCCTTTGCCGAGTTCCCATGCGCTTCGTCGATCAGCACCGGCAGCCGTTTGCCGACCTTCCTGGCCAGCTGCGTCGCTGAGATCTTCTGCTGGCGCTGCATGAAGCGATGCCAGCGCGCCTCCTTGATCTCCTGAGGCACCTGCTCGAGCCCAAGGTCGTTGGAACGGGCGCCCCTGACCGGCTCGTATTTGAAGCAGCCGGCGCGATCGATCTTCGCTTCATCCAGCCAATCGAGCAGCATCTCGAAATCGTCGTCAGTTTCGCCGGGGAAGCCGACGATGAAGGTCGAGCGGATGGCGATATCCGGGCACACGTCGCGCCAGCCGCGAATGCGCTCAAGCGTCTTTTCGCCATGGGCGGGCCGGCGCATGTTCTTCAGCACCTGCGGCGAGGCATGCTGGAAGGGGATATCCAGATAGGGAAGGATTTTTCCCTCGGCCATCAGCGGAATGACGTCGGCGACATGCGGATAAGGGTAGACATAGTGCATGCGCACCCAGATGCCGAGCTTGCCCAACTCCTCCGAGAGATCGAGGAATTTCGCCCGCACTTCGCGGTCGCCGAACATGGACGTCTGGTACTTGATGTCGATGCCGTAGGCGCTGGTATCCTGCGAGATGACGAGGAGTTCCTTGACGCCGGCCTTGGCCAATTTTTCGGCTTCGCGCAGCACATCGGCCGCAGGCCGCGAAACGAGGTCTCCGCGAAGTGCCGGGATGATGCAGAAGGTGCAACGGTTGTTGCAGCCTTCCGAAATCTTCAAATAGGCATAGTGGCGCGGCGTCAGCTTGACGCCCTGCGGCGGCAGGAGGTCGATGTAGGGATCGTGCGAGGGAGGGGCAGCCTCATGGACGGCGGCCATCACGCTCTCATAGGCCTGCGGCCCCGTGATCGCCAGCACGTTGGGGTGCTTCTCGCGGATCACGTCCGGCTCGGCGCCCAGACAGCCGGTGACGATGACCCTGCCGTTTTCCGAAAGCGCGGAGCCGATGGCGTTGAGCGACTCGTCGCGAGCGGAATCAAGGAAACCACAGGTATTGACGACAACGAGATCGGCGCCGTCATGCTTGCGGGCGATCTCGTAGCCCTCGGCCCGCAGACGCGTGATGATGCGCTCGGAATCCACGAGCGCCTTCGGGCATCCAAGGCTGACGAAACTGACGCGAGGGGCGGACATAGGCAAGTTTCCAATGGGGGCACGGGCCGAAACGGTGCCCCGGCCTCAAGTCGCTGTAAATGTCGGTCTGTGGCGCATGGCCGGAGCCAATACGCGCGGCGCAATAGCACGGGTTCAGCAATCAAGCAAACCTGTCGATGGGCTGGTCCACGCCATCAGGGTGGCTCAGTGGCCTCCTGATCCGAACCAGGGTGCTAAAAAAGCGAAATGATCGGGGAATTGCTGCACGGCCCCATCAAGCAGCATCTTGACCGCGACATAGAGGATGATGACCAGGCCGACATAGGCAATCCAGCGGTATTTGTGCAGCAGACGCGCGACGAACGACGCGGCAAAGCCCATCAACGCGATCGACAGCGCCAGTCCGACAATCAGCACAGTCGGATGGTTCATGGCCGCTCCCGCCACGGCAAGGACATTGTCGAGCGACATCGACACGTCGGCAATGACGATCTGCCAGGCGGCTTGCGAGAAGGTCTTGCTTGGCCCCTTGCCGCCGACGACGCCATCCTTGTCGAAGTCGCCGTTCGACAGCGCTTCGGTGGCGTCGCGCTCGTCGTCGTGGCTGACACGCAATTCGCGCCACATCTTCCAGCAAACCCACAGCAGAAGCAGGCCGCCACCGATAAGCAGCATGGGACCAATGGTCAGCAGCCATTGCGTGATCAAGGCGAAGAAAATGCGAAGAACGGTGGCAGCCGCGATGCCGACAAGAATGGCTCGCTTGCGTTGGCTGACCGGCAGGCCGGCCGCCGCAAGGCCGATGACAATGGCATTGTCACCCGCGAGGGCAAGATCGATAGCGATGACCTGAAGAAGAGCCGAAAAGCCCGCGGTGGTAAAAATTTCCATCGACCTGGAAGCCCTTCGTCGAGTGTTCGTCGTCGATCGTCGCAACGGGCCTAAAGGCATGGTCCGCTGGCGTCAAGTCGCAGCACCGGACAACGCTGGAAAACCATTTTCGTGGCGGTGGAACCACGCGAGATTCTCAACAGCCGCCGACTGCAGCCAGATGCCGGCGCGAGCCCGCGAGAACCTAATCGTAGAGATTGTACTTCGCCCAGTCGGCTTCCGGGATCTCATCCCCGATCCGATAGCGGAGCTGGAGAACGTCCATATGGTCCGGTCCCGTCTGGCATTTGAATTTCAGCCGGTACCATTGTCCCTTGCTGCGGAACGCCGCACCAGGGCTCCGGATCGCGTCGGCGCTCATCTCTGGCGTCGCGAAGGCGTATGCGACGACGCGGTCGGCCTTGAACTTGCGGTCGTCATGAGAGATGCGGTCGAGGATTTCGGCGTCGCAACGCTGTTCGAGGCGAGTTTGCGGATCGAGTTTCAGGAGGCCGGCGCGCAGGGCGCTGTCCATGGCGCTGGCCGGAAAAGCCAGGGCCAAGGACGCCACGGCCGTCATACATAGTGTCTTCATGGGCGGGACTAGCAGCATGTTTTGTCTGAAAAATCAACCAACAGGCCTGGCAGGTTCCCGTGTTCAGGCGGTCGGCGCGTTCAAAATCCCGTGTCGTGTTTCATCGTCGGACGACCGCGGCCAACGGATCAGCGAGGCGTGCGTAACGCCGTCCCCAAGACTTGGCCGGCGCCAACCTGTTGTCGGAGAAACACCTTGGTGTCCTGATCGAGATTCCGCCAATCGCAGTCGCACAATGCAGCTTCCATGGCATAGAGCGCGAGGATCGTCACATGCCGGCCAAATCGAAACTTCAGGCGACGATAGGCTTCGACCGAGCCGAGATTGCGCAAATCGTCGTCGGAGACAATGTCGATTTCCGCCAACATCCGCGCCGTCGCCGGGCCAAGGTTTCGCATGTCCTGGATGCGCACCATCACCATGCATCCCCTGGTTCGATCGGCAAATCCCGCTCAAAATGACCGACGGCATAGAGCACGTTCACGATCATCCTGGCGAACTGTCCGGGGCCTGCGGCCAACGGATCAGCGAGGCACGGCCAGCGTCCGTGAGATCGTAGACGCCGCGGTCGACGCGCGCGAACCAGCCATAGACATTATGCAGCAGGATCTTTGGCGCAAGCGGCGTCAGCGCCTTCAGGTCGCGTGGGCGCTTGGGCCCGTCCGCCAACGCCGCGGCGCAGGCGAGGGCGCTCTGCCGGTAGGCGGTCATGATCGGAGTGCGCGATCCTCCGCCGGCGACAGGATCGCCGCGGCGGCGCTGGTGCTCGTCGACAAGGCGAGAACGCCGTCGCGCATTCTTGCGCGGCGCCACGGCGATCGGACTGAGAAGCACTTCGACCCGATCATTGGCGGTTACGCCAATCAGGCCGAAGCCGAGCCGACGGCAAAGGTTGCGGAACCTGGCATCGCTTTCGCGCCCCTTGCCACGCGCCGACATGCGCGCCGCCAGCCACACTTCATCGCAAGCAGCCGCGCGGTCGACGCCCTGCAGAACCAACTCGAGATTGAACTGCAGTTTCAACTCGCAGATGACGACGATCGGGGGCTCTCCCTCGCGGAGCGCGACGATATCGCAGCCGCCAATTTCGCCTTTCACGACGAAGTCGAGGTTTTCGAGGAAACGCTTCACCGGCGCATAAAGTGAGGTCTCGTTCATGCCGCAAGGCTTAGCCGATTCGACGTGAAAAGCCTCGCAGGCGAAATGATGTCTCGCGTGCATGGCCCGGAGCTGGGACTCCGGAAGCGGTGCGGCAGGGCTCAAGGATGAATTTTTTTGAGGAAAGCCAGCAGCACGTGGTTGAACTGATCGGGACGCTGCAAGGGCGCGAAATGACTGACCTCGGGCAGCATGACCAATTCCGATCCCGGTATGCTGTGGGCCAGATAGATCGCGTGCTCGTCCTTGATAAACTCGTCGTGCTCGCTTTGGACGATCGCCACGGGCACGCCGATGTCTCCCAGTTCGGCGGCGCCGTAATTGGGTTCGCTCTTCATCATCAGGCCGACAGCTTTGACAAACGCATCGAATTGACCTGGCGTGGCCGACAGCTCGGCATAGTCCTTTTTGTGCCGGCTGAAACACCGCTCGATGACCGGACTGGCCTCGAACTCCTTCGTGCCGCTGGGATCCATATTGCAGCCGAAGAAGAACACACCCGCGATGCGATCGGCGGCCTTCATCCCAAGGATCAGGGCAACGCAGGCGCCATCGCTCCAACCCACTGCGATAGCCTTGTTCAATTGCAGGCGGTCCATCACCGCCAGGACATCCGAGGCCATCAGTTCGTATTTGTACGGCCGTTCGTCGCGGGTGCTGCGTCCATGGCCGCGGCTGTCGATGGTGACGACCTGATAGCCGTGCTTGACCAATGACGGGACCTGAAATCCCCAATTGCCGCTATGGCCAAGGCCGCCATGCAACAGGATCACGGGATAACCCGTCCCAAACGTCGCGTACCAGATCTTTGCGCCCTCGTGCTCCACCTGACCTTCGTCCGCCGCGGCCGGCAAAGGAGCGGCGCCATGCGCTTCGAATTTCGTGAGGTCGTCGTCGCGATAATCCATGCCGAAACCAGCCTCGTGGCAAATTGCGCAGGACTTACATTAATCGCCGGCACCCGCCGACACCAACCCACGAAGGAATTTCTGCTGCCATCAGGCGACACGACAAGTGGGGTTGTGTTGCCGCCCTGAACGCCGTTCGGCGCGAAGCAGCCAGCATCGGGCGGCAACAGCCGCGGTCAATATCTGCCGTCAGGTGTTGCTCTCCGGCATTGCCCGATTCGATCGTTTCCTGCGGCGCAGCAGTGGATAGCCAATCTGTCCGAAGTAGCTGGAGGGGACCGGATCATCGACGCCATACTTCTCAGGCACTTTGTTGCCAGTCGCATTGTAGGTGCCGAACACCACGTCGAGGAAGGGCAACTGTCCGGCGAAGTTCTTGTCATAGGCTTCGCGTTGGTTGGCATGGTGCCAGCGATGGAACTGCGGGCTGGCGATAAGCCACTTCAAGGGGCCGAACGGAATTCGCAAGTTCGAATGAACGAGCAGCGTGTGCCAGAAGTAGATGACGGAAAAGACCGCGATCGAAGCTTCGGAAAATCCGAGAAAAAAGATCGGAGTCAGCGAAATTGCCTTCGTGATTATGGAGTCGACGGGGTGAGAGTGGAATGCACCGAGCCAGTCCAGTTCCTCGATGCCGTGATGGACCGCATGGAACTTCCAAAGCGCGGGGATTTCGTGAAACGCACGGTGCGCCCAGTAGACACCTGTATCGGTAATCACGATGATTTCGGCGACCTGCAGCCAGATTGGCTGGCCGCCGATCGCGTGCGTTACCGATTGCGGAACCAGTATTGCAGCGGCTTCGAGCGTGTTCGCCGCGATCAGGACTACTACTGCCTTTATTACGAGGCCGTTGAACAGCATATAGATCAGGTCGACACCCAAGCCGTCGCGCAGGATCTTCTGCGGTCGCTCTGCAAACAGATGCTCGAACGGAATGAAGATCAGCGCGCAGATCAACAGCCCCTTGATGCCAAAGATATCCATTCGACCGCTATCGCCTTGCCTTGGCCAGCGCCACCCGCGCTTCAGTTTCCGACAGAACCACATTTCTCCTTTCGAAAGGCTTGATGCCGGCCGCCTGTGTCATGCTCACGGCTTGTCACGCACTCGCCGTGTGTCACATCCGCGTCGCAAGCTGGCGCTACTTGGTCGGCGCGCGCTTGTCGAACGCAGCGCAACGCGCGTCCTCCTAGGACTAACCCCTCCGGTCCCTGCCGGCGGGGTTTTTCATTTTCCAGAACCATATTGTCGGTCGCGAGTTGTCCTTGCTATTGTGGCATTGCGGTCAGCACAGGGACGCCCATCATGGATGCAAGCGAAATGAGTGCGATCGGCGACACCCTCATGAGGATCGTCACGCCCGACATGTCTCCCAAGCAGCTTGTCAAAGCTGCCCGGAAAGCGCACCCCAAGGCCTCCAAGAAGGACATTGCGAGAGCAGCCTTCTTCTCGATCATCGCGAACGCGGACCAGGACATCGGCAAGGCCAGGAACCTGCAGGCATTTGCCATCGCGGAGCGCACACAGCAATCAGACTGAGCAAGTCGGCGCCTTGGCGTTGGACTTACTATCGCTGCGCGATCACACTTCATCGCCGGGGATAAGCCGCCCGGCAAACCGACATGACGGTATCGCGCAGCCAACCATGCGCCGGGTCGGCATCCATGCGAGGATGCCACATCGCCGATATCTTGAACTCCGGAATGGGAAGCGGGAGCTCGAAGCTCTCGAGACCCGCCGTGACGGCATGGTCGCTTGTGCCGGCGTTGCCGAAACACGAGCGCGGCACGGTCGCGACCAGATCCGATTGGCGCACGATCCGCATTGCATCGGGGTAGCCGGGCACGACAACCACGACGGTGCGTCCAAGGCCAAGCTTCACCAAGGTTCCATCGATCGGCTCGACGACATTTCCTTCCCGTGATGCCACCACATGCTTGCAGGCGGCGTAGCGTTCGGGCGTCACACAGGCGCCCGTCAGAAGCGGGTGTCCGGCCCGGGCCACGCCGACATATTTGTCGTGGAACAGGAACTGGGTGCGTATCTCGGGCGCGGACGTTCCAAGCAAACCGATCTCCAGATCGATGAGACCTTCCCGAAGCGGACGCGCGTCCTTGTCGGGCTTGGGTGTGAAGCGCAGGCGAACACGGGGCGCCGCACGGGTGACCGCAATCACGACCGGGCCGGAAAGGAATTCCAGGAATGCTTCGCTGGCGCGAATGGTGAATGTCAATTCGAGCTTGGCCAGGTCCAGGCGCATGTTTTGCGGCCGTAGAACAGCTCGCACATCCCGGCTGAGCTCATGGACGCGATCGCGCAATTCCGTGGCGCGGGGCGTGGGCACAAGCCCGCGTCCGGCCCGGACGAGCAGCGGGTCGCCGGTGGCAGCGCGAAGTCGCGTGAGCGTCCGGCTCATCGCCGAGGTGCTCAAGCCGAGCCGGCGGGCCGCCCCCGTCACGCTGCCTTCGGCAAGCAAGACGTCCAGCGCCACGAGAAGGTTCAAGTCCACATTGTCCATGGCACAGCCTTATCGCAGCTGTTCTGGCAGACATAGCGCCGGATGCAATCATAGTTTGAATTTGGCGCGTCTGGCGCGTGGCTTCCGCTTGCCCATATCTGCGGTCACCCAGCAAACGAAAGAGATTGCCCAATGTCCGCAGACGTTCTGAACACCCCATCAGGTACAGCCCTTCTTATCGGCGCATCGCGCGGCCTCGGCCACGCAATGGCGGCCGAGTTCCTCAGGAAAGGCTGGCACGTCGTTGGCACGATCCGGGAAAGCGGCGGCCGGACCAAGCTGCACGATCTCGCGGATGAGTTCGACGGCCGGCTCGAAATCGAGACGGTCGACATCTGCGAGCCCGATCAGGTCGCGGCCTTGCGCGACCGGCTGTCGGGCAGGGCATTCGACATAGTGTTCGTCAATGCCGGCGTGACAAACAACCCGGCTGAAACGATCGCTGATGTGACGACCGACGAGTTCGTTCGCGTGATGGTCACAAATGCACTCAGCCCGATGCGTGTCCTTGAGGGTCTGGAGCCATTTGTCCCGGCGACCGGTCTGATCGGCGTGATGTCGTCCGGGCAGGGCAGCATTTCCAACAACGAAACAGGTCAACGTGAGGTCTACCGCGGCAGCAAGGCGGCGCTGAACATGCTCATGCGAAGCTTCGCGGCCCGCCATGCCGCAACATCGCGTGCCATGGTGCTGATGGCGCCTGGATGGGTCCGTACTGAGTTGGGCGGACCAGATGCACGGCTGAGCATCGAGGAAAGCGTGCCCAGCCTTGTGAACGTCCTGATTGCCATGCGGGGAACCTCGGGGTTGACCTATGTCGACTATCTCGGCCGCACCGTCCCCTGGTGATATGGCCCGCCAAGCGGAACGTCGCAAACGTCACCGGCACCGCACGATGGTTCTGGAGAAAGAGGGAAAGGATCGAGCGTCGGCGCTCAATCCTTAAGCGTCGGTCCTGTGCGGAAAGTGCAGGCGTCTGAAAGCCTACATGTTGCTGGCGGCGTGATGCTGCGGCGGAGCCGGTCTGTTCTTGGCGGGCCGGGGTTTGATGTGAACCGGCCGATCGGCGAGTGTTTTCACTATCGGCGGCATCACGCGCTGCTTGGCAGCTACGCGCTCGCGTTTCACCATCTTGGCGACAAAGCTCCGCACTTCAAACATAAAGGGCTCCTCCCAGATGCCCTCCCGCGAGTCCATCGTACGCCTGCTGAAGGCCAACCGCATCTAGATTCGGCATGGTTAACCCGCCTCCCTGCCTTTGCTGCTGCTCCTGGCCCTCACCGCAGCGCTGGCCGTCGTCGGCGCCCCGCTGCTGCACTGAAAGGAACCACGATCCCCCCACATCAAAACTGCATATTTGCAAGTTTAGCTCGGCTGCTCAGGTGCCCGGGCTGTGGCGGAAAAGTCACGCAACCCGAATAATGCGGTGCTTCAACTGGTGCGCGCTTATTATGCAACCAGGCGAGGCGTATCGTCATCGAGGGTAAAAGGGGGCCACCCTTGACCGCACGCGTTCATTTCCTCCCATGAACTAGCGCCCGCTACGCAAAACGTGGCGGGCGTTTTCTTGATTCAGGGCGTCAAGGAGCGGCGGGTTCGGCTTCCACATTGTCAGCTCGACAGCCGTCAAGAGGCAGTGCTTCAAGCCACCGCCGACAAATTTATAGCGCTCCACAAGGGTGATCCCGTGAAGGCGCTAAAGGAAATGACCGTGCTCAATGGGCATCTGCAACAGCGGCTCGATACGTTGTCCGAATCGCGGAAGCGCCAATGACAAGGCCTAAAGACTTTCCGCCACTTTGGTTTGGTGCATCTGATGTGCAGCAAGCAGCGCATAAGCTGATGCACCTCATGTCGGGAGAAATCCTCCGGCTGGATATAACGTCTTCGACGTATCAGGTTATTTTGGCGACCTATGAAATGCTGATCGAAGGGCTACAACCATTGCAGCCTATTTTCCGCCCCTGAAATCCTGCAATGCCTTTGCCGGCTGGGGGAATTCGGACCCAGAACCGAACCGATCTGGTTGGTAGGTTGGTTAGTTGGTCACTAACCAAAAATCGCCAAACCCTATGGTTTCCGGGCTTTTCAGGGCGTGACTTGGCGGAGGGAGTGGGATTCGAACCCACGGTGAACTTGCGCCCACGCCGGTTTTCAAGACCGGTGCCTTAAACCGCTCGGCCATCCCTCCAAGTAGTTACAAACGCTGCGCTTTTTAGATTCTGCGTCCGGTCGAGAAATGCCGGCTGCTACGCACTTTGCAACTATTTGCGTTTTCGATCGCTGCTTATAGCCGCCTGCAACGCGACGTCAACTTGCTCCGCTACGTCGGCCTGCATTCCCGGCATCCATGGGAATAAACGTCCAGCGTGATTCCGATGTTCGAATACCCCAGGCGCTCACAGCACGCGCCGCCAAACAGAGACCAACATTGGAACCAATCCACTGTGGTCTGTTGTCTCCGCAGCGTGGAGATGTCCCCTCAACTCCTAGCGAAAGTCCGCTGCCCGAGGCAACGGGCTTTCTTGTTTTTGGAACCCGAGCCTCCCGTCCTTGTTTCTGGAGAGAACTAAAGGAGGCGCATATGGAACCGAAGTCATCACGCGACGTGCCAGGTCCAAAGCCCCGCAAGGACAAAGACAGAGACACCCGAGAGGCTGTCGTCAAAACGCCCGAGAAGACGAACAATTGGGACCATGACGCCGTGCATGGAGATGGCGATACGATAGACATGCGGCCTGAGCTGGGCGTGGAGTCGAAATAGCCGACCCCGCCGCTCATCGTTGACCTATGCTGGCCTCGAACAGCCCGCTACCGTTCCTCACGCCGTGAAACCACTTCTCACGTGTTAAGATAGCTTGGATTTCCAACGCTCCGGCAATGTCCCTTGATTCATCCCTGGGGACGCCCGGCGGGCTTTTTTGCATCTGGTGGCGGGACGGCGGCCGACGCAGCTCGCTCTATTTGCAACAACTGCAGTAACAGTTGATTCAACCATTGCTGGTATCTTCAGGCTAGTATGGTGGCGGCTCCGACAGTGCGGCGGGGGCTGTGTTGCCGGAGCCGCCTGCGCAGTCCGGATGGGACTAGACCGCGCTGTCTCAGAATAGGACAGCGCGGTCAACGATCCGTTAATTTTTGCGATCTCGCAGGCCAGGCGGGCATCAGCCGTTATCCCTCAGCTTCTCGACCGTGGCGACGATTGATACCGCCAGCGCTTAGGCTTTATCCAGAGGGCTTGGTTGCTAGTTAGGATCGCCTGACCTCGATCCTCCGTGGGATCCGCCGCCGGCGTTGTCAGAGTGGCCTCGCTCGATCAGGAACTGAGTATGGACCTGACCGGGAGGGCCGGCTTGAGGATGACCGGGAGGGCCGGCGTGGGGGTGGTTCTTGTCTCCCCCTCCGTTGCCGGGGCGTGATCCGCCTGATTTGGCAATCGCCTTGGAATTCAAGCTGGTGCCGAGCAGGAGAGTTACAGCCGGCGGCGTAACCGCGGCGAAACGCCCCGCCTTCTTAAGAAAGTCCCGGCGCGCTTGAGATTCCGATACAAGGCCCTGGTCGAGTTTCGAGCCGTTTGTGTTCTGGGTCGACATGTATAAAGCCTCCAATTCAACACTATCGTACCATTCGCGGCATCGGCCGCCAGCAAGCTAATGGGCTTAGATAGGTGTATGAAAGAAGTAGAATTCTTAGAAGAGGATTCCGCCCGCGCCGGTCCCGCCGGTGCCATGCATGAAGAAGGTGGGTTTTTTCTACTTTTTAGCCATAGCTAACGGAACCAAAACGTTCAAAATCTATTGAATTGGCAGTTGCGTAAGCGTTGCGTTGTTGAGTTCTGGATTGAGCCTATCATTCGGTAAGCCGTCGTTGCCCGCCCTCGGGAGAAGCCTCCCGAGGGCGGCGACTGAACAGCCCTTCCTGATGAGAACTACCAAATGCATACGCAGAAACGCGACGCTCCGCGCTCGCGGGCGCGATCACCGTTGTTCTGGCCTTGGAGCGGCTTTCCGACGCCGGCAACTTGCCGACGAAGCGGAGATCAACCGCCTGATCGCTTCCTGCAAGCAGGCGCCGCAAAGGCATACCTCTCCCTAGCCAACGACAGGACGAGCAGTGTCACAATCTTGCCCGGTTCCGGCCACAATCGGTTAATACCGTGATAAACAATTCCTGCCACAAAGGATCGGGGGTTCCGAGGCGTCGTTGGCATTGTCGAGTGAGTGCTTGGCTCCTCTGATGGTCGGATACGACGTCTTTGGTTTAGACTTTAGGGGACAATTAAGAATGCAGGCTGTGACGCACCCGCGTCTTCGTCGCGTTGCCACGGTTGCGTTGCTTGCAGCGTCTGCTGTATTGCTTGCCGCTTGCGCATCGCAGCCTGAGCCGAAAGGCATGGTCTACAAGAAGACCCGCTCCAAGGAATATTTCGCCGAGACCGAATATGGCGTGAAGGCCAGTCCGCGCGCTGCCTTCATGCGGCGCGGCGGCGGCCGCGACCAGCTCGGCAAGCCCTATCAGGTGCGCGGCAAGTGGTATTATCCCAAAGAAGACAAGAAGTACGCCAAGGTGGGTCTGGCCTCGTGGTATGGCGACGCCTTCCATGGCCGGCTGACCGCCAACGGCGAAGTCTACGACACGGCGCATCTGACGGCGGCGCATCCGACCATGCCGCTGCCCAGCTATGCCCGCGTCACCAACCTCGAAACCGGCAGTTCGGTGATCGTGCGCGTCAATGACCGCGGCCCATACCATGAGGGCCGCATCATCGACGTCTCTGAGCGAGCCGCGCAGATGCTGGACTACGACAAGGTCGGCACCGCGAAGGTGAAGGTCGAATATGTCGGCCGCGCGCCGCTCGACGGCAATGACGACCAGTACCTGATGGCCTCTTACCATCCAGGCAACCGCATACCGGATCCGTCGGATGGCCTGCCGACCGGCGTCATGGTGGCCATGAACGGACCTTCGCCGAGCCTTCCGGTCGGCGCGGCCGCAGTGCCGTTTCCAGGTCAGCTGACCGATACCGCAACCCCGGTGCAGGGGCAGATGTCCGCGCAGTCGGCGGCCTTCGGCGATCTGGCGCTGCCCGATTTCGGACCGATCGTGCCGGAACGGCCGGAGATCAGCCTGCCGCCGCAATCGCCGTTCGCCATGGCCTCGCTGTCCTATGCGAATGAACGCGTCCATCACGCAGATGTCTTTGCCGCTCTGGATGACAGCGGCATGTCGCCCGCCGATATCCTGCGGTCGTGGAAAAAGAACGGCCGCCAAGCGGCACCGTCCAGCCCAGATTATGTCGCCGCCGGCACGTTCGACGATGCTACCGAAGCCAAACGCGTGGCCTCGGCACTAAAGCCCTTCGGCAGAATAGAAATCCAGCGCTCCGATCTCGACGGCAATGACTGGTATGCCGTCAACCTCTATCCGGACGGCCATGGCGGCCTGGACGAGTTGCTGAAGGCGGCATGGTCCCACGGTGCGCCCGATGCGCTGGTCGTGCGCGACTGATCCAACAGCCGGCTTTCCGCCCGGCTGTTGATCCCTCAGCGAAAAAGCCTGATAGTTTCGGCACGCCGGAGGGGCCGGCCAACGGGTCGAATTTCATGCAGTTTCGCTTGCTACAGCCTTTTGCCGGGTTCTTTCTCCTCGGCCTCCTGCTCACGCTTTCGCCGGCCCAAGCGCAGCTTTTCGAGACCAAGGCCGCACAAGCCTTCATGATCGATGCCGACACCGGCACGGTGCTGTTTTCGAAAGATGCCGACAAACCCATTCCGCCGGCCTCGATGGCCAAGCTGATGACGATGGAGGTGGTTTTCAACGCCCTCAGGTCCGGGCGCCTCAAACTCGACGATACGTTCGTGGTCAGCGAGAACGCCTGGCGCAAAGGCGGCGCGCCGTCGGGAACCTCTACGATGTTCGCCAAGCTCAAATCGGCGATCCGGATCGAGGACCTGATCCAGGGAGTGACCGTGCAGGCCGCGAATGACGGCTGCATCGTTATCGCCGAAGGCATGGCCGGATCCGAGGACAATTTTGCCGCAGAGATGACCGAACGCGCGCGCCAGATCGGCCTCAAGACATCGACGTTCGTCAATTCGACCGGCCTGCCGGCCGATGGCCAGGAGACAAGCGTGCGCGAGCTGGCGCAGCTCGCCCTGCATCTGTGGCGCGAATACCCGGATTTCTATCGCTACTATGGCCTGAAGGATTTCACCTGGAACAAGATCTCGCAGAGGAACCGCAACCCGTTGCTGGCGATGGACATTGGCGCTGACGGCCTGGCTGTCGGTGCAAGCGAGACATCCGGCTTCGGCATCGTCGCTTCGGTCAGCCACGGCGGCACGCGGGTGATCGCGGCAATGAGCGGGCTGGCCAGTGACAAGGAGCGTGCCGAAGAAGCGCGCAAACTGCTCGATTGGGGCGTTCGTTCGTTCGCGAAGACCGAGATCTTCGCCAAGGACGAGGTGGTCGGGGAGGCCCAGGTCTTTGGCGGTGCGAAATCCGGCGTGACGCTGAAGGCAAAAGGTCCGATCGACATTTTCCTGCCGATCACCAACCGCGACAAGCTGACGGCCAGGATCATCTACTTCGGCCCGGTCGCCGCACCGGTGGAGGAGGGGCAACCGGTGGGCGCACTGCGGGTTTGGATCGGCGACACGCTGAGCCAGGAGACACCGTTGTTCGCCGCCGAGTCGATCGGCGTCGGCACGTTGCCGCAACGCGCGCTCGACGCCGTCAAGGAACTGGCGGTCGGCTGGCTTCGATAGTACCGACGGCATGGACGTTTTCCCTGTCGCGGACTATCTAGAGCGCAACAACCCACTCGAACACGAACAAGGGCCTTTCGGTTGGCGCGCGGATTTTTCATCACCTTCGAAGGCGGCGAAGGCGCAGGCAAGTCGACACAGATCGAGCGGCTGGCCACAAAGATGCGCGCAAAGAAGTATGATGTCCTGCGCACGCGTGAACCGGGCGGCTCGCCGGGCGCCGAAGCGGTCCGGCATGTGCTGCTTTCGGGTGCCGCCGAACCGTTCGGGCCGAAGATGGAAGCGCTGCTCTTCGCTGCCGCGCGTTCCGACCATGTCGAGCAGGTCATCCGGCCGGCGGTCGAGCGCGGCTCCATCGTGCTTTGTGACCGCTTCCTGGATTCCTCGCGTGTCTATCAGGGCGTTACAGGCGGGATCGATCCGGCATTCATGGCCATGCTGGAACAGGTCGCCATCAACGGCATGATGCCCGACATGACGCTGATCTTCGATATCGACCCGGCCGAGGGCTTGAAGCGGGCGACGTTGCGGCGTGGCAGCGATGCCGTCGCCGACCGCTTCGAAAAGGAGACGCTGACTATCCACCAGGCCCGCCGCGAAGCGTTCCTGGCGATCGCGGCGGCAGAGCCGGAACGCTGCATCGTCGTCGATGCCTCCGCCGATCCGGACATGGTGGAGGATGTCGTCACGGCGACCGTGTTCGCGGCACTGGAGGCAAGGGCGCCCGAGCGCAACAGGCAGGTCGCACCGGTATGATCTTCGAACGCATCGCGCCGGAACAGCATGACACGCTGGACGGTGTGCCGGAACCTTCCGAAACGCCACGTCTGGTCGGGCACGGGCAGGCCGCCACCATGCTTGCCGCCGCCTATCGCGCGGGAAAGCTGCCGCACGCGCTGATCTTCGCTGGACCGGTCGGCATCGGCAAGGCGACGCTCGCCTTCCATCTTGCCCACCACCTTTTGAAGCATCCGGCCTTCGAGCAGGCGCCCGGCAACCTTGCGGTCCCCGATCCGGCCTCGCCGCTGTTTCGCCAAATCGCCACCGGTGCGCATCCGGGGGTGCTGCATCTTACCCGCCCCTTGAACGACAAGACCAAGAGCTTCAAAACCGTCGTCACCGTCGACGAAATCCGCAAGGTCAGCCGCTTTCTGTCGCTGACTTCGCATGACGGCAGCTACCGGGTGGTGATCGTCGACCCGGCCGACGACATGAATGCCAATGCGGCCAATGCCCTGCTGAAGAATCTCGAGGAGCCACCGGCACGGACCCTGTTCATTCTCATCGTCCATGCGCCGGGCAGTCTGCTGCCGACGATCCGTTCGCGCTGCCAGGTGGTGCGGCTGACACCGCTCGACGCCAACGAACTGATGGCGGTGCTGAAGACAGCGGAGCCGCCACCACCGGACGATCCGGTCGCGAGGGCCGCACTGGTCGAGCGGGCAGGGGGGAGCGCCCGCAGCGCAATCCTGTTGACGCAGTATGGCGGGCTGGAGATCGCGCAGACGCTCGATGGCCTGGTGGCGAAGGGAAAAAGCGATATTGCCGGTGCCTACCGCCTGGCCGAGGCCCTCGCGGGCAAAGACCAGGCGATCCAGTTCGACATCTTCAACCGCCAGGCGTTGGACCTTCTGTCGGACGCGGCAAGCCAGGCGGCGCGGGCTGGCGATCTCAAGCGGGCCAAAACGCTCTCCGATACTTGGCACGAGGCCTTGGACGCTATATCTGAAACGGACACCTACAATCTCGACAAGAAGCAGCACGCCCTGACCATGATCGACCGCCTGAATTCTGCAATGCGAATGTGACGGCCTTTTTGGTGCATGCCGTTGGCCCCCCAAACAGGAGCCACTTTTGGGCGGCATGCATTGGTCTCGGGATGGCAATCGCCATTCCGATGCGATATCCACCGCCACAGCTTCCATTCAGACATTCATGACGGTTCATTCATGTCACGCGACACATTCTACATCACTACCGCCATTTCCTATCCGAACGGCAAGCCACATATCGGCCATGCCTATGAGCTGATCGCCACCGACGCGCTTGCCCGTTTTCAGCGGCTCGACGGCAAGCAGGTCTTCTTCCTCACCGGCACCGACGAGCACGGCATCAAGATGCTGCAGACGGCAAAGAAGGAAGGCATTTCGGCGCGCGACCTGGCCGACCGCAACTCGGCCGAATTCAAGCGCATGGCGACCGCGCTCAACGCCTCGAACGACGATTTCATCCGCACCACCGAGGAGCGGCATTACGCGGCTTCGCAGGCGATCTGGAAGGCGATGGCCGCTAATGGCGACGTCTACAAGGGCGGCTATGCCGGCTGGTATTCGGTGCGCGACGAAGCCTATTATGGCGAGGAAGAGACCGAGGTCCGTCCCGACAATATTCGCTACGGGCCACAGGGAACGCCGGTCGAATGGGTCGAGGAAGAGAGCTATTTCTTTCGGTTGTCGGCCTATCAGGACAAGCTCGTCGCGCTTTATGAAAACCAACTCGACTTCATCGGTCCGGCCGAGCGCCGCAACGAGGTGATGAGCTTCGTCAAGTCGGGACTGAAGGACCTGTCGATCTCGCGCACCACATTCGACTGGGGCGTGCCGGTACCTGGCGATGAAAAGCACGTCATGTATGTCTGGGTCGACGCGCTGACCAACTACATTACCGGCGTCGGATATCCCGATGAAAAGGCCGACAATTGGCGGTTTTGGCCGGCTGATGCACACATCATCGGCAAGGACATTGTACGCTTCCACGCGGTTTATTGGCCCGCTTTCCTGATGTCGGCCGGCATCCCGCTGCCGAAGCGCGTCTTCGGCCACGGCTTCCTGTTCAACCGCGGCGAGAAGATGTCGAAATCGGTCGGCAACGTCATCGACCCGTTCACCATGATCGAGCATTACGGCCTCGACCAGGTGCGGTACTTCTTCCTGCGCGAGGTGCCGTTCGGGCAGGACGGCAGCTACAGCCATGAAGCGATCGTCAACCGTACCAATGCGGATCTGGCCAATGGTCTCGGCAATCTGGCACAGCGCTCGCTGTCAATGATCGCCAAGAATTGCGGCGGCGTGGTGCCGAAGCGCGGCGATCTGGCGGAATCCGACAAGGTGATCCTGGATCAGGCGGTCGACGCTCTCGCCACCGCGCGCAAGGCAATGGCCGAACAGGGCATCCATCTGGCACTGGCGGCGATCTTCGGCGTGATTGCGGAAGCCGACCGGTATTTCGCCGGACAGGAACCCTGGGCGCTCAAGAAAACCAATCCCGAGCGCATGGAAACGGTGCTGTGGACGACGGCCGAAGTGGTGCGTCGCGTGGCGGTCATGTGCCAGCCCTTCGTTCCGGGCTCGGCCGCCAAGCTGCTCGACCTCCTGGCTGTGCCGGCGGACAATCGCGATTTCATGCATGTCCACGCCGACCATGCACTTGTGTCCGGCACGGCGCTGCCAGCGCCAGAGGGCGTGTTTCCGCGTTATGTCGAACAGACGGACGCGAACGCCTGATGCTCGTCGACAGCCATTGTCATCTGGACTTTCCAGACTTCGCCGAGGAGCGGGCGGCCATTGTCGCCCGCGCCAAGGCGGCCGGTATCGGCCGAATGGTGACGATCTCCACGCGCGTGAAGCGGTTTCAGCAAGTCGTTGAGATAGCAGAGACTTTCGACGAAGTCTATTGCTCGGTCGGCACCCATCCGCACAATGCTGCCGAGGAGCTCGACGTCACCACCGCCGACCTTGTCCGCCTCTCCACTCATCCGAAAGTGGTGGCGATCGGTGAAGCGGGGCTCGATTTCTTCTACGACAAGGCACCACGCGATGCGCAGGCGCAGGGCTTTCGCGCCCATATCGCCGCCGCCCGCGAGACCGGGCTGCCTCTCGTCATTCATTCGCGCGATGCCGACGACGATATGGCCGCCATCCTCGAGGACGAGACAGGGAAGGGCGCCTTCCCGTTCATCCTGCATTGTTTTTCGTCGGGACGGCGGCTCGCAGAGGTCGGCGTATCATTAGGCGGCTATGTGTCGTTCTCGGGCATCCTGACTTTCAAGAACTCGGTCGAATTGCGCGCCATCGCCGCCGATGTGCCGCACGACCGGCTGCTGGTCGAAACCGATGCTCCATATCTGGCGCCGGTGCCGTTTCGCGGCAAGCGCAACGAGCCGGCCTATGTAGCGCAAACCGCCAAGGTGCTGGCCGAGACGATCGGCGTCAGCGAGGCTGAAATCGCAGCGTTGACCACCGACAATTTCTTTCGGCTGTTTGGAAAAATGCCACACCCGGACCAGCGGGCGCCCGAAGTATGAGCGACCGGCTGCGCCTCACCATTCTCGGCTGCGGGTCGTCGCCAGGCACGCCGCGCATCACCGGCGACTGGGGCAATTGCGACCCCGCCAATCCCAGGAACCGGCGCATGCGCACGGCCGCGCTTGTCGAGCGCATCGCCGCCAATGGCGGCCGCACCACGGTCGTCATCGACACCGGTCCGGATTTCCGCGAGCAGATGCTGATGGCTTCAGTCAGGCGCATCCATGGTGTGCTCTACACGCACCCGCATGCCGACCACATCCACGGCATCGACGATTTGCGCGGCTATGTGCAGGAGCAAGGGCATCGCATCGACATCCATGCCGACGAGCCGACCATGCTACGGCTGCGCCAGGCGTTCGGCTATTGCTTCGAGACGCCGCCAGGCAGTTCCTATCCGCCGATCGTCGACGCCCACCTCATCAACCATGCCAAGCCGGTTGTGATCGAAGGAGAGGGGGGTGCCCTCACCTTCGAGCCGCTGCCCCAGATCCATGGCGACATCATTTCGCTGGGTTTCCGTATTGGCGGGCTCGCCTACTGTCCCGATATCAGCGACTTTCCCAAGACCACCGCCGAGCGGCTGCGAGGCCTCGACATGCTGGTCATCGATGCGCTGCAGTACAACACGCATCCAAGCCATCTTTCGCTTGGCCAGGCGCTGGACTGGATCGAGGCGCTCTCGCCTTGCAACGCCGTGCTGACGCACATGCACGTGCCGCTCGATTACACCGCCGTGATGACTGAGACGCCCGACAATGTCGAACCGGCCTACGATGGCATGGTGATCGAAATCCCTTACGAGTCAGAACGATAGAGACAGCAGCTCAGTCGGCTTTCAACCCGCCGTTCGAATGTTCGATCATGAGTTCGAGGTCGTAAAGTGCCGGCGTGGTGCTGTTCACGATGTTGCTCGTCAATGGCCGAAACCGCACCAATTCCCGGGCTGCGCCCCATGCGCTAGTTCCATAATCTATCTTATGCGACTTTCGCCTGTAGCAGCAATTTAGTGTATTCGGCCTCGCAGCGGATTTCGAACGGCGCCCCCGATACAGACACGTCGATCGAGACAAACGCATCCGGTTTGGCGAACCGCCCGCACACAACATATCATTGTAGATGACGCGGCGGTGCCGCACAACGCTCACTGTGTGTTCCGATATCCGCGGCCGGATGGATCAGCGGAGCCTCCGCCGGTCGAGCAGGATGCGATGGATCTGGATGCGCTCCGGCAGCTCGATCAGGAACTCCGGATCGCGGTCGAGATGATGGACCTTGGTTGGCTCGCCCTTGGTGAAAGCCGTCATCGATTCGTGGTCGGGCCAGTACGAGATGGTGGTGAACCAGCTTTCCCCTTCGCGATCCTCGCGAAACAGCTGGACGCCCAGCGCGGTCTTCTCAAGCGGCGGAATGCCCTCGGCCCTCAAATAGACTTCGTAAGCGTCGCCCACATCAGGCCGGGTGCGGCCGCGCCAAATGCGCGCGACTGTCGGCGTTGTCGTCATCGATCTTTCTCCTTTGCACCTCTTCACAAATCTTGTGCTGAGCGATGGACGCGCGCGAGGAAGTCACGCACCAGCGGAAGCACGTCATCGAAATGGGTTTCCAGAAGCCAGTGGCCGGCGCCCTCCACGAGATGGAGTTCTGCTCCCGGCAGGTCGCGTTTGTAGGCTCGGGCCGATGCGGCCGGCATGTAGGTGCGTCGGTCGGACCATCCTCGCGATAGAAAATGGCATTTCCGTCAACTTTCACTTGGCGGTGTCGCAACTTTGCCTCCTCGATAGAGCGTTCGAAGACGAGCGCATTGGGCTTCCAATACCTCTCGTCGTTTACGATGCTCGCGCTGGAAGGTTCCGTGGCAAACGGCGGTCAAGGGAAGATCGAAAGGGTCACCCGGCGCGGAACGCCGGGAATGAACCCAATGCAGGCCCAGCATGGGATCAAGATTTCGACGATGGAATCCGGCATACAAAGCAACTACCCTGCCCCAATCCGCTCATCATGCGTCGGCGGGACTGAAGGCGATCAGAAATGACCACTCGATCTTCCTTTCTGGGCTTGCCCGATCGCCTCGCCGATGGCACGGCGCCCCGCGCAGTGATCTTCGGAGCTGGTCACGGCAGCACCTATCCCGACAAAGACAGTGCCAGCCATGCCTTGGCCGCCGATGCCATCCGTGTTGCAAGCCAGGGTGATGCCGCGCTCATTGAGCATTGGGATTTCGATCTCGGCGGCCCGCTGTTCGACGGCAGGCCGATCTGCTGCGTCGACGCCGGCGACATCCTGACCACCATGCATGACAATGCCGGCAACCGCGCCCGGATCGAGGCGAAGACGCGCGAGGTCCTGTCATTGCCGGCCGTCCCCATCCTGCTCGGCGGGGACGATTCCGTGGTCATTCCCTTCCTCGCCGGCTTCGTGGATCACGGGCCTGTCTGGATCCTGCAGATCGACGCCCATATCGACTGGCGCGACGAGGTGCATGGCGAACGCTACGGCTACTCCAGCCCGATGCGCCGGGCGAGCGAGATGGCGCACGTCGCCGGCATGGTGCAGGTCGGACTGCGCAGCGTCGGCAGCGCACGCCTCACGGAGATCGAAGCGGCGCGGCACTATGGCAGCCGTTTCGTCACCGCGCGCGAGGTCCACACCCTGGGTGTCGAAGCGGCGCTCAGGCACATCCCGGAGGGAGCGCGGGTCGTCGTCACCCTGGACCTTGACAGCCTCGATCCCAGCATCATGCCGGGCGTAGCACCGCGTACTCCCGGCGGCCTCACCTACACCCAGGTCATCAATCTCATTGCCGGCTTGGGCAAGTGGGCGAGGATCGCCGGATTCGATCTTGTGGAGTTCTATCCGCCAGCCGACATTGACGGCCTGTCGGCGCTGACCGCCGCGCGCCTCCTCGTCAATGTGATCGGCGCCGTGGTCCGGCAGGTTTGAAACTCGAATGAGATCGAATACGGCCCCTGTCCGGCCTGCAGGAACTTTACCGAGGCCCCTGCTCCAGCCTGATCCGGTAACTCAGCGAACGCTTCGCGCCCGGCGCGATCAGCATCAGGCCGGGTTTGTCGGTGAACTCTCCGTCGAAATCCAGCGGGCTGGCCATGCCGTGCCAAGGCTCGATGCACAGGAACGGTGCGCCGCCGGGTTTGGACCAGATGCCCAGTTCCTGAAATCCCTGCCATGAGACCTCGATCGCCGGACCAGTCTCGGCGCCGTAGCGAACGCTGTTGCTGGCCGGCCGGTCCAGGATCACGGCGTCTTCGTCGAACAGCCGTTCGGAGAGCTCGACGATATTGCCTCTGACAGGCGTCGGCTGCGGTGTTGCTGTGAGCAGGCCATCCTTCAGCCGGCGGATCGGTGTTGGCTCGTCATCGGAAAAGATCAGCCGATAATCCGTTTTGGCCAGATCCGGCAGCAGCGGCCAATTGAATGCCGGATGCGCCCCGATCGAGGTCGGCATCGGCTCGTCGCCGGAGTTGGTGACCTCCAATCCTATGTCGAGTTGCCCCTCGCCCAGTGTATAGGTCACGGCCAGGCGGAATGCGAACGGGTAATGGGTTCGGGTTTCCGCGTCATCGGTGAGCACCAGCGTACAGGATCGAGGCCCCCTCTCCGCCCACATAAACGGCTTGTCGCGGGCGAAGCCGTGCTGCGTCATCGGATAGGTCTGACCGCGATGGCGCAGTTGATCGCCCTTCAGCCGGCCGACGATCGGAAACAGCACTGGTGAATGGCGCCGCCAGGCCGGTCCGGCCTGCCACAGGAACTCAAATCCTTGCGTATCCCTTAGCGAAACCAGTTCGGCGCCTTGCCCGGCAATGGTCGCCGATATGCCGTCGCCATGAAGCGTCAGGCTGACCTGTTCCATATGTCCTCGCGGTCCGTCTGGTGTGGCCGGCAGGCTAGCAAATGGCCAGGAGTGAACTCAAGGCGGCGGACGCAGCATTTCACACAGTCGCGATGAACTTCGATGGCGCCACGGGCCGGGCGCGGTCTCAGATGAAAAAGTGGCCGGAGGTTTCCCTCCGGCCACGGCAAGATGCCAGCTGTTTCCTGCTACGGTTCGGATTATTCCCGCTCGCCGGTGAAATTCAGCAGCAACTGGAAGATGTTGATGAAGTTCAGATAGAGCGAGAACGCGCCGAAGACGGCGAGCTTCTGCCGCGACTCCGCATCGAAATTCTCCGCATACTGCTCCTTGATCGTCTGCGTGTCCCAGGCGGTCAGCCCGATGAACACGGCGATGCCGATCACCGAGATGGCGAACTGCAGCGCGGTCGAGCCGAGGAAGATGTTGACGATGCTGGCGATCACCACGCCGATCAGGCCCATGATCAGGAAGGACGAGAACTGGGTCAGGTCGCGCTTTGTCGTGTAGCCATAGAGGCTGTTGGCACCGAACATGGTCGCGGCGATGAAGAAGGTGCGCGCGATGCTGGTTCCGGTGAAGACCAGGAACACCGAGGCCAGCGACAGGCCCATGACGGCGCAGAAGGCCCAGAACATTGCCTGCGCGCTTGCCGCCGACATGGTCTGCATCTTGAACGAGAACAGGAGCACGAAGGCGAGCGGCGCCAGCATCACCACCCATTTCAGCGGGCTGGAAAAGATCGGCACATAGAGAGCCGGCGTCGACGACACCAGCAAGGCGATAAGGCCCGTAACCACCAGGCCGAGGCCCATATAATTGTAGACGCGCAGCATGTGCTGGCGCAGGCCCTCGTCATAGACGGCTCCGGTCCGGACGCCCGTGCCCACGCGGTATCCAAGATTGGGCGTATTCATTTTGAGGTCTCCTTTGTGGATGGGTCAGTAAAGCGTTCTGGCGAGCGTTTCGGCGGCGCGGTCGAGATCATGAACCCCGCTCTTCGCGACAACCGCATAGGCGACATCGCCGACCTGGAAATAGGCCGAGGAGATATCGCCCGAGGGCGCGACGGTCGGTTTGACCACATCGAAAGTGCCCGGCCGGATCGCGAACAGCGACACCAGGCCCATCTCCTTCGTTTCAACCGCGATCTCGACGCTCGGGCCGAAGCGCGACGGATAGATCTGTACGTCGCGGACCTTCCAGTCCTTCGGCAGCGACGGCATGACGATGGCGGTGGCGGCGCGGATCTCGCCGGCGTTGTAATTGGGCGCCTCGGCCTGCGAGGGCATGTTTTCGCGCAGCAACGTCGTCCTGTGTGCCTGGACAGCCTCGTCGACATAGGCGGGCGGCTGCGGCGAAGCGACGACCTTTGTCACCGACATCGGCCCGACGATACCGTTGGCGAGCCAGCCGGCGGCAACGAAGGCGGCGACGGCCGCGGCGCGTTGCAGCACGCCGAAGATGCGACCCCGGCCAAGTCCCCTCTCTAGCCGCCGCGCCGCATCGGCCGTCGCCGGCCGCGCCATGCCCTCGGAGCCGGCCAGCGCCACGCGCAGTTCGTCGCGGGTGCGCAGATCAGACATCACGCGCGCGGCCGCCTCCGGACGCGCGGACAGGAAAGCCTCGACCTCAATGCGGCGGGCGACATCAAGCTGGTCGTCGACATAGGCGTCGAGATCGGCGTCCGTAACCGGGTCGACAAGAGCGGTCATGAGTCACCTCCAACGATCCTGAGATGATTTTGGCCCCGCGCTGGCGCTTCTTCCATCTGGCGCAAGGCCGCGCGCGCCCGGCCGATACGCGACATCAGCGTGCCCAGCGGCACGCCACTGGCTTTGGCGGCCTGCTGATAGGAGAGCCCCTCGATGGCGACCAGATGCAGCGCCGAGCGCTGCTCTTCCGGCAGGCTGAAAAAGGCTTCGCGCACCTGCGCCAGGCGCACGGAATGTTCCTGCGGCGCCGGCGTGCTGCCGTCGGCCAGATATCCGGCTTGTTCGAGACGTGCCGCTTCCGAGCGGCGCGAACGCATGCGGTCGATGAAGGTGTTGTGGACGATCGACAGCAGCCATGCCCGCAGGCTTCCGCCGGAGCGGAAGGTGCCGCGCCGCTCATAGGCGCGCACCAGCGCGTCATGCACGAGATCCTCGGCCTCCACGCCGTCGCGCGTCAGCGAGCGCGCGTAGCGCCGCAGCGACCCGAGCTGTCCTATGATGTCAAAGCGTGGCATCGACGGTTTCATGTCCTGTTTACGGAGCATGTGGGGGTTTTAATCCCGGGGCCACTTTTCTTTGCTGGAGGATATCGCCGCGGCTCGCGTCTCAGCTCCCAAGCGGTTTTGCCGGTTTGAGAGCTGTTACGCCGCAGGCGCGCAGCATCCACCTGCGGCCATCGCTGCGAAAATCGGTGATGCTCAGCGGCTCGACGTCGATCTTCCAACTGGCGGCAAGCGGCGCGCTGAGAACATGCAGGATCGCGGTGCGGATGACGATGGCGTGCGTCACAGCGATCGTGTGACCACGTTCGGCGATCAATCGATCCATCAATCCAGCGGCCCGTTGGGCAACGTCGGCCAGCGATTCACCACCATAGGGGGCCGCATTCGGATCCGTGCGCCAGGCGGCGATCTCGTCCGGCTGTAACGCCTGCACCTCGTCGAAGCTCTTGCCTGCCCATCGACCGTAGTTCTGGTCTGCCAAAATCGGATCGACAGACGCATCCAGCGATAGCGCCTCCGCGGTCTGACAGGCGCGAAGCGCCGGCGCTGTCCACACACGGTCGGCCCGACGCAGCGTCCCGCGCACCGCCTTTGCCAATGTCAGCGATCGTGGCTCCAGCGGTTCATCCGAAGGAAACGATCCTTTCCGGGTCGCCGCCGTGGCGCCGGCGCAGATCATGGTCAGACGGACGAGCATGGAGCATGCTTTCTCTGAAGTTTGTGGAAGCTGCAACAGGTGCCGCCTTTCGCGTCGGCGCACCGAAACCTCTGGTGAAACCTGGCCAATTTGCGTATCACTCCGCCGCGCCAATGGAACCATAATGATGTTCGAAGACCTGCAGCCAGCTCCCGCCGACAAAATTCTTGCGCTGATCGGCCTCTATCGCGCCGATCCACGCCCTGGCAAGGTCGACCTCGGCGTCGGCGTCTACAAGGATCGCGACGGCAAGACGCCGGTCATGCGCGCCGTGCGCGAAGCCGAGAAGAGGCTGCTGGAGGGACAGGATAGCAAGACCTATCTCGGCCTTGCCGGCGATACCGCTTTCAACACTGTGGTGGCCAAGCTCGCCTTCGGTCCGGGTGCGGACCTGTCGCGCATCCGTGCGGCACAGGCGCCCGGCGGTTCCGGCGCGCTGCGGCTGGTAGCGGAATTGCTCAAGCGCACACGGTCGGACGCGACAGTCTGGGTCTCCGACCCGACCTGGCCGAACCATATGCCGGTGATGCGTGCCGCCGGCTTGCGGATTCGCGAATACCCCTATTTCGATGCGGCCTCGGGTGCGGTTCGTTTCGACGACATGCTGGCGGCATTGCGGACGGCCGACAGCGGCGACGTGGTGCTGCTGCATGGCTGTTGCCACAACCCGACCGGCGCCAATCTGGATGCGGCTCAGTGGGAGGCCGTCACGGATCTGATGGTCGAGCGTGGCTTGCTGCCGTTTGTCGACATCGCCTATCAGGGCTTTGGTGACGGCCTCGAGGCCGACGCCCTCGGCTTGCGGCTGCTGGCCGCGAAAGTCCCGGAAATGGTCGTCGCGTCGAGCTGCTCGAAGAATTTCGCCGTCTACCGCGACCGTGTCGGCGCGGCGATGGTCCTGGCCAGGGACGGCGCGCAGGCAGACGTCGCGATGAGCCAGATGCTGTCGGCGGCGCGCGCTATGTATTCGATGCCGCCGGACCATGGCGCGGCCGCGGTGCGCATCGTGCTGGAGGACGCCACGCTGCGTGCCGACTGGGAAGCAGAGCTCGAAGAGATGCGCCTGCGTATGCTGAGGCTTAGGGTCGCGTTCGCCGAGGCGCTGCGCCGGCAATCCAATTCCGGCCGCTTCGACTTCGTTGCCAGTCATCGCGGCATGTTCTCCCGGCTTGGCCTCACGGAAGCGCAGGTCGAACGGCTGCGCGCCGAGCACGCTGTCTACATGGTCGGCGACAGCCGCATCAACGTGGCCGGCCTGCCCGAGAACGGCATGGATGACCTCGCCAAGGCGATCGTTTCCGTGCTCGACTGACGAAGCGGATGCAGTGCAATTGTGGACAAGATCCCCTCGCCGGCTGACAGCGTTGGCAGTGCGGCGGTTCGCGCTGTAGCATCCGCTACATGACGCCATCGAAAGACATTTCACGCCTGATCGAGATCATGGCGGCGTTGCGCGCGCCGAAGACCGGCTGCCCGTGGGACATCGAGCAGAATTTCTCCACCATCGCCCCCTATACGATCGAAGAGGCCTATGAAGTGGCGGACGCCATCGCGCGCGGCGATCTCGACGACCTGCGCGACGAGCTTGGCGACCTCCTGCTGCAGGTCGTCTACCATGCCCAGATGGCGCAGGAGGCCGGTGAATTCGCGTTCCCTGACGTGGTCCAGGCCATCACCACCAAGATGATCCGCCGCCATCCGCACGTCTTTGGCGACGAGAAGGCTCGTAGCGCCGGCATGGCCAAGGGCATGTGGGAGAAGATCAAGGCGCAGGAGAAGGCCGAGAAGCGGCAAGCCCGCCTCGCGCGCGGCCTCGACCCGGAGGACAATGGCAAGGGATTCCTGGACAGTGTTCCGGTCGCGCTGCCCGCCTTGACGCGAGCCTTGAAGCTTCAGGAAAAGGCCGCCCGTGTCGGCTTCGACTGGAGCGAGGCTGCTCCTATCCTGGATAAAATCGAAGAAGAGATCGGGGAGCTGCGCGAGGCTCTGGCCAAGGGCGAAACGGCTGAGATCAAGGACGAGTTCGGCGACATGTTGTTTGCCGTCGTCAATCTCGGTCGTCACCTCAAGATCGATTCGGAGGCGGCGCTGAGCGGAACGAACGAAAAATTCCGCTCGCGCTTTCACTATGTCGAGCAGGCCCTGGAAAAATCAGGCGGCTCGCTAGAGGAAGCTACCCTGGAGGAAATGGAAGCGCTCTGGCAGGATGCAAAAACCGCGAAGTAAGCCTATAGCTCGGCAATCCCAGACAAAAGCCGCGATACACTTTCCCTGGAATTGCCGCGCCTTAGCCGTTGTTTTTGCGGCGCAACCGGCTTTCGATCTCTTCACGGGCGCTTTGCGTGGCCTGGAGCGAGATGGTGGCGCTGCCGTCGTCATTGTCGGTTCGCGAAACGACATCACCATTGCGGTAGAGCCAGTCGAGAAGCCCGAACTGGGCCGGCTCGATCGTCACCGTCAGATCTTGCAGCTCGCCGGCCATCCGCGTCTCGATGATCGCTTTCAGCGCATCGATGCCCTCGCCTGATACCGCCGATATTGCGATTGGCGGCTCCTTGCTGCCATCGGCGCCGTCGGCGAGCAGCCGCTGCCTGTTGCCTTCGTCCAGCAGGTCGATCTTGTTCCAGACTTCGATCACGCGCTTGGTGTCGCTGGCGTCGACGCCGAGGTCGGCGAGGATGCGCTCGACATCCTCGGCCTGCGCCGCCGTGTCGGGATCGGAAATGTCGCGCAGATGGAGGACGAGATCGGCCTCGACCACCTCTTCCAAGGTCGCCCGGAAAGCCGCGATCAGATGCGTCGGCAGGTCCGAGATGAAGCCCACCGTGTCGGAAAGGATAATCGGCGTTCCATGCGGCAGGCGCACGCGGCGCAGTGTCGGATCAAGCGTGGCAAACAGCATGTCCTGCGCCAGCACCCCTGCTCCGGTCAGCTTGTTGAACAACGTCGACTTCCCGGCGTTGGTGTAGCCGACGATCGCCACCACTGGAAACGGCACCTTCTTGCGCTTGGCGCGATGCAGGTCGCGAGTGCGGCGCACGGTTTCCAGCTCATGCTTCAGCTTTATGATCTTTTCCTGCAACTGACGCCGATCGGATTCGATCTGCGTTTCACCGGGGCCGCCGAGGAAGCCGGCACCACCACGCTGACGCTCCAGGTGGGTCCAACTGCGCACTAGGCGGCCCTTCTGGTAGTTGAGATGGGCAAGCTCGACCTGCAGCGTGCCTTCCTTGGTGCGCGCCCGCTCGCCGAAGATCTCCAGGATCAACCCCGTGCGATCCAGCACCTTGGCGTTGAATTCCTTCTCGAGATTGCGCTGCTGCACCGGGGTCAGGGGATGGTCGACAATGACCACTTCCGCGTGACCCTCCTTCACGATTTGGCCGAACTCCTCGACCTTGCCGCTGCCGAGCAACGTCGCCGGACGTGGATCGTTGACGGTTACGACCGCCGTATGGATCAGATCGAGGTTGATGGCTCGGGCAAGGCCGACTGCTTCGTCATGGCGCGCCTCGGCCGAGCGCGTCAGCCGGGGACGGCTCGTGTCATCGTCATTACGCGGCTGGCGGGTAAGCACAGGCACAATGACAACGGCCCTGGTCGGACCTTTGGCTTCCGTCCCGGGATGATGCGCTGGTTTTCCGCGAACCGTGCCGTCCGCGTCCTTCTCACGTGCCAATCAGGCGCCCTGGCTTTCCTCGCCATCGAACATCTGAACCGGCTGGCTCGGCATGATCGTGGAAATGGCGTGCTTGTAGACGAGCTGGGAGTGGCCGTCGCGGCGCAACAGGACGCAGAAGTTGTCGAAGGAAGTGACCACGCCGGTCAGCTTCACGCCGTTGATAAGGAAGATGGTGAGCGGGTTCTTGCTCTTGCGAACTGAATTCAGGAACAGGTCCTGAAGGTTTTGCGATCGTTCCGCCATTGTTTTTGTCTTTCGCCGATCCCCTTCGGTTTGCAGCCAATGCGCCAAATTAACGGGCACATGTCAAGCGCGCAAACACCCTCTTGCCGTCAGTAACGACAAGCAGAACGAGATATATTGATGTTCATTCCACCTGTGCGGTTATCAGGCTGGACTTTTTTCCGCAATGTCAAAAAAGGCCTGCCGCAACGAAAGTGTTATTGAGCCGGGGTGCCCATTGGCTATGGGATCACCGTCGATGGTCACGATTGGCATGGCAATAGTCGTCGCCGAACTGATGAATGCTTCGCGAGCCGTCTTGGCCTCGGCAACGGAAAATCCACGCTCCTCGATCTTCAGGCCAAGTTTCGCCGCGACTTCGAACATGGTGGTGCGCGTGATTCCGCGCAGAATGCCATGTTCGGCCGGCCTGGTGACCAGAACCCCATCCCTGGTAACGATCCAGGCGTTCGACGAGCCACCTTCCTTGACGTTGCCATCCGTGTCCACGAACCAGGCTTCCTGAGCGCCGGCCTCCTTGGCCTTCTGCTTGGCCAATACATTGGGCAGCAGCCCGGTGCTCTTGATGTCGACACGGTCCCAGCGGTTCTCGGGTACGGTGATGACGGCGATACCAGTCTCAGCCCGTTTCGTGCCGGCGGCAGGATCCGCCTTCCTGGCGGTCACCACCAAGGCAGGCTTCGTGTCCGCCGCCGGAAAGACGAAATCGCGGCTGGCGACACCGCGCGTCACCTGAACATAGACCAGACCGTTGACGACACGATTACGGTTGACCACCTCGCGCAGGATCAGCGGCAACACATTGCGCGTCACCGGCCAGGTGATCGACAGTTCGGTCAGTGAGCGGTTCAGCCGGGCAAGGTGCCGCGGCATGTCGACGATGAAGCCGCGCGCCACCTCGCAGACCTCATAGACTCCATCGGCGAATTGATAGCCGCGATCCTCGATATGCACGGAAGCGTCGGCATGAGCGACGTAGCGCCCGTTGACATAGGCAATGCGCGGCATTGGCGACCCCTGGAAAATTCTCGGGCTTTCTTATGCGATTCCGCCGCCGCCGTAACCGGCAAATGCTTGGCCCAGGCGCGTCTGACGGACGCCGCGCGTCAGACGCCCAGCGACTTCAGCTTGCGATGCAAGGCGGAGCGCTCCATGCCGATGAACTCGGCCGTCTTCGAGATGTTGCCGCCGAACCGGTTGATCTGGGCGATCAAGTAGTCCTTTTCGAACTGCTCTCGTGCCTCGCGCAGGGGAAGCGCCATAATGTGCTGGTCCGACTGGTTGGGAGTGCGCGGCATGACATCGCCGATTTCGGACGGCAGCAGATCCGCGGTGATCGGCGCGTCGACGTCCTCGCCGCGCGCCAGGATCATCAGCCGCTCGACATTGTTGCGCAGCTGACGCACGTTGCCCGGCCAGTTGTGCGCCTGCAGCACGGCCAGCGCGTCGTCGCCGATACGCCGCGGCTTGATGCCGGCCTGGCGGGCGATCTGCTTCATGAAATTGTCGACGAGATAGGGAATGTCCTCGCGCCGCTCGGCCAGCCCCGGCACCATGACCGGAACCACGGCGAGACGGTGGTAAAGATCCTCGCGGAAGCGCCCGTCGGCGATCATCGCCTCCAAGTTCTGCGAGGTCGAGGAAATGATGCGGACATCGACCTTGACCCGCTTTGTGCCGCCCACCCGCTCGAACTGCTGTTCGACCAGAACGCGCAAAATCTTGTTCTGCGTCTCGCGCGGCATGTCGGCCACTTCGTCGATGTAAAGAATGCCGCGATGGGCTTCCTCCAGCGCCCCCACCTTGCGTTCGACCCCGTTCGATTCGGTGCCGAACAGTTCGATCTCCATGCGTTCGGGCGTGATGTTGGCGGCGCTCAGCGTCACGAAGGGCGCGCCCTTGCGGGTCGACAGCGTATGGATGGCGCGGGCCGCCAGTTCCTTGCCCGAGCCGGAGGGACCAATGATCATCACGCGGCTGTTGGTCGGCGCGACGCGCTCGATGGTCTGGCGCAACTGGCTCATCGCCGACGACATGCCGATCAGGTCGAAGGTCTCGCCGCTGCGCAGCTTGAGGTCGGAAACCTCGCGGCGCAATTTCGAGGTCTCGAGCGCACGTTCGGCAATGAGGATCAGCCTGTCGGCCTTGAATGGCTTCTCGATGAAGTCATACGCGCCGCGACGGATGGCGGAAACCGCAGTTTCGATGTTGCCGTGGCCTGAAATCATCACCACGGGTAGGTTCGGGTGCATGGTCTTGATCTCGTCCAGCAACGCCAATCCGTCCAGGCGCGAGCCTTGCAGCCAGATGTCCAGGAATATCAGCCTCGGCGCTCGATCGGCGATGGCCGCCAGTGCGCTGTCGGCATCGAATGCCGTGCGGGTTTCGTGACCCTCGTCGCTCAGGATGCCTGCGACGAGTTCCCGGATGTCTTCCTCGTCATCGACGATGAGAATATCAGACGCCATTATCGACCTTTTCAGTTTCTCTTTCGTGGTCCGCCCTGCTTTCGCCGCGCGGCAGCGCGGCGGCCGCCGGCGGCAGGATGACGCTGATCATCGCGCCGCGCCCGCCGTGGAAATCCGCAGGTGCATCATGGAGCTCCAGCCTGCCGCCATGGTCCTCCACGATCTTCTTGACGATAGCGAGACCAAGCCCGGTGCCCTTTTCACGTGTGGTCATATAAGGCTCCAGCAACCGTTGGCGATTCTCGCGCGGCAGGCCTTTGCCGTTGTCGATGACGTCGATGCGAATCGCGCCATTCTGACGCCCGGCTTGAATCCGGATTATGCCGTGCGAACCGTCCTTCTGTTCCAGTCCGTCGATCGCTTCGGCCGCATTCTTGATCACATTGCCGAAGGCCTGGGCCATCAACCGGCTGTCGAAAGTGCCCTTGAGCGGCTCATTGCCGAATATCCGCTCGAACGTGATATCGGCGCGGCTGACTTCGACCAGGAAGGAAGCTTCGCGCAGTGATTCGCGCAGGTCGATGGCCTTCATCTCGGGCTTTGGCATGCGCGCGAAAGCCGAGAACTCGTCGACCATGCGGCCGATGTCCTCCACCTGCCGGATGATGGTGTCGGTACACTGGTCGAAAACTTCGCGGTCTTCGGTGATGACCTTGCCATAGCGGCGCTTGATACGCTCGGCGGAAAGCTGGATCGGGGTCAGTGGGTTCTTGATCTCGTGGGCAATGCGTCGCGCCACGTCGGCCCAGGCGGATGAACGCTGGGCCTGAACCAGATCAGTGATGTCATCCACCGTCACGACATAGGATTTTTCTTCAGAGCCGTCGTCGCCGGCCTCGATGGTGACTTGCACATTGAAGGTCCGCTCGGCGCCGGCGCGATAGAAAGTCACCTGCTCGCGGTAGACCGGCTTGCCGGACTTGCGTCCGATCTCGAAGACACGGCCGACATGCGGCAGGATCGCGGAAAGGTTTTGCCCAAGTGCCGCGCTGGCGGAAATGGCCAGCATCGATTCGGCAGACCGATTGACGATGGTGATGATGCCGTAAGGGTCGACGCCGATGACGCCGGCGGTGACACCGGCAAGCACGGCTTCCGAAAAACGCCGCCTCTCGTCGATCAGGTCCTTCGCCGACAGGATCTCGTTGCGCTGTGATTTGAGCTCCAGCAGCATCTTGTTGAAGGTATCGCCGAGCGAGGCGACATCGCCATCGGACGGCCGCACCGGCACCGCGACATCGAGATTGCCGGTCGCAACTTCATCGGCGGCGCCGATCAGCTGACGGATTGGCCGCACCAGCCGGTCGGCGACGGCTATGCCGGTCCAGATCGCCGACAGGATAATGATCAGGGTCAACGACAGGTAGGGCAGCGCAAATGCCACTTGCGAGGTGCGCCTGTTGTCCTCGAGATTGCGATACTCGTCGGTGTTGGACCTGACGATCTGCCGCGCCTTGATCACCTCTGGGTCGACCAGACGGATGGTGTAGAGATAGAGGCCCTCGATCTCACGCAACTTGACGATGGCGCCCATGATGTTGCGCGTGCGCGGCTCGATCAGGACCGGCTTGCCGTCGGTGGCAGTGGCAACCGCGCCTTCCGGCGGTTCCGGCATGGCGAAATCGGCATCGGTCTTGGCGCTCATGACGAAGGAGCCGTCGGGCTTGATCAGCGCGGCGTGCGCCAGCGAGCGGCCTACGGCTTCCTTGTTCATGAGATCGAGAAAGCCGGTGCGATCGAGGCCATAAAGCGAGCGGGAGGCATCGAGATCGTAGGCCATCGACAATGTCGTGCCCTGCAGGTTGCGCGCGTTCTCCTGCACATAGGCGTCGGCGATCGAGAGTGAAGAATTGACGATTGTCTTGGTGCGAATCTCAAACCAGCGATCAAGGCCGATATCGAGTGTGATCGAGGCGATGATCGCCACCATGATGGCGGGAATGGCGGCAACCAGCGCGAACATGGCAACGATGCGCACATGCAGGCGCGAAGCCGCCTTGCCATGGCGGCGGGCCATGACGATGCGATGCACCTCGCGCCCGACCAGCGCAATCAGGAAGACCACGAAGGCGGCGTTGAGTGCGATCAGCGCCCATGTTGCCTTGGCGTCCGGCGCAATCGGCGTCGCTCCGACCAGTATGGCGAACGAAATAGCCGCCATGGCCAGGGCGCCGACGACCGCGATCACGCCGGGCAGCGCCAGCAGCCGGCGTCCGTCGCGCGCGCCGGGTTCGCTGAAAAGCGGTTGGTTGAGTACAGGTGTCTGCGGAGCCATGTCGCCGTGTAGAGCCAGTGATTGCATCCGATCTATGCAACGCATTGTGGCGATTATGCAACAAGTGTGACGGCGACGGGACTCTTTCCCCGTTCGGTCCCCTGAAAAGATCGTGTGCCCGGCGCCGGCTCAGGTCTGGCGGGATGACTTGTAGACGTTGACGCCCAATTCGCGAATCTTCTTGCGCAAGGTGTTGCGGTTGAGGCCCAAGAGCTCCGCGGCCTTGATCTGGTTGCCGCGGGTTGCCGTCATCGAAGCCAGCACCAACGGATATTCGACTTCGGACAGAATGCGCTCGTAGAGACCGGCGGGCGGCAATTCGCCCGCGAAGGAGGCGAAATAGCGCTGCAGGAAGTGCTCCACTGCCTGGCCAATGGAAAGATCGTCGGGAATGAGGTTGCCGGCGCCTGGTACCACCGGGCGCTCACCTGTCTTGAGCTCCGCCTCGATGATCTCGGCGGAAATCTCGTCCTGCGAATAAAGCGCGGCAAGCCTGCGAACGAGATTTTCCAGTTCGCGCACATTGCCTGGCCATGGATAGCGCTTCATCAGTTCGATGCCGCCGGAAGAGATACGCTTGGTCTGCAGCCCCTCCATTTCGCCAAGCTTGAAGAAATGGCGCACCAGATCGGGCACATCCTCGGAGCGCTCGCGCAGCGCCGGCAACCTGAGCGGCACGACGTTGAGGCGATAGAAAAGGTCTTCGCGGAAGAGGCCCTGGTTGATCAGCGTGCGCAGGTCCTTGTTGGTGGCAGCGACGATGCGCACATCGGTCTTGATCGGCGTGCGGCCGCCGACCGTCGTGTACTCGCCCTGCTGCAGGACGCGCAGCAGGCGCGTCTGCGCCTCCATCGGCATGTCGCCTATCTCGTCGAGGAACAGCGTGCCGCCCTCTGCCTGCTCGAAGCGGCCGGTCGAGCGGTTCTGCGCTCCGGTGAACGCGCCCTTCTCGTGGCCGAACAATTCCGATTCGATCAGGTCGCGCGGGATCGCCGCCATGTTGATGGCAACGAATGGACCGCCACGGCGGCGTCCATACTCATGCAGCGCGCGCGCCACCAGTTCCTTGCCGGTGCCCGATTCGCCCGAGATCATGACCGTCAGGTCGGTCTGCATCATGCGCGCCAGCATGCGGTAGATGTCCTGCATGGCGGCCGAACGGCCGACCAGCGGCATCGTCTCGGGCTGCTCTTCTTGCCGGGCATCGATCTTCGGCCGCCGGGGCTCGGATAGCGCGCGATTGACGATGTTGAGGAGTTCGGTCAGGTCGAAGGGCTTCGGCAGATATTCGTAGGCGCCCGTCTCGGAAGCGCGGATCGCCGTCATGAAGGTGTTCTGGGCGCTCATGACGATGACGGGCAGTTCCGGCCGCGCCTTCTTGATGCGCGGCAGCATGTCGAAAGCGTTCTCGTCCGGCATCACGACGTCGGTGATGACGAGGTCACCCTCGCCTGCCGCCACCCAACGCCACAGGGTCGAGGCGTTGGAGGTGACGCGCACCTCGTGACCGACACGCGACAGGGCCTGATTGAGTACGGTGCGGATCGCCGCATCGTCGTCGGCGACGAGAATATTGCCGCGAACCGTCATTTGCGGTCTCCTTCGCCGTCTTGATCGGCGCCCAGCGCCGTTTCTTTCCAGGCTGGCATCAGGACCCGGAACGTTGTCGCGCGCGGCGTCGAATCGCATTCGATGATGCCGCCATGTTCGCCGACGATCTTGGCCACCAGCGCCAGCCCCAGCCCCGAGCCGTTCGGCTTGGTGGTGATGAAGGGATCGAACAGGATCGGCAGGATATCTTCCGAGACGCCGGAACCATTGTCGCGCACGCAGAACTCCAGCGGCAGCGATACGCGGTCCTGCGTGCCCGGGACCGAAACCCGAATACCGGGCCGGAAGGCGGTGGACAGCACGATTTCGCCCTGCGGATCGCTGCCGATTGCCTCGGCGGCGTTCTTGATCAGGTTGAGAAACACCTGGATCAGCTGGTCGCGGTTGGCGAATACCGGAGGCAACGAAGGATCATAATCCTCCAATATCTTGATTTTCTTCGCGAAACCATTCTTTGCGATCGCTTTCACGTGATCGAGCACGACGTGGATGTTAACGGGATAGCGATCGATCGGCCGCTCGTCGGAAAACACCTCCATACGGTCGACCAGCGAGACGATGCGGTCCGTCTCGTCGGTGATCAGCCGCGTCAGCGCGCGATCCTCATCGGATGCGGACAGTTCGAGCAGCTGGGCAGCACCCCTGATACCGGAGAGCGGGTTCTTGATCTCATGCGCCAGCATCGCCGCCAGGCCGGTCACCGATCGCGCGGCGCCGCGATGCGTCATCTGCCGGTCGATCTTGTCGGCCATCGACCGCTCCTGGAACATGACGACGACAGAGCCCGGAAATTCCGGCACCGGCGCGACATAGAGATCGACGACCTTTTCGATGCCGAGGCGCGGTGACGAGACGTCGACCCGATACTCGTTGACGGGCGCGCGGCGCTCGCGCACCTGGTCGACCAGCGTCAGCAACGGGCTGCCGAAGGGTATCAGCTTGGACAGGGTGTTGCGCGCCAGCATGGTCGCGCTGGAGCGAAAGAAATCCTCGGCATCGGCGTTGGCGAAGGTGATAAAGCCTTCCTCGCTGAGCATGATCACCGGGCGGCGGATCGTGTTCAGCACGATCTGGGCGGCATCGGCCATTTCGGTGCCCTGGCCAGCGGTGGCGGTCATGCGGCGCTCCGCAGGTTCAAGGTTTGCGGATCGCGCGAAAACACATCGCGCAGCAAGGTAATGACGCGAGCCGGCTCGAGCGCGGTCATTATCGCTTTTCTACTCTCGCCAGCGACACCGCCGGCATGTCGATCGAGATACCAGCCCAGATGCTTGCGCGCCTGCCGCAGGCCGCTCTCGATGCCGTAAAGCGCCAGTATGTCCTCGTAATGGGCGACGACATAGTCGGCGAGCCCTTGCGGGGTCTCGGGAATGCCGGATGAAAATGTCCCGCCGGCAGCCGCAGCGATGCTGCCGGCGACCCACGGCGCGCCATAATGGGCGCGGCCGACCATCACTGCGTCGGCGCCGGACTGTTCGAGAATGACCGAGGCTTCAGCCTGGGAGCAGACATCGCCATTGGCGACGACCGGGATGGAAACGGCCTCCTTGACGCGAGCGATGGCGCGCCAATCCGCCTTGCCCTGGTAGAACTGGCAGCGTGTACGACCGTGAACCGTGACCATCCTGACGCCCGCCTGCTCGGCACGGCGGGCCAGGACGGGAGCGTTAAGTGCGGCGTCGTCCCAACCCAGTCGCATCTTGACCGTCACCGGCACCTTGACGGCGGCGACAACGGCCTCGATCAGCGAGAGCGCGTGGTCGAGGTCCAGCATCAATGCCGAGCCGGCATAGCCACCGGTGACCTTCTTGGCCGGACAGCCCATATTGATGTCGATGATGTCGGCGCCCTCGCCGGCGGCGATCCGTGCGCCTTCAGCCATATGCCTGGCTTCGCGGCCGGCAAGCTGCACCATATGGACGGGCAGGCCGGAATGACGAATGCGCAGGTCGCAGCCGGCCCTGCCCTTGGCGAGTTCGCCGCTGGCCACCATTTCGGACACGACCAGACCGGCGCCATGCGCATGGGCGCGCTGTCTGAACGCCTCGTCCGTAATCCCGGACATCGGCGCGAGGAAGACGCGGTTGCGGATTCTCACGCCGCCGACGTCGAGAGGCGCGGCCAATCTGATCAAGTTAACCATGCACAAAAACCAAGCATGTCCATTCGCTGCACATTCTCTAGCCAGATCGAGAGAAATGTGCAACGCGGAATGACGCCACATTAAGGCGCAATTGGGAAAATGCTGGCCTTCGGCCTTAGCCGCGACTAGGACCAGACTGAATGACTGGCGCAACTGAAAATCAGGCTCCGGATCCGGGTGGCAAAGTCGCGGTGGTTATCGTCGCGGCCGGTCGCGGCGCGCGTGCCGGACAGACTGATGGCCCGAAGCAATATCAACGAATTGGCGGACGTGCCGTCATCGCTCGTGTCATAGATATTTTTCTGGCGCACCCGCTTATCGGCCGGATCGTCGTGGCCATTCATGCCGAGGACCAGGAGCTTTTTCGGAAAGCAGTCGGCACCGATGCCGATCGGGTGACGGCAATCGCCGGAGGCGCAACCAGACAGGATTCGGTTCGGCTCGGGCTGCACGCGCTAAGAAGCTACGCGCCGGACAAGGTCCTCATCCACGACGCCGCGCGCCCCTTTGTCGATATGGATCTGATCGACCGCACCATCGCGGCCATCGGCGAGGGCGAAGGCGCGCTTCCCGCCTTGCCCGTTGCCGACACGCTGAAACGCGAATCGGCCACCGGCATGGTCGGCGAAACAGTCCCCAGGAGCGGGCTGCACGCGGCGCAAACGCCGCAAGGCTTTCCCTTCCTCGCGATCATGACGATGCATGAGGAAGCCTATAACAGAGGCAAAACCGACTTTACCGACGACGCGTCGATCGCTGAATGGATGCAAATGCCGGTGAAGCTCGTTCCCGGCTCGCCGGACAATGTCAAACTCACATGGGCACGGGACATCGCCATGGCGCATCAGCGACTTTCCAGCGAGCGGGCACACTTTCCCGACATCCGCACCGGCAATGGCTATGACGTCCATGCCTTCGAGCCCGGCAACCATGTCACGCTCTGCGGCGTCGCCATTCCGCACGACAGAAAATTGTCGGGCCATTCCGACGCCGATGTCGGCCTGCATGCCCTGACCGACGCGCTGCTGGCGACTTGCGGGGCCGGCGACATCGGCACGCACTTCCCGCCTTCCGATCCGCAGTGGAAAGGTGCTGCGTCGCGGATATTCGTCGAACATGCGGCAAGGCTGGTGCGCGAGCGCGGCGGGCGCATCGCCAATGCCGACATCACGCTGATCTGCGAGGCACCGCGTGTCGGCCCGCACCGCGAGGCGATGACGGCGGTCCTTTCCCAGATGCTAGGCATTTCCGCCGACCGCATCTCGATCAAGGCGACAACCAACGAGAAGCTCGGCTTCGTCGGCCGCGAGGAAGGCATCGCGGCGATCGCAACGGCCAGCGTGGTGTTTCCCGGCGAGGTTCCGGAATGACCAACAGCGATCTGGCAATCGCCCTTTTTGAGGCCTGCCGGGAGCGCGGCATCATGCTGGCGACCGCGGAAAGCTGCACCGGCGGCATGATCATTGCCGCGCTGACCGATATTGCCGGCTCTTCGGCCGTGGTCGATCGCGGCTTCATCACCTATTCCAATCAAGCCAAGATGGACATGCTCGGCGTGCGCGCCGCCACGCTTGACGCGCATGGCGCGGTTTCTCGCGACACAGCGATCGAAATGGCAGCCGGCGCGCTCGCCCGTTCACGCGCCGGGCTGACCCTGGCCGTCACCGGCATTGCCGGTCCGGGTGGCGGTTCTAGGGAAAAGCCGGTCGGGCTGGTCTGGTTCGGCGTTGCGGTGAACGGCCAGCCGGTGACGGCTGAATACAAGCTGTTTGCCGACAATGGCCGAAACTTCATCCGCCGGGAAACGGTCAACCATGCACTCGAGCTCGGCTTGCAGGCGCTTGGCGCGAGTCAGGCCGCCGGTGTCTTGCCGTAGATGACGTCGGCGCGTTTTTCGAAAGCCTCGGCGAACATGCGGAAGGCACGGTCGAACATCGTGCCCATCAGCGCACCCAGGATGCGGCTCTTGAATTCATAGTCGATGAAGAAGCGCACGGTACAGCCGGCACCGTCTGGCTCGAAACGCCAGACATTGCTCAGATATTTGAACGGGCCATCAATGTATTTCACATCGATTGCGTTGTCTTCGGGCTTGAGCAGCACCTGCGTCGTGAAGGTCTCCCGGATCGCCTTGTAGCCGATGCTCATATCGGCCACGAGGATGGTGCGTCCGTCACGCTCCTTGCGCGAGCGGACCGTCAGCGCTTCGCAAAGCGGCAGGAATTGCGGGTACGTCTCGATGTCGGCGACCAGCGCGAACATCTGCTCAGGCGTGTGGGCGACGCGGCGGGTGGCTTCGAATTTCGGCATGAAACCGGCCCTAAAGCACGTCGCGTCGAAACGGAGTCATGCGACGCGCTTCAGAGTCTTTGTCGTTATGCACGTCGTTCTCCCAAAACCGAGGTCACTTTTGGGCGACATGCATTAGAGCGCTTTCATGAGCTGCGCTTCGCGCGCCGCGCGCAGCCGGGCGAAATCGTCGCCGGCGTGATGCGACGAGCGCGTCAGCGGGCTCGACGCCACCAGCAGGAAACCCTTGGTCTTGCCGATCGTCTCGAAGGATTTGAATTCCTCGGGCGTGACGAAACGGATCACCGGATGGTGCTTTTTCGACGGCTGCAGGTATTGGCCGATGGTCATGAAGTCGACATTGGCCGAGCGCAGATCGTCCATCAACTGCAGGATTTCATTCCGCTCCTCGCCCAGACCCACCATGATGCCGGACTTGGTGAAAATCGACGGATCGAGTTCCTTGACCCGCTGCAGCAGCCGGATCGAGTGGAAATAGCGGGCGCCCGGCCGGACCTTCAGATAATTCGACGGCACAGTTTCGAGATTATGGTTGAAGACGTCGGGCCTGGCCGCCACGACGATCTCCAGCGCCCCGTCCTTGCGCAGGAAATCCGGCGTCAGGATTTCGATCGTCGTCAGAGGCGTTGCCGCCCGAATCTCACGGATGACATCGGCGAAGTGCTGCGCACCGCCATCGGCGAGATCGTCGCGGTCAACCGAGGTGATGACGACATGGGTAAGGCCCATCTGCTTGACGGCATGCGCGACCCGGGCCGGTTCGTCGGGATCGAGCGCGGTCGGGATGCCGGTGGCGACATTGCAGAAGGCGCAGGCGCGCGTACAGATCTCGCCCATGATCATGAAGGTGGCGTGCTTCTTTTCCCAGCACTCACCGATATTCGGGCAACCGGCCTCTTCGCATACGGTCACCAGCTTGTGCGATTTCACGATCTCGCGTGTCTCGGCATAACCTTTCGAAACCGGCGCCTTGACGCGGATCCAGTCCGGCTTGCGCAACACCTCCTGGTCGGGCTTGTGCGCTTTCTCGGGATGCCGCAGCCGCGGCGCGTTGGCGATCGTGTCGAGGACAGTGACCATCTGAACCCTGGCTTTTCTCGCGACCGCTCGTCGGCGATCGTCACTTTCACGTCATCTAGGACTTTTCAACACAAAGAAAAAGGCTGCGGCGGCGCATGCCGCCACAGCCGTTTTCGCATAGCCGGAGCGATATCGATTAACGGCGCACCAGACGACCGACCCAGATCAACAGGCAGGCACCGATAAAGCCGGTGATCAGATAGGCGGTCCAGCCGACGCCGAACACGCCGATGTTGAGCGCCTGCAGGATGGCATTCAGCACCACAGCGCCAACGATGCCCATGATAATATTCATGAATATGCCGGTGTTGCTCTTCATAACCATTTCGGCCAACCAGCCTGCCAGGCCGCCGATGATGATGGCTGCGATCCAGCCCACGCCGTTCAAGTGCATATGCCTTCTCCTTGCGCGAGTAAAAATGCATCCGGAAACGAACTGCCTCGCCGTCGCAATCTCGCGACTTTCGAAGCTGAGTCTCCTGCGGCGAATCTATCATGCGTTCAAGGCGCGGCCATAGGCGTCGAGCACGCTTTCCTTCATCATCTCCGACAGCGTCGGATGAGGGAAGATCGTGTGCATCAGCTCTTCCTCGGTCGTTTCGAGGTTCATCGCCACGACAAAGCCCTGGATCAATTCGGTGACTTCGGCGCCGACCATATGCGCTCCGAGCAGCTGACCGGTCTTCTTGTCGAAGATGGTCTTGATGAAGCCTTGGTCCTCGCCAAGCGCGATCGCCTTGCCGTTGGCGGCGAACTGGAAGCGGCCGACGCGGATGTCCTTGCCTTCGGCCTTGGCCTTGGCTTCCGTCAGGCCAACCGAGGCGACCTGCGGATTGCAGTAGGTGCAACCGGGGATCTTGAGCTTGTCTATGGCGTGAACACCGGGGAAATTCGCGATCTTCTCGACGCACACGACGCCCTCGTGCTCGGCCTTGTGGGCAAGCATCGGCGGGCCGGCGACATCGCCGATGGCGTAAATGCCAGGCACATTAGTCTTGCCGTAACCGTCGATGACGACGCAACCGCGATCGGTTTTCACGCCGAGTGCTTCAAGGCCGAGGCCCTCGATATTGCCCTGGACGCCGACGGCGGAGATCATGCGGTCGGCTGATATCTTCTCGACCTTGCCGTCCTTCATCTCGACATGCGCGGTGACCGAGTTAGCCCCCTTCTCGACCTTGGTCACCTTGGCTTCGAGGATAATCTTCATGCCTTGCTTCTCGAACTGCTTTTGCGCGAACTTCGAGACTTCGGCGTCCTCGACAGGCATCACGGCCGGCAGCAGCTCGACGACTGTCACATCCGCGCCCATGGTGCGGTAGAAGGAGGCGAATTCGATGCCGATGGCGCCCGAACCCATCACCAGCAGCGACTTCGGCATCTCCTTGGGCATCATGGCTTCGAAATAGGTCCAGATCAGCTTGCCATCCGGCTCGATGCCGGGCAGTGCGCGCGGCCGGGCGCCAGTCGCCAGGATGATGTGCTTGGCGGCGTAGGTGCCCTCGCCCTTGACGCCTTTCGGCACCGGCGGCTGCGGTTCCATCGGCTTCTTGGCCGTCTTGGAAACAACGATCTCACCCAATTTATCACCGGAAGGAGGCCTCGATAGCTTGGCCTCACCCCAGATAACGTCGACCTTGTTCTTCTTCATCAGGAAGGCAACGCCGCCATTGAGCCGCAGTGACACTTTCCGCGACCGATCGACCACTGCCGCCGTGTCGGCGCTGACCTTGCCGTCCAGCTTCAGGCCATAGTCCTTCAGGTGATCCGAATAGTGCATGATCTCGGCCGAACGCAGCAGCGCCTTGGTCGGGATGCAACCCCAGTTCAGGCAGATACCGCCGAGATGCTCGCGCTCGACGATCGCCGTCCTGAAGCCGAGCTGGGCGGAACGCACCGCCGTGACATAGCCGCCGGGACCGGAGCCGATGATGATGACGTCGTAGTTCTCAGCCACGGTTTTTCTCCTTCAATCACAATTCCAGCATGACGCGCACGACCGAAGTCAGCGCCTCGCCGATGTTTCGCGTGTTTTCGGCGTCGAGGTGGACACCGTCGAGAGGTGTGGTTTGCGCCACGGTGGCTGCATCGAAGAAGCCGCAGCCGGCTTCGTCGGCAAGCGTCGAATACTGCCCTGCGAGCTGCGCCGAGGCGTCATCGCCGCCGGCAAACATCTCCTTGAAATCGGCATTCTCGGTGCGGCTTACAACAGGTGGCGAAACGATCAGTATCTGCGGCGCCGGCCAGTCGAACGGATAGTCGTGGCCACGCACGATGTCGATCAGCCGCTGGATGCCTTGCTTGGCCGCAACCGGGTTGCCATGGATCCATGGCTTCATGTCGTTGGCGCCGAGCATGATGACAATCAGGTCGATCGGCGCATGCGTCGTCAGCACCGTCGGCAGCAGCCGCGCACCGTTGCGGTCGGCTCCGGCCAGATGATCGTCGAAGGCGGTGGTGCGGCCGTTGAGGCCGTCGGCGATAACCTGAACGCCTTCGCCGAGGCCAGCTTGCAGCACGCTTGGCCAGCGATCCTCGAGCGCATGACGCCCGCCTTCGGCATTGTAACCCCATGTCAGCGAGTCGCCGTAACAAAGAACCGTCTTCATCCGTTCAACCCGCCTCTATGTCGGCCACACCGCGCTTCACGCGCCAGCGCACGAACAACCAATGGATGATGATCGTCACCAGGCCCGGCAGACCGAGACCGGCAACCACCGGCATGTCTTTCCTGACCACCGCGGCGCTGCTGTCGCTGTAGAGGATCAGCGCGACCAAGAGGAGGAGCAGCGCCACAAATACAATCAGCGTCCACTTTCCCGCCGTCGCCACGGCCGCGACCGGATCGTTCGTCAATTGCGCGACGAAGAAGACGAAGGTGACGACAAAAGTCACCAGCACCGAGAACATGAAGACGATGATGTATTCTTCCTCGGCACCGGTGGCGACGGCCAACCATTGCGCGATCAGCCCGCCGGCCAACCCGGAAATGAGAAAGGCAAAAAGGCTGGTGAAGAATATTCGCACAGCCTTTTCCTTCCTAGACCAGCATGCCCATCGGATTTTCGATCAGCTTCTTGAAGGCGCCCAGCAGTTCGGCCCCCAGGGCTCCGTCGACGGCGCGATGATCGGTCGACAGCGTCACCGACATCACCGTGGCTATTTTGATCTCGCCGTTCTTGACCACCGCCCGCTCCTCGCCGGCGCCGACCGCCAGGATCGTCGCATGCGGCGGGTTGATCACCGCGGCAAAATCCTTGATGCCGAACATGCCGAGATTGGAGACCGCCGTCGTACCACCCTGATACTCCTCGGGCTTCAGCTTGCGGCTGCGGGCGCGGCTGGCCAGATCCTTCATCTCGTTGGAGATGACGGACAGCGTCTTTTCGTCCGCATGCCGGATGATCGGCGTGATCAGGCCACCGGGGATCGAGACGGCAACGCCGACATCGGCATGCTTGTGCTTGACCATGGCGCTCTCGGTCCACGAGGCATTGGCATCCGGCACCGCCTTCAGCGCCATGGCCATCGCCTTGATCACCATGTCGTTGACCGACAGCTTATAGGCAGGCGCCTCACCCTTGTCGGTCTTCTTCACCGGCGCGGCGGCATTGAGTTGCGTGCGCAGGGCCAGCAGCGCATCGAGTTCGCAGTCGAGCGTCAGGTAGAAATGCGGGATGGTGGTTTTGGCTTCGACCAGGCGCCGCGCGATGGTCTTGCGCATGTTGTCATGCGCAATGAGTTCGTAGGAGCCTTCCTCGAACAGCTTCAGCACCTGGTCGTCCGACATTGGCTTCACCGCCGGCGCGGCGGCTGGTGCGCCAGCCGGAGCCTTGGCGGCGGGCGCTGCCTTGGCACCACCGCCGGCGATCGCGGCATCCACGTCTGCTTTTACCACCCGGCCATGCGGGCCGGTGCCGGATATGGCTGAAAGGGTGAGGCCCGCCTCCTTGGCGATGCGGCGTGCGAGCGGCGATGCAAAGGTGCGGTCGCCAGCCGCCTGACCATCGGCAGTGGCTGGAGCTGCCGAGGCAGGCTCGAGCTTCGACGCCTCGGTCTTTGGTGTCTCGGCCTTTGATGCCTCGGGCTGCGGCGCTTCAGCCTTGGCGGCTTCAGCCTTCGGCGCTTCGGCCTTCGCCGGTGCGGCATCGCCACCGCTTTTGGCGGCAGCGCCCGCATCCTCGCCTTCGGCGGCAAGCACGGCGATCAGCGCGTTGACCTTGACGCCTTCGGTTCCGGCCGGCACGACGAGCTTGGCAACCGTACCCTCATCGACAGCCTCGACCTCCATCGTCGCCTTGTCGGTCTCGATCTCGGCGATGACATCGCCCGGCGAAACCTTGTCGCCTTCCTTGACCAGCCATTTTGACAGATTGCCTTCTTCCATCGTGGGCGACAGGGCCGGCATGGTGATGTTGATAGGCATCGCTCACTCCTGGATGAATTTGAAAAGGCCACGCATGACGGTCAGCGTGGCGACAATGAACACGGGTGGCAAGACACCGAAATGGTAGCTGCCCTTGCCCATCTCGAGGACCATCATGCTGCCGGTCTGGTCGACCTTTGCGGAAGCAGTTGCCACAATAGCAAGAACCAGCGACGCGGCACCGCTGAGCATCAACAAAACCGCATCGAATTTCCCGGTCATCGATCGCACGAAAAATGCGACCACGACAGTGGGAACAATGATGGCTGCCAACGTCCAGAAAGACAGCATCCGCATTGCTCCCTAGCGATATGTGACCGCCTTAACCGCCTCGATGACCTCGCCGACATTCGGCAATGCCAGCTTTTCGAGGTTGGCCGCATAGGGCATCGGCACGTCCTTGCCGGCAATGGTGATGACCGGCGCGTCGAGGAAATCGAAGGCGCGTTGCGAGACCTGGTTGGCGATATGGTCGCCGACCGAATTCTGCGGGTAGCCTTCTTCGACCACGACCAGCCGGTTAGTTTTCTTGACCGAGGCGATGACGGTGTCGAGATCGAGTGGACGGATGGTCCTGAGGTCGATGATCTCGGCATCGATGCCCATGCCGCGCAGCTCGGCTTCAGCCTTGACGGCATAGGTCATGCCGATGCCGAAGGAGACGATGGTGACATCCTTACCTGCCTTGTGGATGCGCGCCTTGCCGATCGGCAGCACGAAATCATCCAGCTTCGGCACGTCGAAGGATTGGCCGTAGAGGATCTCATTCTCGAGGAAGATAATCGGGTTCGGATCGCGGATCGCCGCCTTGAGCAAGCCCTTGGCGTCGGCCGCCGTATATGGCATCACGACCTTCAAGCCCGGAATGTGGCTGTACCAGGCGGCATAGCACTGCGAGTGCTGCGCGGCGACACGGGCCGCCGCGCCGTTCGGCCCCCGGAACACGATCGGCGCGCCCATCTGGCCGCCCGACATATAGAGCGTCTTGGCAGCCGAATTGATAATCTGGTCGATCGCCTGCATGGCGAAGTTGAAGGTCATGAACTCGACGATCGGCTTCAGCCCAGCCATCGCCGCACCGACGCCGACGCCGGCAAAACCATGTTCGGTAATCGGCGTGTCGACGACGCGACGCGGCCCGAATTCCTGCAGCAGGCCTTGCGTGATCTTGTAGGCGCCCTGGTATTCGGCGACTTCCTCGCCCATCACGAAGACATCGCCGTCGCGGCGCATTTCCTCCGCCATGGCATCGCGCAACGCCTCGCGCACCGTGGTCGAGACCATCTCGGTGCCGGCAGGAATATCGGGATCGGCGGCGATTTCCGTTTTCGGTGCGGCCGCGACGGGTGCGGCGGCTGGCTTTGCCACCTCCGCCTTGTCCTCGGCCGGCGCTTCCGCCATTGCCGGTGCTTCCGCCTTGGCGGGAGCCGCGGACTTGCCGACATCGGCCGCGCTCTCGCCGTCCTGCAGCAGAACGGCGATCGGCGTGTTGACCTTGACGCCTTCGGTGCCGGCGGCGATCAGGATCTTGCCCAACGTGCCTTCATCGACGGCTTCGACTTCCATCGTCGCCTTGTCGGTTTCGATTTCGGCGAGCACGTCACCGGCGACGACCTTATCGCCCTCATTCTTCAACCATTTGGAAAGATTGCCCTCTTCCATGGTCGGCGAGAGCGCGGGCATGAGAATTTCGATCGGCATGTCCTGGCCCTCCCTTACAATACGATATCGGTCCAGAGCTCGGACGGATCCGGCTCGGCGTCGTGCTGGGCAAATTCGGCGGCGTCGGCGACGATGTCGCGAACCTCCTTGTCGACGGTCTTGAGTTCGTCCTCGGTTGCCCACTTTTTCTCGATGAGCCGCGCCTTGACCTGCTCGATCGGATCATGATCGGAGCGCATCTTCTGGACTTCTTCCTTGGAGCGGTATTTCGCCGGGTCGGACATCGAGTGGCCGCGATAACGGTAGGTCTGCATTTCGAGAATGATGGGTCCGTTGCCGGCACGGCACCACTCGGTAGCCAAATCGCCGGCCGCCTTCACCGCACGCACGTCCATGCCGTCGACCTGGATGCCCGGAATCTTGAACGAGGCGCCGCGATGCGAAAAATTGGTTTCCGCCGACGAGCGCGAAACCGATGTGCCCATGGCGTAGCGGTTGTTCTCGATGATGTAGATCACCGGCAGCTTCCACAGCGAGGCCATGTTGAAGCTCTCATAGACCTGACCTTGGTTGGCGGCGCCGTCGCCGAAATAGGTCAGCGAGACATTGTTGTTGTCGCGATAGCGGTTGGCGAAGGCCAGGCCGGTGCCGAGCGACACCTGCGCGCCGACAATGCCGTGACCGCCATAGAAATGCTTTTCCTTGGAGAACATGTGCATGGAGCCACCCTTGCCCCTTGAAAGGCCGCCGCGGCGTCCGGTCAGCTCGGCCATCACGCCCCGCGGCGACAGCTCCATCGCCAGCATGTGGCCGTGGTCGCGATAGGCTGTGATCATCTGGTCGCCGTCGATCAGCGCCATCTTCATGCCGGTGACCACGGCTTCCTGGCCGATATAGAGATGGCAGAAGCCGCCAATGAAGCCCATGCCGTAGAGCTGGCCGGCCTTTTCCTCGAAGCGGCGAATGAGCAGCATGTGCCGGTAGGCGGCAAGCTCTTCGTCCTTGGTGAAGTCAGCAGGCTTGGGTGCCGACAGACCGGATTTGCCGTCGGATTTCGATTTGGCAGGCGCTTTTCTGGCTGCGTTGGCCATGCATCACTCCCTGTTGGCGTCTCTTTGCGGACACTGGAGCAAGGTCAACCTGCTCCGGGGAGATCGCCCTCCCCTTCGATTTATGGGAGGCTAACACGTAGAAAGGCGTTCCGCCATGTCGAAATTGCATAGCTGACATGCGCCTAAGCGGTTAAAATCATTGAAATATTGCCGATTAACCGAAAAGTGGTTACTTCGCCGAAACCGGCAGCATGATGGTGATCTCATCAGGTTGGGATAAATTGAGCGCTTTGCGCGCCTGCTCGTCGAGCATGTCCTTCTCCAGCGTGCCATCATGCATGAGCTTGACGCGCCGTTCGAGCTCCGTCCTGCGCGCCTTGATCGCAACGAGCTGACCCTGCAGCGCGACCGTCTCGGCCTCCAGCTTGTATTTGGAATTGATGCCGAATTCGCCATGATAGGCATGAAAGCCGAAATAGGCCAGGAACGCCACGCAGAGCGAGGGAATGATCAGCCGGCCGGTGTTTCTCTGCTTGTGCTGACGCGTCCACATGACCGATTCCCCATGGCCGCGAACTCAGACGGCTCGAAGCCTTTTTCGCCTGATTGTGCTTAACGGACGGTTACGGGAGGCCGCCCAGTCGGGCCTGAAATGAAAAAGGGCGGGATGTCCCGCCCTCTCCATATCGACAATGTGCGGCCGGATCAGCTCTTGATCACCGACTTGCCGGCGTAACGCGCCTGCTTGCCGAGTTCTTCCTCGATGCGGATCAACTGGTTGTATTTGGCCATGCGGTCGGAGCGCGACAGCGAGCCGGTCTTGATCTGTCCGCAATTGGTGGCGACGGCAAGATCGGCGATGGTCGAATCCTCGGTCTCGCCCGAACGGTGCGACATGACGGCCGTGTAGGCTGCCTTGTGCGCGGTCTCGACCGCGTCGAGTGTCTCGGTCAGCGAGCCAATCTGGTTGACCTTGACCAGTATCGAATTGGCGACACCCATGCGGATGCCATCGCGCAGGCGCGCCGTGTTGGTGACGAAGAGATCGTCGCCGACAAGCTGCGTCTTCTTGCCGGTCAGGTCGGTCAGGTATTTCCAGCCTTCCCAGTCATCCTCGGCGAGGCCGTCCTCGATCGAGATGATCGGATAATCGGCGGCGAGCTTGGCGAGGTACTTGGCCTGTGCCTTGGGGTCGCGCGTCTTCTTCTCGCCCTCATAGACATAGTTGCCGTCCTTGAAGAACTCGGTCGCGGCGCAATCGAGGCCGAGCGCGATCTCTTCGCCCGGCTTGAATCCGGCCTTCTCGATCGATTCCATGATGAAGTCGAGCGCCACCGGCGCGCTCTTCAGGTTCGGCGCGAAGCCGCCCTCGTCACCGACATTGGTGTTGTGGCCGGCATCTTTCAGCTTCTTGCGCAGTGTGTGGAAGATTTCCGAACCCCAGCGCACGCCTTCGCGCAGCGTCGGCGCGCCGACCGGCAGGATCATGAATTCCTGGAAGTCGATCGGGTTGTCGGCATGCGCGCCGCCATTGATGATGTTCATCATCGGCACCGGCAGGACATGCGCCTTGGTGCCGCCGACATAGCGATAGAGCGGCAGGCCGGCGGCATCGGCCGCGGCTTTCGCGACCGCCAGCGAAACGCCCAGAATGGCGTTGGCGCCGAGCCGGCTCTTGTTGGGCGTGCCGTCAAGCTCGATCATCATCTGATCGATATGGATCTGGTTTTCGGCTTCCATGCCGCCGATCGCCTCGAACAGTTCGCCATTGACCGCCTCGACGGCCTTCAGCACACCCTTGCCGAGATAGCGGGCGCCGCCGTCGCGAAGTTCGACGGCTTCGTGGGCGCCGGTCGAGGCGCCCGACGGCACAGCGGCGCGGCCCATCGAACCGTCTTCGAGAACGACATCGACCTCCACGGTCGGGTTTCCACGGCTGTCCAGGATTTCACGCCCGACAATATCGATGATGGCGGTCATTACGATGTCCTCGATTGATCTGGAGAAAGGGGTCGCGCCCGTCTTAGCCAAAGCGACGCAAAAGGCAATCGGGCCCTGGCCGAATATTGCCGTTCGCTCGATTCACGAAGCGCAAGTTTCTGTCATCATAAGTCATGCCACCACACGCGAATTCCAGGTTATGGATGTTGTCGCGCGGGGCGAAACAGGAGGAGTTTCGCCATGTCTGAGTTGAGCGGTATCGTCAGTCTGTTCCTGATCGCCGCGGCGTTCCTGACGTCATGCGACAATCAGCAGTCACCGCCAAAAGCTTTTGCGCCTTTGGCGGCTTCGCACATCAGCGAGTAGCGTTGCCTTGAATCGAAAAGGGGGCCGTCGAAACGACCCCCTTTTTCGATTGTGGCGTCAATGCCAATAGGGCCTGACTTTGTAATACCGATAGGACTCGTCGCGCGCGCTCTCGCCATCCGCGCCGGCCAGTTCGTTGATCGAATGGGCAGGCGCTGCCTTCAGCTGTTCCTTGGTGAAGGGTACGACATAGCCGCCTCTTGCCTCATCATAGTCGAGGCTTGCCCAAGGAATGGCGTGGTACTTCTCGCTAATGCCGAGAAAGCCACCGAAACCGATCACCGCGAACATGATGCCATTCGACGTCTTGTCGAGCATGACATCCTCGATGCTGCCGATGCTGTCGCCTTGGGTGTTGTAGACGGTAGTGCCGATGACTCGCGAAGCGGCAATGGCTTCGGTGTGGCCTGTCTGGGTAGTCATTATCGTACTCCTCGTTGTCGTTGATCTCTGCCTGACAATGAGGGGCGCGGGCGAAAGTTCCCGACTTTTTGGTGGCTGCCTGATCACTCAGCGAGGATGAAAGTCACCTTCATGTTGACGCGATAGGCGGTGATCTTGCCGTCCTCGACAACGATCTTCTGGTCCTGGATCCAGGCGCCCTCGACGTTCTTCAGGGTCTTCGAGGCGCGCGCAATTCCCTGCTCGATGGCGTCCTGAAAGCTCTTGCTGGACGACGAGGTGATTTCGGTGACGCGGGCGACAGACATTGGCTTCCTCCTGCCAAAACGCTCATTTGCAGGACAAAGCGTATAACCGGGGCTTGTTCGCTACAAGGCGGCGGCTTTTCAGCCCTTTGCGATCCTGTCGAAGGCCATCAGCCTTTCCAGCAGTGCCGGCATGTCTTTCAGCGGCACCATGTTGGGACCATCGGAAGAGGTCGAATTGTCGGGGTCCTGATGGGTCTCGATAAAGACGCCGGCAACGCCGACGGCAACGGCCGCGCGGGCCAGCGTCTCGACAAAGCGGCGCTCCCCGCCAGACGACCCGCCCAGCCCGCCCGGCAGCTGCACCGAATGGGTGGCGTCGAAGATCACCGGGGCGCCGATCTCGGCCATGACAGGCAGAGCGCGCATATCCGACACCAGTGTGTTGTAGCCGAAAGAAGCGCCACGCTCGGTGGTCAGCACATTGGCATTGCCGGAACCGGTGATCTTGGCGACCACGTTCTTCATGTCCCAAGGCGCGAGGAATTGCCCCTTCTTGACATTGATGACCTTGCCCGTCCTTGCGGCGGCGACCAGCATATCGGTCTGGCGCGACAGGAACGCCGGTATCTGCAGCACATCGACATGCGGAGCAACAATCGCGCACTGCTCCTCGGTGTGGACATCGGTCAGCACGGGAAGCGAGAATTCCTTGCGCAATTCATCGAAGACGGGAAGCGCGGCGTCCATGCCGGCACCACGCGTTGCCGAAAGAGACGTGCGGTTGGCCTTGTCATAGCTCGTCTTGTAGACGAGGCCGATGCCGAGCCTGCCGGTCAGTTCCTTCAGCGCACCGGCCATATCGAAGGCGTGCTGGCGCGATTCAAACTGGCACGGGCCGGCGATCAGCGCGAGGGGCCCCGCATTGTCGAAGACGACATTGCCGACGGTTACCGACGAATTGGGCGCCAGGGGGTTGCTCATTGGATCTCCCGAAAGATGAAAGCCGCGCCCTGCCCGGGTGCCGGCCGCACGATAATGTCATTGCCCGACATATCGTGTTCGATGGCATTGGCCGCAAGCAGGCTTGCGGCGGCGTCAATGTCGCGGATTGAAAAAACCACGGCGGCGAAGCGCAATTCTGATGGCACCCCGGCCGGCATTCCAAAGCGCGCCGTGAAAGAGGCGGCGTCCAGGACGGTCAAGATCGCGTTCGGCAGATGAAAAGCGCCGCCTTGCGTATCGGCGGACGGGTCGTTGACCGCCACTGAAATCAGCCGGTGCTGCTCGGCTGGGGCGCCGCCGCTGATTGCAATCACCTCGACAATTCCGTCGACGCCGTTGGGGTGAGCCTGCAATGCTGCGCGGTCCACTTTCGGCGCATTGACGCGTTGGCAGGTAAAAAGAAATGCGTCCGTTTGGCCGTGAGCCGCAGCAAAGGCGAGCTTGAACGAGGCCGTATCGCTTTTGCCCGCCGCGTCGGTGAAGGTTCGCGAGAAGCTCAGCGTGTCTCCCGCCGACAGGCCAGCTTTGACATAGCGTTCATGGTCGCCATCGGCATTGTCCGTGCCAAGAACCACCGCGGAAAATCCCTCGTTGCCATGGCTTTCGCGATAGAGGCGGTCGCGCGCAACGAAGACATTGCCCTCGGCAGCCGCCTCTGTCGCAGCCTGTTCACTGCCAATCGCAAGCGGCTCCAGATAGGTGCCGTCAGCAAGGAAAACGCAGCAGTTTTCCGTGCCAAAGGGATGGACGCCGGTCGGAGCGACGACGAAGCCAAGCGCGTCGAGCCGGGCGCGCGCGGCATCGAGGCTCTGTGTCGGCAAAACCAGATGATCGAGCGGATGAATGCCTGATGAGGTCATGGAAGCGCGATGTGCATCATTCGGAAGATCGGTTCAAGACCTTGGTCGCCGGCGGCGGCTCGTCGCGCTGGACGAATTGCGGGCCTGGCGGAAGGCCATCAACCTTCCCGGCGGCCTTCACATGCTGCCCGGTTATTTCACGGGGCGCCGCGAACGGCACCTTCTGGAGCAAGCGCTGGATCAGCTTCCGGCCACGACATCAGCGGAATAGCGCAGTTCGCGCATTGGTTTGACGTTGCTGGTGGTCTGCGCATAGAGCGGGTGCGCCTTGTAGGCGGCCAGCGCCGCGTCATCGGCGAATTCCGCGTAGACGACGACATCAACTTCATCCGACAGCGGGTCGACCTTGGTGTTCAACGTGACCTCGAAAAGGCTGGAATGAGGAATATCGCCGAGCGCCAGCAGCCCGGCGCGAACTGCTTCCACATCTTCCTTGCGCCGTGCGCTGAAGAAAACGATATGCCGGATCAATCCCGCCTCCTCGATCTGAATGTCGGGGTCTTTTGTGACGGCGGTCTCTTCGCGTCAACCGGTCATGGCGCCACACGTCCTTGCGACGCGCCTCGATCGGTTCTGGACCTCAGCTGCCAATTTGAAGGGGATGTCTAGGTCTTGCCGGTGACGTAGCGCACCGCATGGGAAACCTCCCTGACCGTGACGTCGAGATACCGGCCCTGATTGTAGAGGCCGTCCCAGATCAGGAAGAACGCGATGGCGGCAATGACAATTACATAACGCATGGCTAAAGCTATCGCACTAGCGCTGCTGCTGCCATAGGCGTTTTTTGATTGGGCTGCAGCGACCTTACGCAAGGCGTCAGATGCCGGGCGCCGCGTGGCACGGCCCAGCTTTCGGCATGCCTCTTGAAGTTCCCCCTCATGACGTGGAAGATTGTGGCAGGCATTCACTGGAAGCGCTGAAGCTCTGGCTAAGGGGCGCGCTTTCGTTCGAGCCCGCCTGTCGCCGGATCCGCAAGCTACCGGTCGAGGCAAGGGCGTTCGAACCCGGCGGATGATCCAAGGGAACCGTAGCTCGGCAATTGCGCCGACGCCACGGAGATCCAGGGGCATGGAATGGGACACGGGGAACATCACGGCATAGTGCCGAGCGAAGCGGTCAGGCTCGATGAATTCAATTTCGCCGAGATCGTCAAGGGCCTGCCGGCCAAGGCGCGCATGGTGCTGTCGGCGGCCATGAGCCTGCCGCGCGGATCGCTGAAGGTCAGGATGCCGGACGGCCGCGCCGTTCTCGTCGGCGGCAAGGCGCCGGGTCCCGACGCCGAACTCGTGCTCAAGAACTGGCGTCTGCCAGGCCGCGCCTTTTCCGGCGGCACGATCGGCGTTGCCGAATCCTATATGGACGGCGATTGGGAAAGCCCTGACGTCACCAGCTTCCTCGAACTGTTTGTGGTCAACTCGGCGATCGGCGAACGCGTCGCGGGCGGCGCCAGCTGGCTCATCAACACGGTCCAGCGCATCCGCCACTGGTTCAACGAGAACACCCGCACGGGGTCGAAGCGCAATATCTCGGCGCATTACGATCTCGGCAACGCCTTCTACAAGGAATGGCTCGACCCGAGCATGACCTATTCCTCGGCGCTTTATGCCAATGGCGCCAACGATCTCGAGAGCGCCCAAGCCGCCAAATACCGGGAGCTGGCCAGGGATACGGGCATAAGTGGCAAGGATCATGTGCTGGAGATCGGCTGCGGCTGGGGCGGCTTTGCCGAATTCGCGGCGCGCGAAATCGGCTGCCGGGTTACCGGATTGACCATCAGCCGCGAGCAGCACGATTTCGCCAAGGCACGCATCGTCAAGGCCGGGCTTGCCGACAAGGTCGACATCAAGCTGCAAGATTACCGCGATGAAACCGGCACTTACGATCGCATCGCCTCGATTGAGATGTTCGAGGCTGTCGGCGAGAAATACTGGCCGGTATTCTTCTCCAAGATGAAGGCTTGCCTGAAGCCCGACGGCACCGCGGGGCTGCAGATCATCACCATCAACGAAGCCGCCTACGACACCTACCGCGCCAGGCCGGATTTCATCCAGCGCTACGTCTTCCCGGGCGGCATGCTGCCGACGCCGTCCATCTTGAAGTCGCTTGGCGCAACGCACGGCCTTGCCCATCTACGCGAACGCGTTTTCCCCGAGGACTATGCCCGCACGCTTTCCGAATGGCGCCAGCGTTTCCGGGGATCGTGGGAAAAGATCGTGCCGCTCGGCTTCGACGATCGTTTCAAGAAGCTCTGGGAATTCTACCTGCATTATTGCGAGGCCGGTTTTCGCACCAGCTATATCGACGTGCGCCAGGTGGTCTACAAGGCGTAAGGCTGGCCAGGCTGACAGCGGCTTTTCCACGGATGCGCTGGATCTTGTCATGCCGGTGATCAAGGGCGATCCGCGCCGCCCACCCTCCAAAGAGCTGACTGGAGGCCTGGGGATGCGGCCAAGACTGACCGCATCCGGCTTTGACGGCCTTATCAGAGAAAAATGCGATATCTGGCAAAACCAGCTTCGCCCTCGCCGGCAGGCTCGATCCTCAGCGACTTCACATCGGCAATGAAGTCCTTTGCCTTGACGCCTGTCTCGAAGACGACGCTGGCTCCCGGCAACGGCGCGAACGACCAGTTGCCATCCGCCGTCGGGTTGATGGTGCCTTGGCTGATGACGTAGCGGACGATGACGTCGCGGTTGGTGTCAGGCGCCTCGTAGATGATCTTCGAGGCATTGATGTCGGGAAAATTGCCACCGCCGCCGGCACGATAGTTGTTGGTCGCAACGATGAATTTCGCTGCTGGATCAATCGGCTTGCCGTCGAATTTCAGGTCGACAATTCGATTGGAACCGGCATTGGCGACGCCGCCCTTCGAATCGTATTTCGGCGGCTGCGACAGGTCTATCCTGTAGCTGACGCCATCGATGACATCGAAATTATAGGAGGGGAATTCAGGGTCGATCAGCGGCTGGTCAGCCTTCCCTGCCTCGATCTTTTTGAAGATGCCGGCCGACATCTCCAGCCATTCCTTCACCTGCGCACCCGTGATCTCAACCGCGCGAACCGTGTTCGGATAGAGATAGAGGTCGGCGACGTTCTTGATTGCGATGTCGCCCACCGGCACGTCGGTGTAGTAGTCGGCGCCGCTGCGCCCGCCAGCCTTGAAGGGCGCCGCCGCCGACAACATCGGCACGTCCTTCCACTGGGTGCTCTTCAGGATATCCTTGAGATACCAGCTCTGCGCCTGGTTGACGATTTGCACCGACGGATCATCGGCCACCAGCGCGAAATAGGAATAGAGCGGCGCCGAGGTCTTGCCGACAGGGCGGCGCACATAGGCGAGCGTCGCCTCGTGGTCCTGCTCGACAGCGGCAATGATGCGCTTGTCGTCCGGGACGATCGGCTTGTTCTTGTTGTCGACACGCTCGAAGATCGGCCGCGCCTCCGATGTCGCCGAGACCACTTTCCACTTCGACCCGTCGCGTTCCAGCATCAGGTCGATCAGGCCCATATGCGAGCCCCAGAAACCGCCCATGACGGCGGGTTTGCCTTGCAGCGTCCCCTTCTGTGCGTCAACGCCCTCTAGCGCCTGGAAATCCTTCTTGCCGGGGAAGACCAGGTGCTGGTGGCCGGTGAAGACGGCGTCGATGCCTTCGACGCCGGCGACGAAGAACGAGGCGTTCTCCATCATGTCACCCTGTTTGACGTCGATGCCGGAATGCGAGAGCGCGATGACGATATCGGCACCCTCCTCCTTCATCTGCGGCACCCAGGCCTTCGCCGCCTCGACGATGTCGCGCGTCTTGACGTTGCCTTCGAGATTCTTGAGGTCCCAGATCATGATCTGGGGCGGTACGAAACCGATGATGCCGATCCTGATCGGCTGTTCCGCGCCTGACCCGTCCTTAATCTTCTTGTCCAGGATTATGTAGGGCTTGAGGTAGAGCTTGTCGTCGCGCGGGTTGGCGGCAAGCTCGGTGCCCCGGATGAGATTGGCGCAGACGAACGGGAAATTGGCGCCGGCCAGTACCTTGTCCAGAAAGGACAGGCCGTAGTTGAATTCGTGGTTGCCAAGTGTCGAACACTCATAGCCGAGCAGGTTCATGCCTTTCATGATCGGATGGAGATCGCCCTCCTTCAGGCCCTTCTCATAGGCGATGTAGTCGCCCATCGGATTGCCCTGCAAAAGGTCGCCATTGTCGATCAGCATCGAATTCGCGGCTTCCTTGCGGACGGCGTCGATCAGGGACGCCGTGCGCGACAGGCCCATCGTATCATTGGCTTTGTCGGCGTAGTAATCATAGGGCAGCACGTTCACATGGATATCGGTGGTTTCCATGATTCTCAGATGCGCCTGGTTGGCCTGCGCACGGGCGGAGAAGGGATGAAGCATGATCAGCGCCCCTGTGGCAGCGGCCCCCGCAAGGAGACCACGGCGAGAGACGGGACGGAGCAGTTGCGACATGTTTTCTCCTTACTTCGACGACCTGACAAGCCCTGCCCCGAGGCGAACTTCGCGCTGAAACCGGCTCAAGTCCACTCAAGAAGTCGCGCGCATCGGCACGCCAATCCATCAGCTACAGATGACGGCCCGATGAAAAGCGCGGTGAAGAAAGTCAGATCTTGTCGTCGTCGCCCTGGGTGATCAGCCGGGCGCTGCGCTGGCCTGTGACGTAGATCCATAGCCAGCTCAGCGAAACCGCAAGCCGGTTGCGGAAACCGATCAGGAAATAGATGTGGGCGATGCCCCAGAGCCACCAGGCGAGCCAGCCGGTCAGCTTGATCCAGCCGAAATCGATCGCGGCCGCGCGCTTGCCGATCGTCGCCAGATCACCGGCATGCTTGTAATGGAAAGGCCGCGGGCTCGTGTCGCCGGCAAGCCTGGCCTTGACGGTCGCGGCAACATGCCGTCCCTCCTGCTTGGCGGAAGGTGCCACGCCGGGCACCGGCCGTCCGTCGGGCCGCAGCACAAGCGCTGCGTCGCCGATGACAAAAATTTCCGGGCTGCCGGGCACACTGAGATCAGGCTCGACCAAGACCCTGCCGGCTCGGTCCGCCTTCGCTCCCAACCATTCGGCGGCGGGCGAAGCGGCGACGCCGGCTGCCCACAGGATCGTGCGTGCCGGCAGAACCGTGTCGCCAAAAACCACGCCTTCGGCATCGCAGCGCGTGACGGCCCGGCCAAGCTCGACCACAACACCAAGCCGTTCGAGCGCCTTCCCGGCATAGTCGGAGAGCGTCGGCGCGAAATTGGCCAGAATGCGGTCGCCGGCCTCGATCAGCACCACGCGCGTCTGGCGCGTATCGATGTTGCGGAATTCGCCGCGCAGCGTGTCATGCGCCAGTTCGGCAATGGTTCCGGCAAGTTCGACGCCGGTCGGCCCGCCGCCGACGATGGCAATGGTCAGCAGCGCCTGGCGCCTAGCGGGGTCGGGTTCCCGCTCCGCCTGCTCGAAGGCCAGAAGAATGCGGCGCCGAATGGTGGTGGCGTCCTCCAATGTCTTCAGGCCCGGTGCGAAAGGCTCCCATTCGTCATGGCCGAAATAGGCGTGGCGCGCGCCGGTGGCGAGCACCAGCGTGTCGTAGGCGACGGTGCTGCCATCGTCGAGCAAAACACGTTTGCCGGCCCGGTCGACTCCCGTGACATTGGCCAGCAGCGTGGTCACATCCTTGCGCTTGCGCAGGAGATGGCGGATCGGCCAGGCAACCTCCGAGGTCGCCAGCGCCGTGGTTGCCACCTGATAGAGCAGCGGCTGGAACAGATGATGGTTGCGCTTGTCGATCATGGTGATGCGCACTGGTACACCGGCCAGCGCGCGGGTGAATTCAAGGCCACCGAACCCGGCGCCGACGACGACGACATGGTGTCTGGCATCGCTCATTTCGTTCACCCTTGGATGGGCTAGATTGCCTGCCTAGATGTAGGTATTTTTGTGCAATGCAACAATGGCAGGACAGTGCGCGAGACTCGTCGTGCCATGTCGTGAATGCGCATGTTGTATCGTATCGCGAGGTATAGCGTCATCGAACGCGAGATGAGGTGAGGCATGGCTAAAGATCATGACGAACAGGGTCCGGCACAGTATGCCTCGCCACCCTGCTTCCTGCATGAGCTCGATCCCGCGTTCCAACCACCGCTCAGCGACTGGACCGACGTCAGGCGCTGGCGCAAGGCCGAGCGTGAGCGTCTGATCGCGGCGCGCCTTGCCGTTTCCGCCGAAGCGCGAACGGCAATGTCGCAACGCATCGCGGAAGGCCTCGAGGCAGTGATCGGTGGCGTAGCAGGCCGGATGGTCAGCCTCTACTGGCCGTTTCGCGGCGAGCCGGATTTGCGGCCATGGATGGCGTCGATCAACGCGCAAGGCGGCCGCACCGCGTTGCCCATCGTTGTCGAAAAGGGTCAGCCGTTGATCTTTCGCGCCTACAAACCGGGCGACCGGCTGGAGAAAGGGGTGTGGAACATCCCGATCCCGGCCGAAGGCGATCCGGTGCTGCCGGACATCGTGATCTCGCCCATTGTCGGCATTGATCCGGCAAGCTATCGGCTGGGCTATGGCGGCGGCTTCTTCGACCGCACGCTGGCCGCCATGTCGTTCAAGCCACTGGTCATCGGCGTCGGCTACGAATTGCAGCGCATCGCCACCATCTATCCGCAGTGGCACGACATCCCCATGGACCGGATCGTGACGGAGGCTGCCACGGCGTAAGTTAGAGCCCGTTTCGAAGCTCGGTCATGTGAGTCATATGGAGGTGTTTCGAGAACCGGAGCGCAGCGGACATTTGGGTCCATGAGCACCGGAAGCGCAGAAAACGCCTTCAGATGGGCATAGGAACGAGGTCTCGGCCGGGCTCTAAGCCATTTCCGGCTTCAACCCCATGGCCGTCCGGTCGACGATTTCGCGCAAGGCGAAGGACGAATTGATCTTCGTTACGTGCGGCATCGCGGACAACCATTCCTTGTGGATGCGCTCGTAGTCGACGAGATCCTTCGCCGCGATCCTCAGGATATAATCGTACTCGCCCGACATCAGGTGGCACGACAGTACGTTCGGACAGCGTTTGATCGCCGCTTCGAAGTCCGACAGCGTCTTCTCGAACTGGCCGGAGAGCGATATGTGGACGATCGCCGTCATCTGGTGGCCAAGGGCTGCATTGGACAGCCGGGCGTGGTAGCCGCGAATGGTTCCGGATTTTTCCAGATTGTCGAGCCGGCGCGAACAGGCCGACTGCGACAGGCCGACCTTTTCGGCAAGGGCCGCGTTCGGCATCCGGCCATCCTTCTGCAATGTCTCCAGAATGGCGATATCAATCCTGTCGAGCGGCATTCTTCGTGATTCCTGCGAATATCGGTACATTTTTCGCAACGATTATCGAAGGACGCGCGCTCCTGCAAGCGCATTCGCAAACACCTGCGCGCCGATTCATGGTTCACTGCGTCCATACAGGGAGTGAGCCCAAAAGGGCCCGGATCAGGAGAAGAAAATGCGCGTCGGCTGCCCCAAGGAAATCAAGAATCACGAATACCGTGTCGGCCTCACGCCGGGCTCGGTCCGCGAATATGTCGCCCATGGCCATGAAGTTCTGGTCGAGGCCGGCGCGGGCGCCGGCATCGGCGCCGATGACAATGCCTATCGCGCCGCCGGCGCCACCATCGCCAAGACGGCCGCCGACGTGTTCGCCAAGTCGGACATGATCGTCAAGGTCAAGGAGCCGCAGCCCAATGAGTGGGTACAGCTGCGCGAAGGCCAGATCCTCTACACCTATCTCCACTTGGCCCCGGATCCGGAACAGACCAAGGGCCTGCTCGCTTCGGGCGTCACCGCGATTGCCTATGAAACCGTGACCGACGACCGTGGCGGGCTGCCGCTTCTGGCGCCGATGTCGGAAGTCGCTGGCCGCCTGTCGATCCAGGCCGGCGCCACGGCGCTGCAGAAGGCCAATGGCGGCCGCGGCGTGCTGCTCGGCGGCGTGCCCGGCGTGCTGCCCGGCAAGGTCACCGTGCTCGGCGGCGGCGTTGTTGGCCTCCACGCGGCCCGCATGGCCGCCGGCCTTGGCGCAGATGTCACCATCATCGACCGCTCGATCCCGCGTCTGCGCCAACTCGACGACCTCTTCGCCGGCCGGGTCCACACCCGTTATTCGACCGTCGAGGCGCTCGAGGAAGAATGCTTCTCGGCCGACATCGTCGTCGGCGCCGTGCTCATCCCGGGCGCTGCCGCGCCGAAGCTCGTCACCCGCGAAATGCTGTCCGGCATGAAAAAGGGCTCGGTACTGGTCGATGTCGCCATCGACCAAGGCGGCTGCTTCGAGACCTCGCACGCGACCACCCATGCCGAACCCACCTACGAGGTCGACGGTGTCATCCACTACTGCGTCGCCAACATGCCTGGTGCGGTGCCGGTCACTTCGGCCCATGCGCTGAATAACGCAACGCTGCACTATGGCCTGCAGCTCGCCGACAAGGGCCTGAAGGCCCTGGTCGACGACCATCACCTGCGCAACGGCCTCAACGTCCACAAGGGCAAGATCACCAACCGCGCGGTCGCCGAAGCGCTCGGCTATGAACTGGTCGAGCCGAAGGCAGTGCTCGCGGCTTAATACACCCGAAAGCTTCCTTCAGTCCCCGCCGGCTCAAACCGGCGGGTTTTTTCTTGAGCGATCGGTGCAGGCAACAAAAAAGCGGAGCCAAAGCCCCGCTTCCTCGATATCGAGATTTGCCGCCGGTTCATCCGCGGTCGGCCAATCGATCGACAACGGCTTTCTAGCGCGTCCATGCGACAGCAGTGCGACAGAAGCTTTCTATCGGCAATCGTTGCATCTCATGCGCGCTCGATACGGCACTGGTAGCAATTGTTGCGCGCCGAGCGGACATGCACATAGGCAATGTCTTCACGCTCGAACAAGGTCTCGGCTCGTGCGGCAATTGCTTGGGTCGGGATGACGCCACCGCTACCGTAGACGATACGATCATCGCTGCCATAGCCGCGCACGATATAGTCCGGGCTATCGAGAATCTCGGGCGGCAGTCCTGCCCCGGCGGCACGCTCGCACTCCTGGGCATGCAGGAAGATCGGCCCTGTTTCAGCGTAGGGCTGAGGGTTCGGAAATGGCCGGTAGGCGAGGATTAGGTAGACATCCCCGGCGGCGATATTCCTAAGGCAATGCCGGCAAGGCATGCCATCACCGTCAGAGATTTTCCGCTCGGGCGTCTGGCCATAGGCATCGGGACCGCCGCGCTGCAGGGCCCTTACATCTTCGGTCGGCAGAGCTGTGAACTGGATGGTCATGGCAAGATCTCCGCTGCTGTCGACCGGAAATTACCCGCTCGCGACAGGGCTTCCCACCCGATTCCCGCCAAGCATCCGGGAACCGATCCGATGTGAGGATAGGTCCCCGTAGACCTTCGATGGGATCCCCGGCATCTTCAGACATAAGCCGGCTAATCAGTGCGACAAATCACTTGATGAAATCGTCGAAGCGGCGGTTCAGATTCCGGCTGGAGTTACGGCCGCATGACGCTGGCCGAGCGCTCGGCGAAAGGTAGGGGATGCACGACCTCTTTCTTCTGAGCGACCGGCTTGAAACCGAGCTTCTGGTAGAGCGGCAGCGCTGCGGGGTGGTCGAGCGTGCAGGTCTGCACCGTCACCCGTTTCGGCCCATACGACCACGCCGCCGCAATCGCCGAGCCAAGGAACCAGCGGCCGATGCCTTGCCCGGTGGCGTGTTCCATCATGCCGAAATAGGCGAGTTCGACTTCCTCGGGCAGATGCGGCTTGAGGTCGAAGAAGCCTGCCGGCGAACCGTCGAGATAGAGCACCCTGATGTCGCGATCCTCGCGGTGGATTCCGGCCGACAGCTCGTCGTCATTCAGCCTTAGAACATTCACCCAGTGCCATTTGCGCCCCACCCGGTCCATCAGGTAGCGGTAGAAATGCAAGGGAATATCCCTGGTCTTCAGCAGTGCGACCTGACGGTTGTAGGGCACCGGTGGCGAGGCGGCCTGTGGGGCATGCATCTCCAGAAAAGTCACCGTGACTTCAATATCCTGCAGCACGCCGTTTTCCATCAATTCATTCCTTGCCGGCATTCGCTGGGCCGGTCACGACCGGCGTATCGGACAGCCCGCCCCACTCGGTCCATGAGCCGTCATAAAGCCTGTTGTCGGTGTGGCCAAGCGTCTCCAGCGCCAGCGTGACCACCGCAGCGGTGACGCCGGAGCCGCAGGATGTGACCACTGGTTTGGACAGGTCGATACCGGAGTTCTCTATCACCTCGCGCAAACGGTCCTTCGGCAGCAGCCTGCCGTTTTCGGAAAGCGCCGAATAAGGGATGTTGCGTGCGCCCGGCATATGGCCGGAGCGGATGCCAGCGCGGGGCTCGGGCTCGGCACCGGTAAAGCGGCCGGGTCCCCTGGCGTCGGCAATCTGGCTTGCTTTCGTATCGACGATCCGGCGCATGTCGGCCAAACCGACGACGCGACCGGCATCGAAATCAGCATGAAAGACGCTTGGCGCGATCTTGGTCGGCTCGGCTGTTACCGGCCGGTCGGACGCCTTCCAGTTGTCGAAACCGCCGTCCAGAATATAGGTCTGGAAGACGCCCATGATGCGGAACATCCACCATGCCCGGGGCGCCGAGAAGAAACCTGGGCCATCATAAACGACGATGGTGTCATCGGCCGAAACGCCCATTGAGCCGACATACTGGGCGAAATGCTGCGGCGATGCCAGCGTATGCGGCATGGCGGCGTCGGGATCCGAAACGGCATCCTGGTCCAGGAAACGGGCGCCTGGAATATGGGCAGCATCATACTCGGCGCGCGCGTCGCGTTTTTGCGCCGGCAGATACCAGGAGGCATCTATGATCGTTAGGCCCGGCTGGCCCAAGCGCTCCTGCAGCCAGTCAGCGTCGACGGTGAAAGGACTGTCTTCGGCCATTTTCTCTCCTACCGCCTTTTGACGGTGTCTGTCTGTTCAGTTCGCCGGCATGGGGCCGAAGCGGATGCGGAAGCGCCTGTTCTCCCGGCCTTTCTTCTCGATCTTGCCGATGTGGATCTCGCCGATTTCGCCGGTGCTTTTCACATGCGTGCCACCGCAGGGCTGGCTGTCCACCGAGGCGCTTTCGCCGATGCAGACGAGGCGGATATTGCCCGTGCCAACGGGCGGTCGGACATTCTTGGATTTCACCAGGCCGGGATTGGCGGCCAATTCCTCGTCGCTGATCAGCCTGGTGAAGATGGGATGATCAGCCCTCACCAGGTCCATCATGCCGGCAGTCACATCTTCCTTGGTGAAGCTGGCGTCCGGAATGTCGAAATCGACACGGCTGTCGTCCTCGGAAACCGCCGCACCGGTGATCGGGAACGGGCAGACGACTGTCAGCAGGTGGCAGGCAGCGTGCATGCGCATCAGCAGGTGCCGCCGCTCCCAGAAGATTGCCAGCTTCACCCGCTCGCCAACGGCCAGTGCCGCCTGCGCGGGCGCCGGCACGTGGATGATCTCGTCCTTGGTTTCGCCTGTAATCGTGGCGGCGATCTCGATGCGGCTGCCGTTGGCACACTCCAACGTGCCGCTATCGCCCGGCTGGCCGCCAGAAGTGGCATAAAAGATCGTCCGGTCGAGGATGATGCCGCCGCGCTCATTGATGGCGACGACCGTGGCGTCAGCCGTCCTGAGATAGGCATCGTCGCGAAACAGCGCTTCTGTCTTGTGCGCCATCACGCGACCTTTTCGAACGGCACCGAGATCTTGCTCTGCAGTTCCATCCAGCCCGGCACAGGAAGCTTCTTGTCGCGCAGGAATTCCGGGTTGAACAGCTTCGACTGATAGCGCGTGCCGTAGTCGCAGAGGATCGTCACGATGGTGTGGCCCGGGCCCAATTCCCTGGCCAGCCGCATCGCGCCGGCGATGTTGATGCCAGTCGAGCCGCCGACGCACAGGCCTTCCTCCTGGATCAGGTCGAAGACGATCGGCAGCGCGTCCTCATCCTTGATCTGGTAGGAGAAGTCAGGCGTGAAGCCTTCGAGATTGGCGGTGATGCGCCCCTGCCCGATGCCTTCGGTGATCGAACTGCCTTCGGACTTTAATTCGCCGCTGGTATAGAAACTGTAGAGGGCGGCGCCGAGAGGATCGGCGAGCGCAATCTTGACGTTCTTGCTCCTGGCCCTCAAACCGAGCCCGACACCGGCCAGCGTTCCGCCCGAACCCACCGCCGAGACGAAACCGTCGACCTTGCCGCCGGTCTGGGCCCAGATTTCCTCGGCCGTGGTACGGATATGACCATCGCGGTTGGCGACATTGTCGAACTGATTGGCCCAGATGGCGCCGTTCGGCTCAGTTCTCGCCATCTGCTCGGCCAGCCGCCCCGACAGCTTCACATAATTGTTGGGGTTCTTGTAAGGCACGGCGGGCACTTCGATCAGTTCGGCGCCGAGCAACCTGATCGTGTCCTTCTTTTCCTGGCTCTGCGTATCCGGGATGACGATGACCGTGCGATAGCCGAGTGCCTTGGCGACGAGCGTCAACCCAATGCCGGTGTTGCCGGCCGTCCCCTCGACGATGACACCGCCCGGCTTCAACAGGCCACGTTGTTCGGCATCGCGGATGATGAACAGCCCGGCGCGATCCTTGACCGACTGGCCCGGATTCATGAACTCGGCCTTGCCCAGGATCTCGCAGCCGGTCTCTTCGGAAGCTTTATTGAGGCGGATCAGAGGCGTGTTGCCGATCGCGTCGATCACAGAACGGGGCATTCAGGATTCCTTGTGTACGTGCGCCGAAACCCTAGAAACCCAACGCTTCGGTTTCAAGGCAAGAATTCGTCTGGTCCAGTCGCATTTCCGGCGCTGCGGTGCATGGATGTCGCTGGGGACCATTTGCACCTGGCGTCGAGAAGCACCCTTTTCATTCGATTTCTCCACCGCTAGAGCAAGACACTAATAACTCGGCGGGGCGCAAGCATGACACTCTATCGGGCCGATCCGAAACACGGCGTCGCATGGGTCACGGGCGGCAGCAGCGGCATCGGCCGCTCGCTGGCCAAGGATCTGGCGTCACAAGGGTATGCGGTGGCGGTGACAGCGCTGGACGACGATCCGATCGACACGCTCATCGTCGAGACCGCACAGATGCCGGGCAAGGTCGTGTCCTTTCCCTGCGACGTCACCGACGAGCCGCGCATGGCAAAGACGGTGGCGGCGATCGAGAAGGACCTCGGGCCGATCGTGCTCGCCATCTTCAATGCCGGACACTACATCGCGACACCTGGAGAGTCGCTCGTCGTCAAGGACTTCCGCCGCTCCTTCGAGGTCAACTATTTCGGCATCATCAATGGGCTGGTGCCTGTGGTCGAGTATATGCGGGTGCGCGCGCGTGGCCATGTCGTTCTGGTCGGCTCGGTGACCGCCTATTTCGGCTGGCCGACCACGGCGGCCTATGGTGGCACCAAGGCGGCGATCAACATCCTGGCCGAGTCGCTGAAATATGATTTCGACAAGATGAACATCCGCGTCCAGGTGGTAAACCCCGGTTTCGTCGACACGCCACTGACCGAAAAGAACATGCTGCCGATGCCGGGCCTGATGCCGGTTGGCCGTGCGACGCGCCGCATGATGAAAGGAATCAAGTCCGGCGGCTTCGAAGTCACCTTCCCGTATAGAACGAGCTGGCCGCTGAAAATTCTTGGCATGCTGCCAAGGCCTTTATGCAGATGGGTGATCAACCTGACGACCAGCTGGAAGGCACGGCCGCTGTATTATGAGCGCAAAGCGCCCAACAAGTAGATGCCCACAGGATTGGTGGCTTGGCTGCCTGAACGGCCGTTGCCTGTGCATGGCCACCACCATAGCTTGAATGTTGTTGCGTGGAGTCTGCGATGGGGCGACGGATCGTGTTTGCTGTGCTGGGCCTGATCGCCATCCTCGCACTGGCCTCCGTATTGGGTCCACGCGTACCCGTCGACACCACGATCCGTTTCGATCCTTCCGTCATCGGTGACGACCCACAAGCCTATGTGGCAAAGGTTGAAGCCGCCATGCCCGGTATTCGCGACGGGCTGGAGAAGGAGATCGTCTGGGCGAACCCGATGGTGCACGCCAAGACGCCGCTGTCGATCGTCTACATCCATGGCTTTTCCGCATCGAAGGGCGAGGTCCGGCCCTTGCCCGACGACGTTGCCGACCAGCTCGACGCCAACCTGTTCTACACCCGCCTCACCGGTCACGGCCAGGACGGCGCGGCGATGACGCAAGGCAGTGTCAATGCCTGGATCAACGACTATGAGGAGGCGCTCGCCATCGGCCGGGCGATCGGCGACAAGGTGATCGTCATCTCAACGTCGACCGGCGGCTCGCTGGCGGCCTGGGCGGCGACGCAGGCCGGTGCATCCGAGGGCGTGGCGGCCATTGCATTCATCTCGCCCAATTTCGGCGTGAAGGCATCCGGCGCCGAGGTCCTGACCATGCCATGGGGAAAGCAGATCGCCGAACTCGTCGCCGGCAGGGAACGCAACTTCGCGCCGCGCAACGCGCTGCATGAGAAATTCTGGACCACCAGATATCCGATCGCAGCGACAATGCCGATGCAGGCCCTGACGGAGCTAGCCTATGGCGCGCCCGTGGAGAAGGCGACCATCCCGGCTTTGTTCATCTTCTCGGATTTGGACAGAGTGGTGCGGGCCGACCGTACCCGCGAAATCGCCGCGCGCTGGGGTGGCCCGCATGAGCTGGTCCCCATCGAAAGCAGTGGCGATCCCGACAATCATGTCATCGCCGGCGACGCGCTGTCGCCATCCACCACGGCTTTCCTGGCGCAACGGATTGCTGTCTGGGTCGAGGCGGTGGCGAAGTAAGGTTCGGAGACGAAAAGGGCTGATGAAGCATTGCTTCATCAGCCCCTTTCTTTGTTGGTCAGTCACCAGCCAACCATCAAGGGTTGGCCAACTGCATAAGGCGTATTAAGCAGCTCGCGCCGCCGGACGCTTGCCGCCGAAGCGGCGCTTGTTGTTGCCCTTGAAGGGCTTGGCGCCTTCGGGCTTGCGTTCGCCGGCAAAGGCTGGCTTGTCGCCGAAACGCTTGTTGCCGAAGCCGTTGTTCTGCTTCTTCTCGCCGCCCGGTCGCCGGCCGTCGCGACGCCCATTGCGGTCGCTGCGATCATTGGCGGGTTCGAAGCGCTCGTTCTTTTCCGCCGGATTGCGTGCCGGATCGGGGCTGCCGAGATGGTCGGCAACAACAGGCAGCTTGGTGCGGATGATCCGCTCGACCTGGCGCAGCTTGCTGTTCTCCGAAGGATCGCAAAGCGTGATCGCGATGCCATCCATCCCGTTGCGACCGGTGCGGCCGATGCGGTGGACGTAGCTTTCAGCCTCGTCCGGCAGGTCGAAATTCACGACATGGCTGATGCCGGGCACGTCGATGCCGCGCGCGGCGATGTCGGTCGCGACCAGGATGCGCACCGAACCGTCGCGGAAATCATTCAGCGCCTTCTGACGGGCATTCTGCGACTTGTTGCCGTGGATAACGGCGGCCTTGAAGCCGTCGCGCTCGAGGTCCTTGGTCACCCGGTCCGCACCATGTTTGGTACGCGAAAAGATGATGACGGACTTCATCGCCTCATCGGCGAGCATCGTCGACAACACCTGGCGCTTCTGCTTGGTGCGGGCGAAGACGACGCCCTGGACGATTTCGGCGGCCGCAGTGCTTTGCGGCGAGACTTCGACACGGACAGGGTTCTTCAGGAGGCCCTTGGCGAGTTCAGCGATCTCGTCCGGCATGGTGGCCGAGAAGAGCGCCGTCTGGCGATCGGGCGCGGTCGCCTTGGCAATGCGCTTGACGTCGTTGATGAAGCCCATGTCGAGCATGCGATCGCCCTCGTCCAGCACCAGCCATTTGGTGTCGGAGAGGATGAGGTCGCCCTCGCGCACGAGGTCGGTCAAGCGACCGGGCGTGGCGATGAGGATATCGACGCCGGGAGCAACCTTCTTCACCTGGCTGAAGCGCGAGACGCCGCCCAGCACGAGTGCCGTCGAGACATGCGCGCCCTTGGCGAGGATCTTGATGGTGTCCTCGATCTGCACCGCGAGTTCGCGGGTCGGCGCCAGGATCAGCGCGCGGGTCGTCTTGGCGCGCCGCTTGGTGCCTAGCGCGATGATCTTCGATAGGATCGGCAGCGCAAAGGCCGCGGTTTTGCCGGAGCCGGTCTGCGCGATGCCGAAAATGTCACGGCCTTCCAGCTGCGGCGGGATGGCCTGCATCTGGATCGGCTTCGGTTCGGCGAATCCGGCATTGTGGGTGGCCTTGAGCAGCGCACCCGTAATTCCCAGCGCCGCGAAACCGGAGAGTTCCGCGGTGTCGTTGCCGGGCAAAGTGTTTTCGTTGGTCAAAATAATCTTCTTTCACGCGGCCTCTGGCCGCAAACGTCAATCGCGGCAGGGCGCAACCTGCCGTCGAAAATTTGATATGAAACGACAAGGCGGGCGGACACGTGCGTCCACTCGGCTGCGCTGTCGTGCCCGCAGGCATCATGCCACGGGGCTTTTTCGCCACTTTGTGATGTACCGGAAAGAGGGGCCGATATACCGGAAAGAGGGAAAACAGACGCAACCAGTCTCATTTGTCGAGAAGGCCGGAATCTCCCGGCCCAAGCGCCTATGGGTTGCATATGGCTGAGTTCGCCCCGGAATGCAAGAGGCGCGATGTTGCGGTGCAGCAAAAACCAGCCAAAAGCCGACGCTTGCGCTCCCCGACGGGCATCATTACCACAAACGCAGCTTCCGTTTTCTGGGGACCGAGCGATGAAAGACGTGCTGAAGGAACTCGAGCGGCGGCGTGACATCGCCCGCATGGGTGGCGGCCAGGCCCGCATCGACGCCCAGCACAAGAAGGGCAAGCTCACAGCGCGCGAACGCATCGAGGTGTTCCTCGATGAGGGTTCTTTCGAGGAGTTCGACATGTATGTCGAGCACCGCTCGACCGACTTCGGCATGGAGAAGACCAAGATCGCAGGCGATGGCGTCGTCACCGGCTGGGGCACGGTCAACGGCCGGCCGGTCTATCTCTTCGCCAAGGATTTCACGGTGTTCGGGGGCTCGCTGTCGGAAGCCCATGCCGAAAAGGTCATCAAGGTGCAGGAGATGGCGCTGCGCAATCGCGCGCCGATCATCGGCCTCTACGATGCCGGGGGCGCGCGCATCCAGGAAGGCGTCGCCGCACTCGGCGGGTATGCCGAGATCTTCCAGCGCAATGTGCTCGCTTCGGGTGTCATTCCGCAGATCTCCGTCATCATGGGCCCTTGTGCCGGCGGTGACGTCTATTCGCCCGCGATGACCGATTTCATCTTCATGGTGCGCGATACCTCTTACATGTTCGTCACAGGGCCGGATGTGGTGAAGACCGTGACCAACGAGACGGTGACCGCCGAGGGCCTCGGCGGCGCTTCCGTCCACACAACGAAATCCTCGATCGCCGACGGCGCCTATGACAATGACGTCGAAGCACTCTTGCAGATGCGCCGGCTGGTCGACCTGTTGCCAGCTTCCAATACGTCGGAGCTCCCCGAGATCGAATGCTACCAGTCGGTCACCGACCATGACATGTCGCTCGACCGGCTGATCCCCGACAATGCCAACAAGCCCTACGACATCAAGGAGCTGATCCTGAAGGTCGCCGATGAGGGTGATTTCTTCGAGATCCAGCAGAGTTTTGCGAAGAACATCGTCACCGGTTTCGGCCGGGTAGAGGGCCGCACGGTCGGCTTTGTCGCCAACCAGCCAATGGTTCTGGCGGGCGTGCTCGATTCCGACGCCAGCCGCAAGGCGGCGCGCTTCGTGCGTTTCTGCGACTGCTTTTCAATCCCGATAGTCACCTTCGTCGATGTTCCCGGTTTTCTGCCCGGCACGGCGCAGGAGTATGGCGGCCTGATCAAGCATGGCGCCAAGCTGCTTTTCGCCTATGCCGAGGCGACCGTGCCGAAGATCACCGTCATCACCCGCAAAGCCTATGGCGGCGCCTACGACGTCATGGCGTCGAAGCATCTGCGCGGCGACATGAACTATGCCTGGCCGACGGCGCAGATCGCCGTTATGGGGGCGAGAGGCGCGGTCGAGATCATCTACCGCAAGGACATCGGCGATGCCGAAAAAATCGCTGCCCATACAAAGGCTTACGAGGACCGCTTCCTGTCGCCGTTCGTAGCCGCCGAGCGCGGCTATGTCGACGAGGTGATCATGCCGCACTCGACCCGCCGCCGTATCGCCCGGGCGCTTCGCATGCTGCGCAACAAGGATATGCAGAACCCCTGGAAGAAGCACGACAACATTCCGCTGTGAGCTGGTGTCGCGGGCATCGCGGTTGATCAGCGCCCGCCTCCGGCAGCAACCAGTTCGCGCAGCACCGGCATCATCGCCTGCGGCAAATCCTCGGCGACCAGCCCCGGCCCGAACCGACTGCCGGTCTCGGCGTGAATCCAGACCGCCGCGCAGGCCGCTTCGAAGGCCGGCATGCCTTGCGCAAGCAGTCCGGCCGTGATGCCGGACAACACATCGCCCGACCCAGCGGTGGCAAGCCAGGCCGCGCCATTGGAATTGATCGCTGCCCTGCCGTCCGGAGCGGCGATCCCCGTATCGGCGCCCTTGTAGACGATGACGGCATTGGCGCGCGCTGCCGCCGCGCGTGCCTTGTCAAGCTTCGATGAGGCATTGTCATCGGCGATGCCAGGAAACAGCCTGGCGAACTCCCCTTCATGCGGTGTCATCACCAGCGCGGGCGCGTTTGGCCCGCGGGCGGCTTCGAACAAGACATCTGGCACCTCACGAAACGAAGTGATCGCGTCGGCGTCGAAGACCAGGCCGGCAATTCCAGTGGACGCGGCCGCTGGCTTGCCCAACGCGAGTAGCGCAAGCGCGAACGCCTGGGTTTTTTCACCGACGCCAAAGCCAGGCCCGAGAACAAAGGCCGATGGCCGGCGCTCCTCGACAAATGCCTCAATGTCGGCAGCGTCGTCGGCCCTGCGCAGCATGATCGAGGTCAGGTGCGCGGCATTGACCTGCATGGCGTTGCCCGGCGACAGGACCGTTACCGCCCCTGCCCCGCTTCGGGCAGCGCCAAATGCAGAGAGCCGCGCCGCGCCGGTGGCATTGGGGCCACCGGAAAAGACACCGACATGGCCGCGCTTGTATTTGTGCGCGTCGACGGCCGGCACCGGCAAATAGCGCAACCAAAGCGCTGGTCCATTCTCGAACGTCCGGGGCTGGAGCCTTGCAATGATCTCCAGCCCAATGCCGATATCGGCAAGCACGATCTCGCCGCATCGCTCCCGGCCGGGCAGGAGCAGATGGCCGGGCTTCTTGCGCGCAAAGGTCACTGTGAGCTCGGCCGAAAACGACCTGCCGAGCACCTTGCCGCTGTCGCCGGCAATGCCGGAAGGCAGGTCGACCGCGACAACCGGCAAATGCAGGTCGGTGACCAGATCGACCGCCCTGGCGGCCTCACCCGACAGCCGCTTGGACAGCCCTGCCCCGTAAAGCGCATCGACGACGATCGAGCCGGGTCCGGCATCCAAGTCCGATAGCGGCCGGGGCTTGATTGGGCATTCGGCGGCGGCGAGTGCCGCATCGCTATGCGGCTTCGGCGGGGCAGACGCCCAGACCGTGGTGGCGACGCCGCTGCCGGCGAGGATCCGGGCAACGACATAACCGTCGCCACCATTGTTGCCCGGGCCGCACAACACATGGACGTGCGCCGCCGCTGGATAGCGCCTGAGCACTTCGGCCGCGACGGCTTGCCCTGCACGTCGCATCAATCCAATGCCGTCGGTTGGACCTGCTGCAATTGTCAGCCGATCCGCCTCGTCCATCTCGGCGGAAGTAAGAAGTTCGTGGCTCATGGATTGCCGATCCGCATTCGATCAAGCATTGTCCAGTTTTCGGCTCGACGCAAACGGGGAGGAGCTGGCGCTGTCATGACCATGTCGATCGGCGCAAGGATCGCAGGCACCAAGCTGCGCACCAGATGAGCAATTTGCCCAGATATTGGGCAGACATGCACAGGAGTGCCGGATAGGCTACAGCCATTCATGCCGCTTCCAATGCAGCGCATGACGCGAATTTGCATCTGGGGGTGACATAGCTTTGAAATCGTATGACACCGCTTCTGTTCCCTCCGACTGGCACAGTTCGTGCTTGATTGAGGCGCAAGCGGGGGCTCACAACCCGTTTCTTTGGCAGTGGAGGCCACTTTTTACATGAAAAAGATCGAAGCGATCATCAAGCCATTCAAGCTGGACGAAGTGAAGGAAGCGCTTCAGGAGGCCGGACTGCAAGGCATCACCGTGACCGAGGCCAAGGGATTCGGGCGCCAGAAGGGTCACACCGAACTCTACCGCGGCGCCGAATATGTCGTCGACTTCCTGCCCAAGGTGAAGATCGAGGTCGTGCTCGGCGACGATGCCGTGGAAGGCGCGATCGAGGCCATCCGCAAGGCGGCCCAGACCGGCCGCATCGGCGACGGCAAGATATTCGTCTCCAACATCGAGGAAGTCGTGCGCATCCGCACCGGCGAAACCGGAATGGACGCGGTTTGATCCGAGCCGGCCATCCTCTAAGACCGGCCATCCTCTAAGAAACGTCATCCATCAAAAAACGTCAGCACACAGGGATACATGACATGACGACAGCCAAAGACATCATGAAGCAGATCAAGGACAACGACGTGAAATTCGTCGACCTGCGCTTCACCGACCCGAAGGGCAAGCTGCAGCACGTGACGATGGATGTTGTCGAGGTCGAGGAAGACATGTTTGCCGACGGCGTCATGTTCGACGGCTCCTCGATCGCCGGCTGGAAGGCCATCAATGAGTCCGATATGGTACTGATGCCCGATCCGGACACGGTCCACATGGATCCGTTCTTCGCGCAGTCGACCATGGTCATCCTGTGCGACATCCTCGATCCGGTCTCGGGCGAATCCTACAACCGCGATCCGCGCGGCACGGCCAAGAAGGCCGAGGCCTACATGAAGTCGGAAGGCATCGGCGACACCATCTATGTCGGCCCGGAAGCCGAGTTCTTCGTGTTCGACGACGTCAAGTACAAAGCGGATCCCTACAACACCGGCTTCAAGCTGGATTCGACCGAACTGCCGTCGAACGACGACACCGATTACGAGACCGGCAATCTCGGTCACCGCCCGCGCATCAAGGGCGGCTATTTCCCGGTGCCGCCGATCGATTCGGCACAGGACATGCGCTCCGAAATGCTGACGGTGCTCGCCGAAATGGGCGTGCGCGTCGAAAAGCATCACCATGAGGTGGCCGCCGCCCAGCACGAACTCGGCATCAAGTTCGACACGCTAGTCCGCAACGCCGACAAGATGCTGATCTACAAGTACGTCGTGCACCAGGTCGCCAATGCCTATGGCAAGACGGCGACCTTCATGCCGAAGCCGATCTTCGGCGACAACGGCTCGGGCATGCACGTCCACCAGTCGATCTGGAAGGGCGGCAAGCCAACTTTCGCCGGCAATGAGTATGCCGGTCTGTCGGAGAGCTGCCTGTTCTACATCGGCGGCATCATCAAGCATGCCAAGGCGATCAATGCCTTCACCAACCCGCTGACCAACTCCTACAAGCGTCTGGTGCCGGGTTACGAGGCGCCGGTGCTGCTCGCCTATTCGGCGCGCAACCGTTCGGCGTCCTGCCGCATCCCATTCGGCAGTTCACCGAAAGCCAAGCGCGTCGAAGTCCGCTTCCCGGATCCGGGCGCGAACCCCTATCTCGCTTTCGCCGCCATGCTGATGGCCGGCCTCGACGGCATCAAGAACAAGATCCACCCGGGACAGCCGATGGACAAGGATCTCTACGACCTGCCGCCGAAGGAGCTGAAGAAGATCCCGACCGTCTGCGGTTCGCTGCGCGAAGCGCTCCAGAGCCTCGACAAGGATCGCGGCTTCCTGAAGGCCGGCGGTGTCTTCGACGACGACCAGATCGACAGCTATATCGAGCTCAAGATGGCCGAAGTGATGCGCTTCGAAATGACCCCGCATCCGGTCGAATACGACATGTACTATTCGGTCTAAGATTCCGTTCGGATAGTGTTTCGAAGCCCTTGAAGGATTTCCCCCTTCAAGGGCTTTTTGCTGATTCAAGGAGGACGCATCTCAGCTGGGGCAGCCGGCCCTCTTGGCCGCCGCAGAAGACCTCCGATTGGGTGGCAAAAAACCCGTTCGAGCAAGTTGGCGGATGGCCTTTCGGGACGCAATCGAACGCCAGGAGCGAGCGGCGCACTGCCTCAGGCTGCAATGCCCGCTCGTCCGGCGCCCCGCCAATGCCGTCGTTCACGAAACCCCCGCCCCGTTCGAACAGCATCGCTTTGGCGTAACCCCCAAGGCGACGAATACGCATGCCGCGGCGTGGCCTGTCAACGCCGCCTGCCGGAGGCACAAATCGCCGATTTCGATGCATGAACAGTGGCTTATATAAAGGATCGGTGTGTACGGACGAGCTGAAACAGGCTGTTTTCCGGGCTTTTTCAATGAAACTCGGAAATGCATGAGACGAGTGGCGGCAAGAGGCGTCAACCAAAGCCTCTCGTTCGGCTGAAATTGCCCGTCCCTTTTCAACCTGACTTTTTTTGGGGGAATTCGCCGTTCCGGCAAAAAAGGCCCGGGCGTTTCCGCCGGGCCTTTTCCACAATGAACATCCGCGTGCGGCGCGGAGCTGACCACGCCGCAAAGAGAATCAGGCAGCGGCCGAAACCTCTGCGCTCGCCGGCACCGAAGCGATCGTCTTCAGGATCTGCGAGGCGATCTGGTAGGGGTCGCCCTGTGAATTCGGACGGCGGTCTTCCAGATAGCCCTTGTAGTCGTTCTTGACGAACGAATGCGGGACGCGGATCGAGGCGCCGCGATCGGCGATGCCATAGCTGAACCTGTTCCACGGCGCTGTCTCGTGCTTGCCGGTCAAACGTTTGTCGTTGTCCGGGCCGTAGACGGCGATGTGGTCCATCAGGTTCTTGTCGAAGGCCGCCATCAGCGCTTCGAAATAGGCCTTGCCGCCGACTTCACGCATATAGGACGTCGAGAAATTGGCATGCATGCCCGAGCCGTTCCAGTCGGTGTCGCCGAGCGGCTTGCAGTGGTATTCGATGTCGATGCCGTACTTCTCGGTCAGGCGCTGCATCAGATAGCGGGCCATCCACATCTGGTCGGCGGCCTTCTTGGAACCCTTGCCGAAAATCTGGAATTCCCACTGGCCCTTGGCCACTTCGGCATTGATGCCTTCGTGGTTGATGCCGGCCGCGAGGCAGAGATCAAGATGTTCCTCGACGATCTGGCGCGCAACGGAGCCGACATTCGAATAACCGACGCCGGTATAGTACGGGCCCTGCGGCGCGGGATAGCCGCTTTCGGGGAAGCCGAGCGGACGGCCATCCTTGTAGAAGAAATACTCCTGCTCGAAGCCGAACCAGGCGCCTTCGTCGTCGAGGATGGTGGCGCGCTTGTTGGATGCATGCGGCGTAACGCCGTCGGGCATCATGACTTCGCACATGACGAGCACGCCGTTGGTGCGGGCCGGATCGGGATAGACGGCGACCGGCTTCAGCACGCAATCGGAGCTATGCCCCTCGGCCTGCTGCGTCGAGGACCCGTCGAAACCCCACAGCGGCAGCTGATCGAGCGTCGGGAACTCGGCGAATTCCTTGATCTGCGTCTTGCCGCGAAGATTGGGGACCGGGGTGTATCCATCGAGCCAGATATACTCGAGCTTGTATTTGGTCATTCTAGAGCCTCTCGTTGCTTGGACACCGCAAGCAGGCGATGTCGATGCAAGGCCGAAACAGGCCGGCCTGCCGATGATTAAAAAGCAATTCGTATGCCACTCGGCCTCCGACGGGTGCGGCAAAATGGTCATGCCAAGGCTTTGATTTTGCTGAGCCGTCTCAGCAATGCGTCAAGATCGCCCAAACGGCAATACTGCTTAAATCATAGGCAAATCATGATCTTTTCATGAGCATATTGCCTAAATGAATCGCAGAACCTATTTTGATGAGAACTGAATCGGCAAGCTTCTGAAAAGCAGGGAGACCGGCAATGCAAGTCACGCAATCGCGTCCGTCGGCGAAAATCCTGATGTTCCCGCTGGCAGCGCGCAAATCTGCCTTAAATTTAGGCGCCAAGGCCAAATTCGCGGCAGAGCTTGCCGCGCTTCGCGGCGAGCACGCCGATTCCGATGGCTGGTATCACGAGGCCGCCGTCGAGGAAGAGAACCCGCAACGGAAGAGCTGAAGCCCTCCACGTCGATCTCACATGAAAAAGCCCGGCGCGATCGCTCGCGCCGGGCTTTTCGCTCGTATCGGCCGATCGGCTACTCCTTGGCGTGCAGGTCGGTACCGAGCGTATCCTTGACGAAGATCATGCCGATGATCAGCGTCATTGCCGCGATTACCACCGGATACCAGAGGCCATAATAGATATCGCCCTTGTAGGCGCTGAGCGCGAACACCGTCGCCGGCAGCAGGCCGCCGAACCAGCCATTGCCGATGTGGTAGGGCAATGACATGCCAGTGTAGCGAATGCGAGTCGGGAACATCTCGACAAGGATCGCCGCGATCGGCCCGTAGACCATGGTCACGAACAGCACCAGGATGAACAGGATACCGATTGTCATCGGCCAGTTCACCGCCGCCGGATCGGCGAACATGGCGAAGGCGCCGCCGCCCGGTATGTTGTAGACGGTGACCTCGGGTGCGCCCGCTGCCTCCTCGGTAGTCAAGAGCTTGTCCTTGACCGCCTGATCAATCGGCACAGTCGCCTTCTCACCGGCACGGATCGCGGCAGCGTCCAGCTTCAGTTCCGGGTTGGCGGCAACAAACGCATCGAGTTTCGGGTCCGCAACCTTGATCGCCGCACGCTTCAGCGGATAACCGCCGTCCCGCAGGGACATGTTGACAGCCTTGGCGAAGGCCGCGTCCTTGGCCTTGGCCTGATCGCCGGCGGCGACCGCGTCGTAGGACGCCACCGTCTCTGTACCAATCTTGACTGACGCGGCCGTCCCGGGCGCGGCCGTCGACACCACATCGTACGGAACCGAGTTCTTGGTCAGGAACGAAGTCGCGATGTCGCAGGACGTCGTGAATTTCGCGGTTCCGACCGGATTGAACTGGAACCTGCAGTCGCCGGGTGCTGCCGTCACAGTTGCCCGAGTGCTCTGCTGTGCCTTGGCGAGCGCCGGATTGGCGGCCCAGGTCAATGCCTTGAACAGCGGGAAGGTGCAGACTATGGCAAGCGCCAGGCCAGCCATGATGATCGGCTTGCGGCCGATCTTGTCGGAGAGCCAGCCGAACACGACGAAGAAGATCGAGCCGAGCGCCAGCGCGACGGCGATCATGATGTTGACCGACTGCGCGTCGACCTTCAGCACGTTTTGCAGGAAGAACAGCGCGTAGAACTGGCCATTGTACCAGACGACGGCCTGACCGGCGGTGAGGCCGAGCAGCGCCAGGAGAGCGATCTTTGCGTTTTTCCACTGACCAAAGGCTTCCGAGAGCGGCGCCTTGGAGCCCTTGCCCTCGTCCTTCATCTTCTGGAAGGTCGGGGACTCCGAGAGAGACAACCGGATCCAGATCGAAATGGCGAGCAGCAGGAAAGAGACGATGAAAGGAATGCGCCAACCCCAGGCGGCGTAGCTCTCCTTGCTCAGCGATCCCTGCACAATCAGGATGACGATCAGCGACAGGAACAGGCCGAGCGTCGCTGTCGTCTGGATCCAAGAGGTGTAAAAGCCGCGGCGGTCATCGGGCGCGTGCTCGGCGACATAGGTCGCCGCACCACCATATTCGCCGCCCAGCGCCAAACCCTGCAGCATGCGCAGGGCAATCAGGATCACCGGAGCAGCGATGCCCAGGGTTGCATAGCCGGGCAACAGGCCGACCAGGAAGGTCGACAGGCCCATGATCGTCATGGTGACCAGGAATGTGTATTTGCGGCCGACGAGGTCGCCGATGCGACCGAACAGCAGCGCGCCGAACGGACGCACCAGGAAACCTGCGGCAAAGGCCAGCAGCGCGAAGATGTTGCGCGTTGCCTCGGGAATCGTCGGACTGAAAAAGGTCGAGCCGATGAAAGCCGCCAGCGAGCCGTAGAGATAGAAATCATACCATTCGAAAACGGTGCCGAGCGAGGAAGCGAAGATGACTTTCTTCTCCTCCCGTGTCATGCCCCGGCTCCTTCCGCCGACGGTCGATGCCATTGCCATTGAGTTATCCTCCCGTGAGACCCAGCCCTAGATGCTGTGCGCCAACGTCCGCGTTCTCCTCCGAACGCGGACTCGAAAAGCGCAGCCAGCACATGAAAAATGGCAGAAAGCGCCGGGGAAAGGCACCGCGACGATGGGATTATGACTTTCGTATTAGGTGCAGTGCGAAGGCGGAGCGAAGCGCTCAGGCCCGCAGCGCTTCGAGCAAGCTGACAGCGGCCATCATGTCTCGTTTGCGGGCGGCACGACGCGCGGCTGCTTCGGCGTCCTGTCCCCAATGCGCGATCTGCCAGTCCTCGTCGACATGGCCGGCGGCCCAGGCCTCCTCGCCATCGAGCTCGCCGAAATCGACCGCCAACGCCAGCAATGCCGATCCGGTCAGCGATGTCATGACATGAATGGCGGCCAGGCGCAGCGGCTCGGCGCGCTGCGCCAGATGGCTGCCCAGCACGGCAATGGTTTCGCGCGGCTGCTCGACATGGATGATACCCTCGGCAAGGTTGAAGCGAATCCCAAGCGCGGCGCGTGCCCAGTCGATGACGGGATCCCACTGCTCGTTCTGCCGCGCGACCAGCCCTTGCGGGGCATCGGCGCGGTAACAGAGCAGATCCGACGAGGCAAAACGCAGAATGTCTTCCAGCACCGCCTGAGGATCGCTGGCCACGCCATCGATGGCGGTGTTGACCAGCCGCATCACCGGCATCGTCACCGGATTGATCGTCTCGCCCTGTTCCGCGAACTCGCCGGCAACCAGCGCCGCGGCCGTTTCAGTCGGCAGCGCCAGCAGCGCCTTGCCCGGCGTGCGCACCGGCCTCCCGTCGAGTTGCACCGCAAAACCAGCTTCCACCGGCACGACCGAGACCTCGTTGTAGAAGCGCTTGGGCAGCGGCGTCTTCATCTGGATCTGGGCGCGACGTACCGGATCCGGATCGGAAAGATACTTGCCCGCTTCAAGGTCGTTGAGGATGTCACGCATGAAGTCTCTTTCTCACACCGGTGTCAGCTTGCGTGCCGGCCGGTTGACGATGATCAGCCCCGCCGCAATCAAGCCAAGTGCCAGAAAAATGCGAATGGTCAGCGACTCGTTCAAGATGATCGCACCGCATAAAACTCCGAAGACCGGCGACAGGAAGGTGAAGCTCGACAGCCCTGAGGCCGGATAGCGGCGCAGCAGCCAGAACCACAGCACGTATGTAAAGGCGACGATATAGATCGCCTGGAAAAGCAGCGCCAATGTCGGCAGCAAGGCTGGATCGCGAACGGGTGGGCCAGCGAGAGGCATTACCAACACGCCAACGATCGCCGCGCCGGCGAGTTGATAGAGCAGCAGCTTCTCCGCGCTTGCCTCGACCAGTTTCGATCGTTTGATGAGAATGTTGGTCAGGGCCCAGAAAAATCCGGAACCAAGGCTCAGGAGATCGCCGAACAGCATGTCTCCGCTACCGCCGAGCTTGTCGGAAAAAACGGTGGCGAGACCCGCGAAAGCCAACAGCAGGCCAAGGAACTTGCGCGTGGTGATCTGTTCGCCGAGCAGAAAGTGGCCGCCGATCAGCATCCAGAACGGCATTGAGTTGACCAGCAGCGTGTTGCGGGCAACGGTGGTGTGCTCCAGCCCGACATAGAGGCAAAGGAACTCGACGCCGAAAAGCACGCCGACCGCGATGCCGGCCAGCAATGTCCCATCCCTGGTGAACAGCGCAATGCGGCGCCAGCGGCACCAGAGGAAGACGCAGAAGCCGCCAATGACCGAGCGTGCGATTGACAGGAAGACTGGGTCGTAGCCGGCGTAGGAGATCTTGGCGGCGACGTAGTTCAGGCCCCAGGAAAAGGTCAGCCCGACCATGATGGCGGCGGCGGCCATATCGACCGTGTCGCGCCGATCGAGCGCGTCGGTGGCGCCGCTCACGGTCAATCCTCGGCGCTGGCGTCGTCGAAGCCGATCAGGTTCCAGCTCTGGCGCATGTGCGGCGGCATCGGCGCGGTGACGTCGATAACGCCCTTGTCCGGGTGCGGGATAATGATGCGGCGTGCGTGCAGGTGCAGGCGGTTTTGAATGCCGCCGGGAAAATCCCAGTTGGTGTCGGCTTCGAAGTATTTCGGGTCGCCGATGATCGGGCAGCCGACATAGGCGGCATGGACGCGGAGCTGGTGGGTGCGGCCCGTATAGGGCTCCATCTCCAGCCAGGTCATGGTCTGCGCCGCCTGCTCGATGATGCGGTAGTAGGACACGGCATGGTCGGCGCCCTTTTCACCATGCGCGGCCACGCGCACGCGGTCACCATCCTCTGTCGGCTCCTTGATCAGCCAGGTCGAGATCTTGTCCTCGCGCTTGGGCGGCACGCCTTTGACCAACGCCCAGTAGGTCTTCTTGGTTTCTCGCGCCCGGAACGCCTCCGAGAGCTTCATGGCGGCAAGCCTGGTACGGGCGACAACCAGCACGCCCGACGTATCGCGGTCGAGCCGATGCACCAGCCGCGGCTTCTCGCCCTTCTGGCTGCGCCAGGCTTCCAGCATGTCGTCGACATTGCGCGTGACGCCGGAGCCGCCCTGAACCGCAAGGCCCGCCGGCTTGTTGAAGACGAAGACCTTCGGGTCCTCATGGAGCAGCATCTTGGCGAGCACATCGGCGTCGCCCTGGTTGCGGATCGAGTGGCCCGTGAGCGCGCTCTCGCCCTTCTTGTCCACCTCGAGCGGCGGCACACGCACCATCTGGCCCGGCTCGACGCGGGTGTCGGCCTTGACCCGGCCGCCATCGACGCGGATCTGGCCGGAGCGCAGCAGCTTCTGCAGATGGCCGAAGCCAAGTCCCGGGAAATGCGTCTTGAACCAGCGATCGAGCCGCATGCCCGCCTCGCCGGCCTCCACCGTGATCTGTTCAACGCCTGCCATTTTTCGCTATCCGTTTTCCCGAGCAGGGCTCTTGGCCTGCGCTTGGCGCGGCAATAGCACTAATGCATGCCGGCCAAAACCATAAAGCATGCCATGGCGTGCTTTATGACAGGCTTCTTGCGAGCCAAAGTCCCAGAAATAGGGCAATGATCGCGCCAATGACGCTTGCAAGCGCGTAACCGAACGCAGGCAGCGTGGCTCCCCGTTCCCACAGCGCCGCGAAATCGAGCGAAAAGGCGGAAAAAGTGGTGAAGCCGCCAAGGATGCCGGTGGCGACGAATAGCCTGAGCTCGTTCGATCCGCCGCGGCGCGCCAAAATGGCGATGAACAGGCCCATCGCAAAGGAGCCGAGGATGTTGATCGCCATCGTTCCCCAGGGATAATTGGGGCCGACAAGGCGCAGCGCGCCCATACTGGTCAAATGGCGGATGCCGGCACCGATGCCGCCGCCGACCATAACGAGAAGCAGATTGAACATGGAAGTTTACTGCCTCACACGGTAGCCTCGGTCAATGCCGATCGACCGTCACCACTCAGGCGTTGTCCAGCCTGGATATTTCTTCCTGAATTCGCCTTGCAGGGCATCGATTTCCGGTTTGCTGACCGGACGCATCTGCTCGTAGAGATAGCCGGTAACGTTGCCCGACAGCTGGTATTCCGCAATGCGTCTGTATGCGGCTCCGATGCCTTTCCCCTGAAACAATGTATTGCGCAGGCATTGTAATGCAGATCTGCGCCCCCGGCTGCAGGTGGGTCACTGGCGTTCAGAGACAGGATCTCATAAGATCCAATGTTCAAAATGCATACTAAGATGGCGCGAGCGGCCACCAAAATGCCGCTCCTTGCGCAGCAAGCGGCTGCGCTGCCGGCGGACCAGGCAGCTTCAGCCGCTCTTCAGATCAGGTGGTTTTCGGCTTTGTGGAGCCGATCATCTTCCAGTTCTTATAGAACATCGAATTGATGCGCTCGACGCTCACCGAGACGACCGCAAGCATGCCAGCGATCAGGCGAGGCACCGGGGACGGCCTGATAATATCCATGAACACGCAGTAGCGGCGGCCATCATATTCGTTGACCGAGCGATGCAGCAGCGTGTCGTCGAAAATGAACTGCGGATTGTCGTACCAGTAGTTCTTGACATTGCCGCATTCGACGAAAATCTCAGCTTTCACCGGGATCAGATTGTAGAGGATGCGCAGGCTGAGCCGCAGCGGCCCGAAATGCCAGGAGGTCGATTCGCGCTTGCTGAAGACGGAAACGGCGATCGTCTTGATGTATTTGAAATCCTTGTTGAATTCCTCGACGTTGTCTATCCTGTGCTTGCCGTACCACTGGTAGACATACATGCCGCGCCGGCCGGCGCCGAAATTGGCGTCGATATCGGCGATGATCTCATCCTTGCGCGCCTTGAAGACATCAAGGACCTCGTTGACCTCACGCTGATAGTCGGCGGGAAACTGCTCCAGCTTCCACACGCCCGGATTTCTGTAGCACAGAAGATCGACCAGCAGGTTGAAGGGTGAGAGCAACCAGGTGAAAAGCCCGTTGCCAAGGAAGTAGCCGCTGAACAGCGCCAGATCCTTCCTGTCGTTGCGCAGCACATCGATCAGACCACAGACGATGAAGATCGTCGTCAGGATCGGTATGAAATAGAAGCCAAGGGCAAGAATCGGGATGGCAATAGCGAATTTGCGAAGCGATTTGCGAAGGGTTTTTGTCATTTTTCCACGCGCGATGCGCGATCCTGTTGCGAATGAGGTGCCCAAATCATGGCAACGGCCACCGCCCGACCGTGCGCCTTGATAAGGTTTTTTGGGTCACCGCACAACGGCCATGGTATCCGGCCGGGCTGGCTGCCTGGTGGAGCCTGCCGGGCTGTCAATGCACCGCCGGCAAGCCAAGCTCGTCCCATTTGTCCCTGGCCACGGGATCGCCGACCAGGAACTCACAGCCAATGACGCTTTCGCCGTCCTGTGCGAGCTGGCATTTGAACTTAAAGACTGTACCAGTTTTTGCGGCTGCGAAAAGCCGCACCATCAGCGGCGATCGTCGTGCCGGTGATCTTTTCCTCGGCGGTTGCGTAGGGCACCACTCGCTCCGGCTGGAAATCCGCATGCCATTGGCGGATCTGATCCATAGCCTCGAGATTGCAAAGCTGCGCCATCCCCTCGTCGGATGCGAAGGTCTTGAGATCGGCGCGCGCCTGCCTGCTGCGCGGATCGGCCAGGGTCTTGGCCGACAGCATCCGCGTCGGGCGAATCATGGCAGGCGCGGCGGGCGGTTGAGTTTTGGGCGGGTTCGAAGCAGGCGGTGGCTCTGCCGCCCACGCCTCCGGCACCGCCGCAGCGGCGGAGGCCGGCGGCGGTCTCGCCGATGCCTCGAACTGTTCAGGCGCCAGGATGTTGACCGACACCCGCTCTTCCTCCAGCCGCTTCGGCCGCTTCGGCAACGGCATCAATGCCAGTGTCGCGGCGAACAGTGTATGGAGGACGACCGAAGTTGAAATGCCCCAGGGCGAAGCCTCGTCCCGAAGCGTGACGACCACCGGGCGACGCAAATCGGCTATTCCCGCTCTTTGCGCAGCTTTGCCCAGTAGTCGAGCCGCTTTCTGATATCGCGCTCGAAACCACGCTCAGGCGGATCGTAAAAGGTCTGTCGACCCATCTTTTCGGGAAAATAGTCCTGGCCTGAAAAGGCGTCCGGCTCATCATGGTCGTAACGGTAGCCGGCGCCGTAGTCCTCCTCTTTCATCAGCTTGGTCGGTGCGTTGAGGATATGCTTGGGCGGCAGCAGTGAGCCATGTTCCTTCGCGGCCCGCGTGGCTGCCTTGAAGGCCGTATAGACGGCGTTGGATTTGGGCGCGGTGGCGAGATAAACGGTGGCCTCGGCGAAAGCGAGTTCGCCCTCCGGAGAACCGAGATAGTCATAGGCATCCTTGGCGGCATTGGCGATGACCAGTGCCTGCGGATCGGCAAGCCCGATGTCCTCCATCGCCATGCGTACCAGCCGGCGGCCGAGATAGAGCGGATCCTCGCCGGCATCGAACATGCGCGCGAGATAGTAGAGTGCGGCATCCGGATCCGAGCCGCGCACCGACTTGTGCAGCGCCGAGATCAGGTTGTAATGGCCATCCTGGCCCTTGTCGTAGATCGGCGCACGGCGCTGGACGATGCGCTGCAGCCCTTCGGGATCGAATATCTCGCCAGGCTTGGCGGCACGCCAGACTTCCTCGGCCAGCGTCAGCGATGCGCGCCCGTCGCCATCGCTCATGCGGATGAGCATCGCCCGCGCCTCGTCATCGAGCGGCAGCGCCCTGCCCTCTGTCTCCTCCGCCCGCGTCATCAGCTTGGCGATACTGTCTTCGCCGAGCGAATGGAAGACCATGACCCGCGCGCGCGATAACAAGGCCGCGTTGAGTTCGAAGGACGGGTTTTCGGTTGTGGCGCCGACCAGGACGACCGTCCCATCCTCCATGACGGGGAGAAAAGAATCCTGCTGGGCACGGTTGAAGCGGTGGATCTCGTCAACGAAAAGCAGGGTTTGGCGGCCGTTGGCGCGGCGCAACTTGGCCGCCTCGAACACTTTCTTCAGATCGGCGACGCCGGAAAAGACGGCCGATATCTGCTCGAAGGCAAGGCTGGTCTCGCCGGCGAGCAGCCTCGCCACCGTGGTCTTGCCGGTGCCGGGCGGCCCCCAGAAGATCATCGAGCCCAGCGAACCGGAGCCGATCAGCCGGGTCAGCGCGCCATCGGGGCCCGTCAAATGCTCCTGGCCGACGACCTCGCCAAGGTTCTTCGGACGCAACCTGTCGGCCAGCGGCCGCCCGGGCGGCACCTTATCCGGTTCGTCGACGCTGAACAGATCGGCCATGCACTTCCTCAGAGCAATCCCAGGAAAACCGTGAAGCGGTTTTCCGTCCGGAATTGCGTCAAAACAAGGAGATAGAGCAGATCGGCGTTTCGGCAAAACGCTGATCCGCTGTAAGTTTGAAGCGCGATCCCTTCAGGGGCTCGAACTCAGTAACGCAATACCTGGCGCAGTATCTGCCCACCGCGCTCGACGGTAAAGCGCCACCAGCGCGTATCCTGCTGCGCTACCTGCGCCAGCGTTGCGGCGGTGTCGATGCTGGTGCCGTTGACCTCGCGCACGACGTCGCCCGGCTGGAAGCCGAAATCGGCGGCCGGCGAATCACGGTTGATGTCGATCACGGTCACGCCCTTGAGATCGGTGCGCAGGCCGAGCTTCTGGGCAAGCCGCGGCGACAGTTCCGAGACCTTGGCGCCCGAGAACGGGCTGCGGCCATGCAGCGTCACTTCCGAGGCTTTTGCCCCCTCCGGCGCGCGCTCCAGCGCGATGTCCATCGCCGCCTGCTGGCCCTTGGTCAGGATCGCGAAATTTGCCTTGGTGCCGATCGACAGCGTCGCCATGCGATAGTCCAGCGCCTCGATGCTCTCGACCGGCTTGCCGTTGATCTGCAGCACGACATCGCCCGGCTTCAGCCCTGCCTTGCCGGCGGGACCCGTCGCGTCGACCGAGGAGACCAGCGCCCCGATTGGCTTTTCCATGCCGAGCGATTCGGCGATCTGCGGCGTCACCGCTTCGAATTCGGCGCCGATATAGGGCCGTTCGAAGAAATCGAGGCCGGCCTTGGCGGCATCGGCGAAAGCCCGCACCATATTGGCGGGGATGGCAAACCCGATACCGATCGAGCCGCCGCTGCGGCTGTAGATGGCGGTGTTGATGCCCACAAGTTGGCCGCCCATATTGATCAGCGCACCGCCGGAATTGCCGGGATTGATGGCGGCATCGGTCTGGATGAAATAGCCAGAGTCCGAAACGCCGATATGGCTGCGAGCAAGGGCGGAAACGATACCGCTGGTGGTGGTCTGGCCGACGCCGAAGGGATTGCCGATGGCCAGCACCAGGTCGCCGACCTCGAGCGCGTCGGAATCGCCGATGGCGATGACCGGAAACGGCTTGTCGGACTCGATCTTGAGCACGGCCAGATCGAGCGTTTCGTCCTTGAGCATCACCTTGCTGGCGAATTCGCGGCCGTCGGCGGTCGCCACCTTGACCTCGTCGGCGTCCTTGATGACATGGAAGTTGGTGACGATGACACCGCTCGGATCGACCAGCACGCCCGAGCCCAGCGAAGACTGCGCACGCGGCTGGGCGCGGCCGAAAAACTCCTCGAAGAAGGGATCGCCTTCGAAAGGCGAGGTCACCTTGGCCGTCTGCGAGGCATAGACATTGACCACGGCCGGCGCCGTCTGCTTGACCAGCGGCGCGAAGGAAAGCTGGACCTCCTCGCGGCCGAACGGCACGCGCTTGTCCGGGCCGGAAGTGGCATTCTCGCCTTCGACGCCATGCAACAAGTCGGTCAGTACATCGGAGAGCCCCGGATCTGCTGGCTTGGCGGCGTCCTCGGCCAGCGCCTGCCGGACTGCCGGTGCGGCTGCGAACACCATGAAGGCGCAGAGCAGAACAAGGGACAGTTTTTTGGCGCGCATTGCGAATCCTCCAAGCGAGTTCGGGCGCATTGTCCCGACGAATGTGCAAAATGAAAGGCTAAGCCGCTGAAATCCGATTATTTTCGCGGCAATCAATATTTTTGGGTACGCCTTGCGCGCGGAACATGAAAAAGGGGCCCGCGGGCCCCTTTAACTCAATCTGGAAAGACGAAACCTTATGCGGCTGCGGCTTCGTCCGTGCCTTCGGCTTCGATGCGGGCGCGGTCGCCGGCGCCCTTGGCCGAGGTGTCGCGGTCGACGAACTCGATGACCGCCATCGCGGCATTGTCGCCGTGACGGAAGCCGGCCTTCATGATGCGCAAATAGCCGCCGTTGCGGGTGGCGTAGCGCGGGGCGATGGTATCGAACAGGCGCTTGACGACGCCTTCATTGCCGATCTGCGCGATCACCTGGCGGCGGGCGTGCAGGTCGCCGCGCTTGCCGAGCGTCACCAGCTTTTCGACGATTGGACGCAGGTCCTTCGCCTTCGGCAAGGTGGTGACGATCTGCTCGTGCTCGAGCAGCGACACCGCCAGGTTGGCGAACATCGACTTGCGGTGGCTTATGCTGCGGGCGAAGCGGCGGCCTTTGAAACCGTGGCGCATGGCTCTCTTCCTTCTTCAATTCAAGAGGCCACGGCCTCTGATGGTTTTCCGCACGACCGTCGGATCGAGCGGCTCACGCCGCCGATCCTTGGAGTTCATGCTCAATATTGGTCTTCGTAACGCTTTGCGAGGTCTTCGATGTTTTCCGGCGGCCAGTCCGGCACTTCCATACCGAGGTGCAGGCCCATCGCCGCCAGAACTTCCTTGATCTCGTTCAGCGACTTGCGGCCGAAGTTCGGGGTGCGCAGCATCTCGGCTTCGGTCTTCTGGATGAGATCGCCGATGTAGACGATGTTGTCGTTCTTCAAGCAGTTGGCCGAACGCACCGAAAGCTCGAGTTCGTCGACCTTCTTGAGCAGCGCCGGATTGAAGGCGAGCTCGGTGACGGCTTCCGCGGCGACTTCCTTCTGCGGCTCGTCGAAGTTGACGAACAGGCCAAGCTGGTCCTGCAGGATGCGGGCGGCGAAAGCCACCGCATCCTCGCCCGAGATCGAACCGTCGGTCTCGATGGTCATGGTCAGCTTGTCATAGTCGAGAACCTGGCCCTCGCGGGTGTTCTCGACCTTGTAGGAGACCTTCTTGACCGGCGAATACAAGCTATCGACCGGGATCAGGCCGATCGGCGCGTCTTCGGCGCGGTTGCGCTCCGCAGGCACATAGCCCTTGCCCGTGTCGACGGTGAATTCCATGCGGATTTCAGCGCCTTCGTCCAGCGTGCAGATGACGTGGTCGGGGTTGAGGATCTCGACGTCGCCAACCGTCTGGATGTCGCCGGCCAGAACCGCGCCCGGGCCCTGCTTGCGCACGACCATGCGCTTGGGGCCATCGCCTTCCATGCGGATGGCGATTTCCTTGATATTCAAGACGATGTCGGTCACGTCCTCGCGCACGCCGGCGATGGACGAGAATTCATGCAGAACACCGTCGATCTGCACGGCGGTGACAGCCGCACCGCGCAGCGAAGACAGGAGCACGCGGCGCAGCGCGTTGCCGAGCGTCAGGCCAAAGCCGCGTTCGAGCGGCTCAGCGACCAGCGTGGTCAGCGTCTTCTTCTTCGACGAGAACTCGATCTTGTTCGGCTTGATCAGTTCCTGCCAATTTTTCTGGATCATGATGCTTTCCTTCCGTTGACCCACCACCATCCAATCGTGGCGGGCGACCTGGAATACCGCGGAGGAGCGCCTTGGGCGCTCACGCGGCGTTCGATAAATTGCTTAGACGCGGCGCTTCTTGCGCGGGCGGCAGCCATTGTGCGGGATCGGCGTCACATCACGGATCGAGGTGATGGTGAAGCCAGCCGCCTGCAGGGCGCGCAGCGCCGATTCACGACCGGAGCCCGGTCCGCAGACCTCGACTTCAAGCATGCGCATGCCGTGTTCCTGGGCCTTCTTGGCAACGTCCTCGGCAGCCATCTGGGCGGCGAACGGGGTCGACTTGCGCGAACCCTTGAAGCCCTGGGCACCGGCCGACGACCAGGCGATCGAATTGCCCTGCGCGTCGGTAATGGTGATCATCGTGTTGTTGAAGGTCGAATTGACATGGGCAACGCCCGACGAGATGTTCTTGCGTTCGCGGCGGCGAACACGTGCGGCTTCCTTGGCCATGGTAGTCCTTTCAGTTGATCTCTACACCGCCGTAATGCCAGCGGCTCCACCTGGAAAAGTGAATAGTGAATTGGTGAGTAGTGACGAGGTGCAGGCGTTAACGCCGGTTCTCACTACTCACTAACAGCTATACTCACCCCCAATTACTTCTTCTTGCCGGCGATCGACTTGGCCGGGCCCTTGCGGGTACGTGCATTGGTGTGCGTGCGCTGACCGCGAACCGGCAGCGAGCGGCGGTGACGCAGGCCGCGATAGCAGCCGAGATCCATCAGGCGCTTGATGTTCATCGACACTTCGCGGCGCAGGTCGCCTTCGACCTGGTAATCGCGGTCGATGGTCTCGCGGATCTGCAGCACTTCCGCGTCGGTCAGCTGGTTGACGCGGCGCTCGGCCGGGATGCCGACCTTGTCGACGATCTCCTGGGCGAACTTCTTGCCAATGCCGTGAATGTACTGAAGCGCGATGACGACGCGCTTGTTGGTCGGAATGTTGACGCCGGCTATACGAGCCATGTTCTTCTCTTCTCCATATGGGCCGGCCAACCCTCAAAAAGGCAGATCCGGCGCTATCCACATTGCCCCGCGTCCGGTGGAGGCCGGCCCTTGCGGGAGTTTCCAGTTCAAAGCGACTGCCTTGCCCTTGCGGGCAAGCAAAGTGCGCACCTGATAGGAAGACGGGCCGCCATACCGCAGCGAGCCGCCTCCGTCAAGCTTAATCTTTAAATTCCCTTACCGCGCCTTCGCCGCCGCCACGACCACGGCTTCGATCTCCGCGGTCACCGCGTCGATACTGGCCATGCCGTCCACGGTCTTGAGCTTGCCCTTGGCGTAATAGTAGCCCGTCAGCGGAGCGGTTTTCTTGTAGTACTCCCGCAGGCGCTCTTCGAACACAGCGGGATTGTCGTCCTTGCGCACCGGCTGGCCAGCCGCCTTGGCATCATCGGCGCGCTTGACGATCCGACCGACCAGGGCCCTGTCGTCGACGACAAGTTCGATGACCGTATCGAGACTAATGCCGCGCTCCGAGAGCATCGATTCGACCGCATCGGCCTGCACCAGCGTACGCGGATAACCATCGAGGATGAAACCCCTGGCGCAGTCGGCCTGATCAATACGCTCAGCGACAATGGCGTTGACGATGGCGTCCGAGACCAGCTCGCCGGCATCCATCACCGCCTTGGCGCGCTTGCCGACCTCGGTACCCGCCTGGACGGCGGCACGCAGCATGTCACCCGTCGAGAGCTGGGGTATGCCGTGTTTTTCTACCAGTCTTTGTGCTTGTGTCCCCTTGCCCGCCCCCGGCGGCCCAAGCAAAATCAACCTCATCTGGCTTTCTTCCCCCCGCGCAGCTTCGACTTCTTGATCAGCCCTTCATACTGGTGCGCGATCAGGTGACCCTGAATCTGCGCAACCGTATCGAGCGTGACACTGACCACGATCAGAAGCGATGTGCCACCAAGGTAGAATGGTACGCCAGTCGCCGAGATCAGGAACTCCGGCAGCAGGCACACCAGCACCAGGTAGATGGCGCCGACGACGGTGATGCGGGTGAGAACGTAATCGATGTAGTCGGCGGTGCGCTCGCCCGGGCGGTAGCCCGGGATGAAGCCCGAATGCTTCTTGAGCTGGTCGGCGGTGTCCTTCGGATTGAAGACAATCGCGGTATAGAAGAAGGCGAAGAACACGATCATCGCCGCGTAGAAAGCCATGTAGAGCGGCTGGCCGTGGCCGAGCGAGGCCAGGATGGTGCTCGCCCAGGCCGGCATGTTGGTCGTCTGCGAGAAGCCGGCGACGGTGGCCGGCAGCAGGAGCAGCGACGACGCGAAGATCGGCGGGATGACGCCCGACGTGTTGAGCTTGAGCGGCAGGTGCGAGGTATCGCCCTGGAACATGCGGTTGCCGACCTGGCGCTTCGGATACTGGATCAGCAGGCGGCGCTGCGCGCGCTCGAAGAAGACGATGAGCGCGATGACGACAATGGCCAGCACGATGATCGCCAGGATCAGGCCGGTCGACAGCGCGCCGGTGCGGCCAAGTTCCAGCGTGCCGGAAATGGCACGCGGCAGGCCGGCGACGATGCCGGAGAAGATGATCAGTGAAATGCCGTTGCCGATGCCGCGCGCGGTGATCTGTTCGCCAAGCCACATCAGGAACATGGTGCCGCCGACCAGCGTGACGACGGTCGAGAGACGGAAGAACATGCCGGGATCATTGACGATGCCGTTACCGTTCTCCAGCCCGACCGAAATGCCGTAAGCCTGCACCAGCGCCAGGAGCACGGTGCCGTAGCGCGTGTATTGGTTGATGACCTTGCGGCCCTGCTCGCCTTCCTTCTTAAGCCCTTCCAGCGAGGGAATGACCGAGGTCATCAGCTGCATGATGATGGAGGCGGAGATATAGGGCATGATGCCGAGCGCGAAGATCGCCATTCGCTGCACGGCACCGCCGGCGAACATGTTGAACATGCCGAGCACGCCCTTGCTCTGCGAGGAGAAAGCCTGGGCGAAGGCGTCGGGATTGATGCCGGGAAGCGGGATATAGGTGCCGAGGCGATAGACGAGCAACGCGCCGATGGTGAACCAGATGCGCTTCTTCAGGTCCTCCGCCTTGGCGAAGGCCGAGAAATTCAGATTCGAGGCTAGTTGTTCAGCAGCCGAAGCCATGCCTGATTCTCCGCTTGGTAACGCTTGATGGCCCGTGGGGTCAGGCGGTGCGTTTCACCGAAGCTCACGAGATAAGCTCCGGGCTGTAAACATGCAAGCGGCCGCGTTGACGCGGCCGCTAAATTGAGCAGATCAAAGCGCGATCGAAAGCAAAAAGCGAATGCCACACTTGCCGACCGCGCTTCAAATTGCCGTTACTCGGCAGCTGCCTTTTCCGGCAGCTTGACCGAACCACCGGCCTTTTCGATCTTCTCGATCGCGGCCTTGGAGGCGCCGGCGACGTCGAAGGCAAGCTTGGCCTTGAGTTCGCCGTCGGACAGCACGCGCACGCCATCCTTGACGCGACGGATGACGCCGGCGGCGACAAGCGTTTCGGCCGTCACGGTTGCCTTGACGTCAAGCTTCTTGGCATCGACGGCTTCCTGGATGCGGGCCAGCGAGACGACAACGAAGCTCTTGGCGAAGATGTTGTTGAAGCCACGCTTCGGCAGGCGCCGGTAGAGCGGCATCTGGCCACCCTCGAAGCCATTGACGGCAACGCCGGAGCGCGCCTTCTGCCCCTTGACGCCGCGACCGGCGGTCTTGCCGGAACCTGAGCCGATGCCACGGCCGAGACGCTTCTTGGAGTGCGTCGCGCCGTCCTTGTCACGCAGATCGTTGAGTTTCATCTTGCTTCTCCTGCGCTTTGGCTCAGCCCTCGTCCACGACGCGGACGAGATGCTGGACGGCAGCGATCATGCCGCGCACGGAGGGCGTATCCTCCAGCGTGCGCTGCTTGTGCATCTTGTTGAGGCCGAGGCCGACCAGCGTCGCGCGCTGTTCCTTCGGACGGCGGATCGGCGAGCCGATCTGCTCAACGGTGATGGTCTTGGTTGCTTTCTTGGCCATGGTCAAAATCCCTGGTCAGGTCGACTATTCTTCAGCCGCAACGGCGGTGCCGCGGCGGGCCTGAAGGGTCGAATACTTGATGCCGCGCGCCGCAGCCACATCCTTGGGATGCATCTGGCTCTTCAGCGCGTCGAAGGTGGCGCGAACCATGTTGTAGGGGTTCGACGAACCCATCGACTTGGCGACCACGTCATGCATGCCGAGCGTCTCGAAGACGGCGCGCATCGGGCCGCCGGCGATGATGCCGGTACCCTGCTTGGCGGCGCGCAGCAGCACGCGCCCCGCACCCCAGCGTCCTTCGACGTCGTGATGCAGCGTGCGGCCCGAGCGCAGCGGCACGAAGATCATGTCGCGCTTGGCCGATTCGGTTGCCTTGCGAATGGCTTCCGGCACTTCGCGCGCCTTGCCGTGACCAAAGCCGACACGGCCCTTCTGGTCGCCGACGACGACGAGTGCGGCGAAGCCGAAGCGGCGGCCACCCTTGACGACTTTGGCGACGCGATTGATGTGGACGAGCTTGTCCACCATGCCGTCATCGCGCTCTTCACGCTCGCGGCCGCGGCCGCCTTCCCTACGTTCCTGTGCCATATCCTGTTCCTTGTTCTTTTCCGGAAGCACGGGTTGCTGATTGCTGATGCCGCTTTTGGGTCATCAGCGGTGAACTTCTCCTTTGCATGATCCTGTCCGAAAAGTCTGCAACTTTTCGGGATCATGCATTAGAAGCTGAGACCGCCTTCGCGGGCAGCCTCGGCCAGCGCCTTGACGCGGCCGTGATAGATGTACGGGCCGCGGTCGAAGACGACTTCCTTGACGCCGGCCTTGGCGGCGCGCTCGGCGATCAGCTTGCCGATCGCGGCGGCGGCGGCGGTGTCGGCGCCGGTCTTGAGTGAACCCTTGAGGTCCTTCTCGAGCGTCGAGGCGGCAGCGATAGTGTGCCCCTTGGCGTCGTCGATCACCTGGACGTAGATGTTCTTCGATGTGCGGTGCACAGAAAGGCGCGGACGCTCGCCGGCGACTTTCTTGATCTGGCGGCGGACGCGTTGCGCACGGCGCTGGATGGCTTCCTTGGTACCCATGATGTCTTCCTTGCCTTCAAAAAACGGGGGCCGCCATATGCGGCAGGCGAAGCGCCTCCCGCGACCGCTCCCCGCGGCGTTACCACTTCCGTGGCCTGGCCCTGTCCGAAAAGTCTGCAACTTTTCAGGGCCAAGCAGACTACTTCTTCTTGCCTTCCTTGCGGACGATCTTCTCGCCGGCGTAACGGACACCCTTGCCCTTGTAGGGCTCGGGACCGCGGTATTCGCGGATTTCCGCGGCAACCTGGCCGACCTGCTGCTTGTCGATGCCGGCCACGGTGATTTCGGTCGGCTTGGGCACGGTGATCGTGATGCCGGCCGGCGTCTCGTAGACGACATCATGGCTGAAGCCAAGAGCCAGCTGCAGGTTCTTACCCTGCAAGGCAGCGCGATAGCCGACGCCGGTGATCTCGAGCTTCTTCTCGAAGCCGTCCTTGACACCCTGCAGGATGTTGACGATCTGCGTGCGCGACATGCCCCACTTGGAGCGAGCTGTCTTGGTCTGGTCGCGCGGCTGGACAGCGATCTCGCTGCCTTCCATCTTGACCAGCACTTCGTCGTTCACCACGAACTTCAGCTCGCCCTTGGGGCCCTTCGCCGTCACGGTCTGGCCGTTGACGGTCGCGGTCACGCCCTGCGGCAGCGAAACGGGTTTCTTTCCAATACGAGACATTTTGTTGTCCTCGTCACTTCTCTTGTTTCAGGTCTCTGTCTTCGGAACGATCCGAAGACCGGATTCCAATTTGCGGTGAGCTGCCAGATCAGAAGATCTGGCAGAGGATCTCGCCGCCGACGTTCTGCTCGCGTGCTTCGTGGTCGGCCATCACGCCCTTCGGCGTCGAAAGGATGGCGATGCCGAGGCCGTTGGCGACCTGCGGGATCGACTTGGCCGAAACGTAAACGCGGCGGCCGGGCTTCGAAACGCGGGCGATTTCGCGCACGACCGGAGCACCGTCGAAATACTTCAGCTCGATTTCGATCTCGGACTTGCCGTTGTCGAAGTCGGTCTGGCTGTAATCGCGGATATAGCCTTCAGCCTTCAGCACGTCGAGGACGCGGGTGCGCAGACGCGAGGCCGGCGTTGAGACACTCGACTTCTTGCGGCCATAGGCGTTGCGGATGCGGGTCAGCATATCGCCGAGAGGATCGCTCAATGACATGTTATGTCCTCCTTACCAGCTCGACTTGACCAGGCCCGGGATCTGGCCGTTATTGCCGAGGTCCCGAAGCGCGATGCGCGATACTTTGAGCTTGCGATAGTAGGCACGCGGACGGCCGGTGACTTCGCAGCGGTTGCGGATGCGGATCTTGGCCGAGTTGCGCGGCAGGGCAGCAAGCTTCAGCTGAGCGCGGAAGCGCTCTTCCATCGGCTTGGACTGATCCATGATGATCGCCTTCAGCGCGGCGCGCTTGGGACCGTACTGGTCGGCAAGCTTGCGGCGCCTGTTGTTCTTCTCGACTGAGCTGGTCTTTGCCATTTCAGATTTTTCCTTTTCTCGCTGCCGTTACTGGCGGAAGGGGAAGTTGAAAGCCTTGAGCAAAGCCCTGGCTTCGTCGTCCGTCTTCGCAGTCGTACAAACGATGACGTCCATGCCCCAGATCTGATCAACCTTGTCGTAGTTGATCTCCGGGAACACGATGTGTTCCTTGATGCCCATGGCGTAGTTGCCACGGCCATCGAAGCTCTTCGGATTCAATCCGCGGAAGTCGCGGACGCGCGGCAGCGCAATGTTCACGAGGCGATCGAGGAACTCGTACATGCGTTCCTTGCGCAGCGTGACCTTGGCGCCGATCGGCATCTTCTCGCGAACCTTGAAGCCCGCGATCGAATTGCGGGCGCGGGTCACGACGGCCTTCTGGCCGGCGATCATCGCCAGGTCCTCGGCCGCGACCGAAGGCTTCTTCGAATCGGCGGTCGCTTCGCCCACACCCATGTTCAGCACGATCTTGTCGATGCGCGGAACCTGCATCTCGTTGTCGTAGCCGAATTGCTCCTGCAGCGCCTTGCGGATGGTCTCGTTGTAGACCTGCTTGAGGCGCGGCGTGTTGTTGGCAGTCGCCTGCTTGGTTTGAGCCTTAGCCATTGATGACTTCTCCCGAGCGCTTGGCGACGCGCACCTTCTTGCCGTCCTTCTGGAAGATGAAACCGACGCGGGTCGGCTTGCCATCCTTCGGGTCGGCCAGCGCGATGTTCGACAGCTGGATCGGCGCTTCCTTGGTGATGATCCCGCCCTCTTGGGACTGGGACTGCTTCTGGTGACGACGGATCATGTTGACGCCGCGCACCAATGCGGTGTCATCCTTCGGCTGAACCGAGAGGACTTCGCCCGAACGGCCCTTGTCCTTGCCGGCCAGCACGACGACCTTGTCGCCTTTTCTAATCTTTTGCATTGGTCCGGCTCCTTACAGCACTTCAGGCGCGAGCGAGATGATCTTCATGTGGTTCTTGGCGCGGAGTTCGCGCGGAACCGGTCCGAAGATACGCGTGCCGATCGGCTCTTTCTTGTTGTCGACGAGAACGGCCGCGTTCTTGTCGAAACGGATCACGCTGCCGTCCGGGCGGCGGATGTCCTTGGCCGTGCGAACCACGACCGCCTTCATCACATCGCCTTTCTTAACGCGGCCGCGCGGAATGGCTTCCTTGATCGACACCACGATGATGTCGCCCACGGAAGCGTATTTCCGCTTCGAGCCGCCCAGCACCTTGATGCACATGACACGACGCGCGCCGGAATTATCCGCCACGTCGAGGTTTGTTTGCATCTGAATCATGACTGGCCGCCTTCTTCTTTTCTAACGGGACGGGCTCGAAGCCCCTCCCCGGTCTGTCCAAAATTCGTTGTTTACGCCCGGAGGTCAGGCTTGGTCCGAGGACACGACGATCCAGCGCTTGTCCTTGGAAATCGGCTTCGATTCCTGGATGAACACCTGATCGCCGACCTTGTGGGCGTTGTTCTCGTCGTGCGCCTTGTACTTCTTGGTCATGCGCACGGTCTTCTTCATCACGGGATGCGTGAAGCGCCGTTCGACCTTGACGACAACCGTCTTCTCGTTCTTGTCGCTGACGACGGTGCCCTGCAGAATGCGCTTTGGCATGGTTTTCGTCCTTAAGCCTTCTTGGCCGCGGACTTTTCCGCAGCGATGGTCTTGATACGCGCAATGTCCTTGCGAACCTGCCTCACGCGCGCGGTCTTCTCGAGCTGGCCGGTGGCCTTCTGGAAGCGCAGGTTGAACTGCTCCTTCTTCAGGCTGGCCAGGTCGTCGGTCAGCTGGTCCTGGGTCTTGGTCCGGATGTCTTCGGCTTTCATGATCAGCCCGTCCTTATTCTGCGATGCGCTGTACGAAGCGCGTCCTGACCGAGAGCTTGGCCGCGCCGAGACGCAGCGCCTCACGGGCGGTTTCTTCATTGACGCCATCGATCTCGAACATGATGCGGCCCGGCTTGACGCGCGCCGCCCAGTAGTCGACCGCGCCCTTGCCCTTGCCCATGCGGACTTCGGTCGGCTTCGACGTGACCGGCACATCCGGGAAAATACGGATCCACACGCGGCCGGCGCGCTTCATTTCGCGAGTGATCGCGCGGCGGGCCGCCTCGATCTCACGCGCGGTGACACGGTTCGGCTCAAGCGCCTTCAGCCCGAAACCACCGAAATCCAGGTTGGTGCCGCCCTTTGCGGTACCATGGATACGGCCCTTGAACTGCTTGCGGAACTTTGTGCGCTTTGGCTGCAGCATCGTTCTAACTCCAAATTCCTAAATGTCTCAGGCGTTTTCGCGACGACGACCGCGTTCGCGATCACCACCACCGCCATGCGCAGCATCACCCTCGGTCGCACGACGCTCCGAAGCCATCGGATCGTGCTCGAGGATTTCGCCCTTAAATACCCAGACCTTGACGCCGCAAATGCCGTAGGCCGTATTCGCCTCGGCCGTGCCGTAGTCGACATCGGCGCGCAACGTATGCAGCGGCACGCGACCTTCACGGTACCATTCCATGCGCGCGATCTCGGCGCCGCCAAGGCGGCCGGCGCAGTTGATGCGGATGCCTTCGGCACCGAGGCGCATGGCCGACTGCACGGCACGCTTCATGGCGCGGCGGAACGCGATGCGACGCTCGAGTTGCTGGGCGATCGACTGGGCGACCAGGGTCGCGTCGATTTCCGGCTTGCGCACTTCGACGATGTTGAGGTGCGTCTCGGACTTCGTCATCTCCATCAGCTTCTTGCGAAGCTTCTCGATGTCGGCGCCCTTCTTGCCGATGATCAGACCCGGGCGCGCGGCATGGATGGTGACGCGGCATTTCTTGTGCGGACGCTCGATCACGACCTTCGAGATCGCGGCCTGCTTGAGCTCCTTCTCAAGATACTTGCGGATCTTAATGTCCTCATGCAGCAGCTTGCCGTACTCGCCGGTGTTCGCGAACCAGCGCGAATCCCAGGTGCGGTTGATGCCGAGGCGAAGACCGATCGGATTGACTTTCTGGCCCATTATGCGGCCTCCCCTTTTTCTTCGACTTCACGAACGACGATCGTGAGGTGCGAGAACGGCTTCTCGATACGGCTGGCGCGACCACGGCCACGAGCGTGGAACCGCTTCATGACGATTGACTTGCCGACATAGGCTTCCGCCACGATCAGAGCATCGACGTCGAGGTCGTGGTTGTTTTCCGCGTTGGCGATTGCCGATTCCAGCGTCTTCTTGACCGTGCCGGAAATCCGCTTGGCCGAGAATTCGAGATCGGAAAGCGCTGTCGCGACCTTCTTGCCGCGGATCAGCGCGGCAACCAGGTTCAGCTTCTGCGGGCTGATACGGATCGTGCGCAACACGGCGCGCGCTTCGTTGTCAGCAAGCCTGCGCGGAGCTTTGGCCTTGCCCATGATTATTTCCTCTTCGCCTTCTTATCCGCGCCGTGACCGTAATAGGTCCGCGTCGGAGCGAATTCACCGAACTTGTGACCGACCATGTCCTCGTTCACCGAGACGGGAACATGCTTCTGGCCGTTGTAGACACCGAAGGTGAAGCCGACGAACTGCGGCAGGATGGTGGAGCGACGGCTCCACATCTTGATCACCTCATTGCGACCACCTTCACGAACCTTGTCCACCTTCTTGAGAAGGTAGCCGTCGATGAAGGGGCCTTTCCAAATAGAACGAGTCACTTGGCGTTACCTCTTCTTAGCTCTTGCGCTGATGGCGCGAGCGCAGGATGAACTTGTCGGTCGCCTTGTTGGACCGCGTCTTCTTGCCTTTGGTCGGCTTGCCCCACGGGCTGACCGGATGGCGGCCACCGGAGGTGCGGCCTTCGCCGCCGCCGTGCGGATGGTCGACCGGGTTCATGGTCACGCCGCGATTGTGCGGACGCTTGCCACGCCAAACCGTGCGGCCGGCCTTGCCATCGTTGATGTTGCCGTGGTCCGGATTGGACACGGCACCGACGGTGGCCATGCAGGAGCCGTGAACGACACGCTGTTCGCCCGAGTTGAGGCGCAGGATCGCCATACCCTGGTCGCGGCCGACCAGCTGGCCGTAACCACCTGCCGAACGGGCGACCTGGGCGCCCTTGCCCGGCTTCAGCTCGATGTTGTGGACGATGGTGCCGACCGGCATCGAGGCCAGCGGCATCGCATTGCCCGGCTTCACGTCGACCGCTTCGCCTGCCACGATCTTGTCGCCGGGAGCCAGACGCTGCGGAGCGATGATGTAGGACAGCTCACCATCATCATACTTGATCAGCGCGATGAAGGCGGTGCGGTTCGGATCATATTCGATGCGCTCGACCGTGCCGACAACGTCGAACTTGCGACGCTTGAAGTCGATGATGCGATACGAACGCTTGTGACCGCCGCCGATGAAGCGGGCGGTGATGCGGCCGTGATTGTTGCGACCGCCCGATTTGGTCAGGCCTTCGGTCAGGCCCTTGATGGGCTTGCCCTTGTAGAGGCCCGAGCGGTCGACGATGACCAGCTGGCGGGTGCTCGGCGTTATCGGGTTGAATTTCTTAAGTGCCATTGTCCTGTCCTCGCGGCCTTGCTCAGAGACCCGTCGCGACGTCGATCGACTGGCCGTCGGCCAGCGTCACGATCGCCTTCTTGACGTCGCTCTGGCGGCCGATCGTGCCGCGGAAGCGCTTGATCTTGCCCTTGCGGACAAGCGTGTTCACGGCCATCACCTTGACGCCGAACAGCGCTTCGACGGCGGCCTTGATTTCCGGCTTCGACGCCTTCTTGGCGACGTTGAAGACGACCTGGTTCTGCTCGGAGGCCATGGTCGACTTTTCGGTGATCGCCGGCGAGACGATCACGTCGTAGTGACGAAGGTCGGTCATTTAAAGCGCTCCTCGAGAGCCTCGACGGCGGCCTTCGAAAGGACCAGCGTGCCGCGGCGCAGAATGTCGTAGACGTTGATGCCCTGGATGGGCAGCACGTCGATGTTGGGGATGTTGGTGGCTGCCAGCTTGAAGTTCTTGTCAAGCTCGGCACCGCCAATCACCAGGGCGTTGGTCAGGCCCAGCGTCGCGAAATTCGCGATCAGCGCCTTCGTCTTGGCCTCGGTCAGCTTCAGCTCGTCGATGATGATGATCGACGCGCTCTTGGCCTTGGCGGAGAGAGCATGCTTGAGGCCAAGCGCACGAACCTTCTTGGGCAGTTCATGCTCGTGGCTGCGAACGACCGGGCCGTGGGCCTTGCCGCCGCCGCGGAACTGCGGAGCGCGTGCCGAGTGGTGACGGGCGCGGCCCGTACCCTTCTGCTTGTACATCTTGGCGCCGGTGCGCGCGATTTCGGCGCGGCCCTTTGCCTTGTGCGTGCCCTGCTGCTTCTTGGCAAGCTGCCAGCGCACGACGCGCTGGAGGATGTCTTCGCGCGGATCAAGGCCGAAAATTCCGTCGGAAAGTTCCACCTTGCCGGCGTCTTTACCGCCGAGCGTTGTGATCTTGAGATCCATTATTCCGCTCCCTCTGTGGCCGGAGCCTCGTTCTTCGCAGCTGCCGCAACAGCGCGGATCGCGGCGGGCTTCGGCGCATTGGCCGGCAGCGCCACCTTGGCCGCGTCGCGGACCAGGATCCAGGCGCCCTTCGATCCGGGAACCGCACCGCGGATCAGGATCAGGCCGCGGTCGGCGTCGGTCGAGACGATCTCGACATTCTGCGTGGTGACGCGGGTGTCGCCCATGTGGCCAGCCATATGCTTGCCCTTGAACACCTTGCCCGGGTCCTGACGCTGGCCAGTCGAACCGTGAGTACGGTGCGAGACCGAGTTACCGTGCGTCGCACGGCCACCACCCATGTGGTGGCGCTTGATGACGCCCTGGAAACCCTTGCCGATCGTCGTGCCCGTCACATCGACCTTCTGGCCGGCGACAAAGTGCTCGACGGTGATCTCGGCGCCAACATCGATCATGTTGTCGGCGGAGACGCGGAACTCGGCAACCTTCGCCTTCGGCTCGACGGAAGCGGTCGCGAAATGGCCGCGCATCGCCTTCGACGTGTTCTTCACCTTGGCGAGGCCAACGCCGAGCTGAACGGCGGTGTAGCCATTCTTCTCCTGCGTGCGCTGTGCCACGACCTGGCAGTTCTCCATCTGGAGAACGGTGACGGGAACATGTTCCCCGGCATCATTATAGATGCGGGTCATTCCCACCTTCTTTGCAATCACACCTGAACGCATCGGTTCAATTCCTTTAGAGTTCCGGGCCAGGGACACCGCCCCCTACCGCGCTCTCATTCCCTTAGAGCTTGATCTCGACGTCGACGCCGGCGGCCAGATCGAGCTTCATCAAAGCATCGACGGTCTGCGGGGTCGGATCGACGATGTCGAGCAGACGCTTGTGCGTGCGCATCTCGAACTGCTCGCGGCTCTTCTTGTCGACGTGAGGCGACCGATTGACCGTGAACTTTTCGATCCGCGTCGGCAGCGGAATGGGCCCGCGGACGTTTGCACCGGTGCGCTTGGCCGTCGACACGATTTCCTTCGTCGAGGCGTCGAGCACGCGGTGGTCAAACGCCTTCAGGCGGATGCGGATATTCTGTCCGTTCATGCGTCACTTCCTTGTTCTGGCGCGGCGCGGGCAACTGCGGCGCCCGCGACAGATCGGTTTAAGTCCAAATTACTCTTTGATGGTGACGACGATGCCGGCACCGACGGTGCGGCCGCCTTCACGGATGGCGAAGCGCAGCTTCTCTTCCATGGCGATCGGCACGATCAGCTCGACATCGACCGTGATGTTGTCGCCGGGCATCACCATCTCGGTGCCTTCCGGCAGCGACACGATGCCGGTCACGTCGGTCGTGCGGAAGTAGAACTGCGGACGGTAGTTGGTGAAGAACGGCGTGTGACGGCCACCTTCGTCCTTGGTCAGGATGTAGGCTTCGGCCACGAACTTCTTGTGCGGCTTCACCGTGCCGGGCTTCGCCAGAACCTGGCCGCGCTCGACACCTTCACGGTCGACGCCGCGCAGCAGCGCGCCGATGTTGTCGCCGGCCTGGCCCTGATCGAGCAGCTTGCGGAACATTTCCACGCCCGTGCAGGTCGTCTTGGTCGTCGGACGGATGCCGATGATTTCCAGCTCCTCGCCGACCTTGACCACGCCGCGCTCGACGCGGCCGGTCACGACCGTGCCACGGCCCGAGATCGAGAACACGTCCTCGATCGGCATCAGGAACGGCTTGTCGAGCGGACGAACCGGCGTCGGGATGTAGGCGTCGACCTGAGCCATCAGCTCGCGGATCGCGTCCTCGCCGATCGTCTTGTTCGAATCCTCAAGCGCTGCCAGCGCCGAACCCTTGACGATCGGAATGTCGTCGCCGGGGAATTCGTTCTTCGACAAAAGTTCGCGAACCTCGAGCTCGACCAGTTCGAGCAGCTCGGCGTCGTCGACCTGGTCGACCTTGTTCAGGAACACCACGATCGACGGCACGCCGACCTGACGGGCAAGCAGGATGTGCTCGCGGGTCTGCGGCATCGGGCCGTCGGCGGCCGACACGACCAGGATCGCGCCGTCCATCTGCGCGGCACCGGTGATCATGTTCTTCACATAGTCGGCGTGGCCGGGGCAGTCGACATGCGCGTAGTGGCGGTTGGCCGTCTCGTATTCGACGTGAGCCGTCGAGATCGTGATGCCGCGCGCCTTCTCTTCCGGCGCCGCGTCGATCTGGTCATAGCGCTTGTATTCGCCAAAATACTTGGTGATCGCAGCCGTCAGCGACGTCTTGCCATGGTCGACGTGACCAATCGTGCCGATGTTCACATGAGGCTTAGTGCGCTCGAATTTACCTTTTGCCATGTGATGTCTCCATTCCTGCTCGCCCATGCGGGCTTTGAATTGCGTTACCGCGGCAGCTCTTTCGAGTTACGCGTATTTCTTCTGGACTTCCTGAGCGACCGCGGTCGGGACCGGCTCATAGTGATCGAACTGCATCGTGTAAGCCGCGCGGCCCTGGCTCATCGAGCGCAGGTTGTCGACGTACTTGAACATGTTGGCGAGCGGCACCATCGCGTTGATGACGACGGCCACGCCGCGCGCTTCCTGGCCCTGGATCTGGCCGCGACGGCCGTTCAGGTCACCGATGACGCTGCCGACGTAATCTTCCGGCGTCACCACCTCGACCTTCATGATCGGCTCGAGCAACTGCACGCCAAGCTTGGGAGCAGCTTCACGGAAGCAAGCACGGGACGCGATTTCGAAGGCAAGAACCGAGGAGTCGACATCGTGATAGGCTCCGTCGATGAGCGTTGCCCTGACGCCGATCATCGGGAAGCCGGCGAACGGACCAGCGCCCATGACGCTCTGGATGCCCTTTTCAACGCCCGGAATGTATTCCTTCGGCACCGCGCCGCCGACGATCTTGGACTCGAATACGAAGTCCTCGCTCTCGGAATTCGGCTCGAACACAACCTTGACGCGCGCGAACTGGCCGGTACCGCCGGTCTGCTTCTTGTGCGTGTAGTCCTGCTCGTGCTTGCGGGTGATCGTCTCGCGATAAGCCACCTGCGGCGCGCCGACATTGGCTTCGACCTTGAACTCGCGACGCATGCGGTCGACGATGATGTCGAGGTGCAGTTCGCCCATGCCGGAGATGATGGTCTGGCCGCTTTCCTCGTCCGTCTTGACGCGGAAGGACGGGTCCTCGGCAGCCAGGCGATGAAGGGCGAGCCCCATCTTTTCCTGGTCGTTCTTGGTCTTCGGCTCGATGGCGATCTGGATAACCGGATCGGGGAATTCCATGCGCTCGAGGATCACCGGGTGCAACGGATCGCACAGCGTGTCGCCGGTGGTGGTGTCCTTGAGGCCGGCCAGGGCGACGATGTCGCCGGCGAAAGCCTCTTCGACGTCGGCGCGCGAATTCGCATGCATCTGGAGCATGCGGCCGATGCGCTCCTTCTTGCCTTTCACGGTGTTGTCGACAGAGACGCCCTTGGTGAGCTTGCCCGAATAGATGCGGGCAAAGGTCAGCGAACCGACGAACGGGTCGTTCATGATCTTGAAGGCGAGCATCGACAGCGGCTCGTTGTCGTCCGCATGACGCTCGATCTCGGCGTCGGTCTTGGCATCGACACCCTTGATGGCCGGAACGTCGGCCGGCGACGGCAGGTATTCGACAACGGCGTCGAGCAGCGGCTGCACACCCTTGTTCTTGAAGGCCGAGCCGCAGAACATCGGGTAGAACTTGACCGCGATCGTGCCCTTGCGGATCAGCGAACGGATCTCGTCATTCGACGGCATCTTGCCTTCGAGGTAGTTCTCGAGCGCCGTCTCGTCCATTTCGACGGCGGCTTCGATCATCTTCTCGCGATATTCCTCGGCACGCGCCTTGAGGTCGGCCGGGATCTCGACGACGTCCCAGGCAGCACCCAGGGTTTCATCGCGCCAGACAAGCGCGTTCATCTCGACGAGGTCGACGACGCCCTTGAATTCGGTCTCGGCGCCGATCGGCAGCTGCATGACGACAGCCTGCGCACCGAGGCGCGAGCCGATCATCTCGACCGAGCGGTAGAAGTCCGCGCCGATCTTGTCCATCTTGTTGCAGAAGATCATGCGCGGCACGCGGTACTTATCGGCCTGACGCCAGACGGTTTCCGTCTGCGGCTCGACACCGGCGTTGGCATCGAGCAACGCAATGGCTCCGTCGAGCACACGCAGCGAACGCTCGACCTCGATGGTGAAGTCGACGTGTCCAGGGGTGTCGATGATGTTGAAGCGGTGCATCTTGCCGTCACGAGCCTTCCAGAAGGTCGTGGTCGCAGCGGACGTGATGGTGATGCCGCGCTCCTGCTCCTGCTCCATCCAGTCCATGGTGGCAGCGCCGTCGTGCACTTCGCCGATCTTGTGCGACTTGCCCGTGTAATAGAGGACGCGCTCGGTAGTCGTCGTCTTGCCGGCGTCAATATGCGCCATGATACCGAAATTGCGGTAGTCTTCGATTTTGTATTCGCGGGCCATCGTAGCTGCCTCTCAGTCCTGTTCGCGCTTTACCAGCGGTAGTGTGCGAAAGCGCGGTTGGCTTCAGCCATCTTGTGGGTGTCTTCACGCTTCTTCACGGCAGTGCCGCGGTTGTTGGCCGCGTCCATCAGCTCGCCGGAGAGGCGGTCGACCATGGTGGTCTCGTTGCGGTTGCGGGCCGCGGCAATCAGCCAGCGGATCGCCAGCGCCTGGCGGCGCTCGGGGCGCACGTCGACCGGAACCTGGTAGGTGGCGCCGCCGACGCGACGCGAACGCACTTCCACATGCGGCGCGACATTGTCGAGCGCCTGGTGGAAGACGGTGACCGGCTCCTGCTTGGTCTTCGACTGGACCTGGTCCAGCGCGCCATAGACGATGGTCTCGGCGACCGACTTCTTGCCGTCATACATGACGGCGTTCATGAACTTGGTGACGATCAGATCACCGAACTTGGGATCCGGGTTGATCTCACGCTTTTCTGCACTGTGACGACGCGACATGGCTTTTGTCTCTCAATCTCGTAGCCTTGCGCCGGAAAGCGACAAGGCCGGAAAACCTTACTTCGGACGCCCCTTACTTCGGACGCTTGGCGCCGTACTTCGAACGGCGCTGCTTGCGGTTCTTCACGCCCTGCGTGTCGAGCACGCCGCGGATGATGTGATAGCGCACGCCCGGAAGATCCTTGACGCGGCCGCCGCGGATCATGACCACGGAGTGTTCCTGAAGGTTGTGACCTTCGCCGGGGATGTAACCGATCACTTCAAAACCATTGGTCAGGCGGATCTTGGCCACCTTGCGCAGCGCCGAGTTCGGCTTCTTCGGCGTCGTCGTATAGACGCGCGTGCAGACGCCCCGCTTCTGCGGGTTCTGCTGCATGGCCGGGACCTTGTTGCGCTTCACCGGCGCAATGCGCGGCTTGCGGATCAGCTGGTTGACGGTAGGCATTAAACCCTCTTGTCTCTCAATTCCGTGTCTCGTGCCGGTCAAGGCTCGCTCAAAGCGTCATTTCCATACGCAAATTCGGGCCACAAACCGCGCCTTGCGGTCTTGCCCGAACAAATCGCAGAGGAAGCGGAAACCGCTTCGTGCACGCCGGAGATGTCTTTTCGCTCGTAAAACGAACCCTGTTTGAGGCAAACTCCAAAGCGTGTCGCTTCGGAAGCAAGAGCCTCACATCGGTTCTGACTGGGCGGCTTCTACTCGTAAGCCCGCGAACCGTCAAGCCCGCAGTGGCAAATATTGCATTGAAGGCGGGGCTTGGCAGCCATGCGAAAACCGCAAGTAATTTTCTTTCGCCGTTTTGCAAGGGCGGGGAAGAAAGTGACCGGCCTTTGGCTGTTGCGGGGCCTTGCTTCATGCGAAAAAGGCCGCATGAACACTGACAATCCCTCGCCGCGGAGGAATCGGCCCGTGAACGACAATGAAGAACGCCCGGTCACCATCATCACCGGCCGGGTGTGGAAGAAGAAAGGCGGCAAGCCGGAAGGCGTGCATGTCATGCTGGTGGCGCCCGATGACGATTCGGCGGTGCGCCGCGCGCTCGAATCGCTCGCGGCGGAAGGCTATGCCGAAGCCGAACTCGACCAGATCGGCGACATGGAGGGCGAGCCCGACGATGAGCCGCATCTTTCGGCCTTTCAGGGCGCGCTCGAAGGCGAAGTGTCGATCGTGACCTTCGACGTTCCGATCTGATCGCAAGCGTGATGCCCCTCACCTGCCCTGCGCCGCAGTGCCGATTCGTTCGGATAACTGGTATGGCCGGTGCTTGCCCGTCATGTCCGATCTGCTAAGAGACGCGCAGTCGTCCAAACCCGGCGGAGCCTCATGTCCTCATCCATCTCGCCCATAAGAATCGGCATTGTCGGCGTCGGCAAGATCGTCCGCGACCAACACCTTCCGGCACTGGCCAAGGATCGGGACTACCAGCTGATCGCGGCGGCCAGCCGGCACGGCAAGGTCGACGGCATCGCGAATTACCCTGATATTGAGACGATGCTTGGCGCGGTTCCCGAACTCGACGCCGTGTCGCTGTGCATGCCGCCGCAGTTCCGCTATGACGCCGCGCGCAAGGCGCTCGAGGCCGGAAAGCACGTCTTCCTGGAGAAGCCCCCGGGTGCCACGGTCAGCGAAGTCGAGGACCTGAAGGCGTTCGCGACGAAACAAGGCGTCTCTTTGTTCGCCAGCTGGCACTCGCGATACGCGCCGGCGGTGGAAGCCGCACGGACATTCCTGGTTTCGACCAGAATCAAATCGGCGGCGATCGTCTGGAAGGAAGATGTACGGCGCTGGCATCCGAATCAGGACTGGATCTGGCAGCCTGGCGGCTTCGGCGTCTTCGATCCCGGTATCAACGCGCTGTCGATCGCAACCTACATCCTGCCGGCCATGTACATCACTTCGGCCGTGCTCGATTTTCCCAAGAACCGTGATGCACCGATCGCGGCGCAGGTCGCCTTCCGCGCGGCGAACGGATCTGATGTGACGATGGACCTCGACTGGTTGCAGACCGGACCGCAGAGCTGGGACATCCTGGCCGACGCGGATGCTGGACAGATGGTGCTCTCGGGTGGCGGCTCGAAACTCGCCGTCGACGGCAGTGTCGTACACCAGGAGCCGGAAGCGGAATATCCGATGCTCTACCGGCGGTTTGCCGAAATCGTGCACGCCGGGACGTCGGATGTGGACCTCGCGCCGCTCCAGCACGTCGCCGACGCGTTCATGCTCGGCAAGCGCAACGTGGTCGAGGCGTTTTTCGACTGACGATCGCCGGCCGCGCTGGCCTCAGTCGACAATGGCGATGGCAAAGCCGTCATGCCCTTGGCGCCCACGGTCTGGATGGCGGTGCCGTCCAGCCGTTTGTCGCCGCCGATGAAGGAAAACGCCGCGCGTGCGCCTTCGACATTGGCATCGCGACCATCCTCATCCAGCACGGCGCCGTCACGGATGACGTTGTCGCAGATGATGACCGTTCCGGAGCGCGACAGCCGCAAGGCCCAGGACAGATAGTTCGGGTTGTTCGGCTTGTCGGCATCGATGAAGATGAGGTCGAACGGACCGGCGTTCTCGCCACCCAGTGCTGCAAGCGACTGGAGCGCCGGGCCGACGCGCAATTCCACACGGTCCGCAACTGCTGCCCGCACGAAATTCGAACGCGCGACGCTGGCATGGTGCGGATCGAGTTCGAGCGTCACGACCTTGCCGTCGGCGGGCAATCCCCGCGCCATCCAGATGGTCGAATAGCCGCCCAGCGTGCCGATCTCGAGCACCTTCTTCGCGCCGCTGATGCGCACCAGCAGCGAGAGCAGTTTTCCTTGCGCCGCCGAGACGTCGATCGCCGGCAGGCCGTTGTCGCGGTTGGCCGCCAGAACCGCGTCGAGAACGGGATCCGCCTCGAAGAGCGAGGAGACGATGTAGTTATCGACAGCCGTCCAGATCTTCGTGCTCATCTGTTTTCCTCCGATTATAGAAATGAAAAAGCCGCCGGGTTGCCCCGACGGCTTCTGTTGCCTGAGATTTTTGCCGCCTCGCTTACTGCGCGGCGGTTGTCATGTCCGCCAGCATCGGCTCGGCGACTTCCACACCGGAGGCCTTGCGGCGCTCGTCGATGATGAGTTCGTCGCGCGAGGTGGCGATGCGCCGGATCTGGCTCATCGTGCCGCCGGTACCGGCCGGGATCAGCCGGCCGACGATGACGTTTTCCTTCAAGCCCTGCAGCATGTCGGTCTTGCCGGCAACCGCGGCTTCCGTCAGCACCCTGGTCGTCTCCTGGAAGGAGGCGGCCGAGATGAAGGACGGCGTCTGCAGCGATGCCTTGGTGATGCCGAGCAGCACCGGCTGGCCCTCGGCCGGCTTCTTGCCGTCCTCGACCAGACGCTCGTTGACCTCTTCCAGTTCGATCACGTCGACATGATCGCCCGGGATGTAGGTCGAGTCGCCCTGCACCGTGATCTCGACCTTCTGCAGCATCTGGCGAACGATCACCTCGATGTGCTTGTCGTTGATCGACACGCCCTGCAGGCGGTAGACTTCCTGGATCTCGTTGACGAGATAGGAAGCAAGTGCCTCCACGCCCTTGATCGCCAGGATGTCGTGCGGCGCCGGATTGCCGTCGAGGATGTAATCGCCCTTCTCGATGACGTCGCCGTCCTGGAGATGGAACGGCTTGCCCTTCGGAATCAGGTACTCGACCGGCTCAAGCGTCGAGTCGTGCGGCTCGATGATGATGCGGCGCTTGTTCTTGTAGTCGCGGCCGAAGCGGATCGTGCCATCGATCTCGGCGATGATGGCGTGATCCTTCGGACGACGTGCCTCGAACAGTTCGGCGACACGCGGCAGACCGCCGGTGATGTCCTTGGTCTTGGCGCTTTCCATCGGGATACGCGCCAGGACGTCGCCGGGGCGAACCTGGGAACCCGGCTCGACCGAGAGAATGGCCTCGACCGAGAGCAGGAAGCGGGCATCGCCACCCTTCGACAGCTTGCCGACCTTGCCCTTGGAGTCCAGGATGGCAATCGCAGGCTTGAGGTCGTTGCCGCGCGGCGTCGACCGCCAGTCGATGACCTCACGCTTGGTGATGCCGGTCGACTCGTCGGCCGTTTCCTGAACGGAAATGCCGTCGACCAGATCCTCATAAGACACCTTGCCCTCGATTTCAGTGAGGACAGGACGGGTATAGGGATCCCACTCGGCGATACGCTGACCGCGCTTCACCTTGTCGCCATCGTCCACGAAGATGCGTGAACCATAGGTGACACGGTGCGTCGCGCGCTCCTTGCCGGCTTCGTCGAGGATCAGCACCGCCATGTTGCGGCCCATGACCATCTGCTGGCCGTCCGAGTTGCGCACCACGTTGCGGTTGCGGATCTCGACCTTGCCCTCATAGGAGGCTTCAAGGAACGAGCTGTCCACCACCTGCGCGGTACCGCCCATGTGGAAGGTGCGCATGGTGAGCTGCGTGCCCGGCTCGCCGATCGACTGCGCCGCGATGACGCCGACGGCTTCACCCTGGTTGACCGGGGTGCCGCGGGCCAGATCGCGTCCGTAGCAGACCGCGCAGACGCCGATCCTGACCTCACAGGTCAGGGCCGAGCGGATGCGGACCGACTGCACGCCGGCCTTTTCGATCTGCTCGACGTCACGTTCGTCCATGAGCGTTCCGGCCTTGACCAGAACCTCGCCCGACACCGGATGGGTGATATCGTCGAGCGATGTACGGCCCAGCACGCGCTGGCCGACCGAAGCGACAACCTGACCTGCATCGACGATCGGCTGCATGGTGAGGCCCTTGTCGGTGCCGCAATCCACGGAGTTGACGATGCAGTCCTGCGCCACGTCGACCAGACGACGGGTGAGGTAACCCGAGTTCGCCGTCTTCAAGGCGGTGTCGGCCAGACCCTTGCGGGCGCCGTGGGTCGAGTTGAAGTACTCGAGCACGGTCAGGCCTTCCTTGAAGTTCGAGATGATCGGCGTCTCGATGATTTCACCCGACGGCTTGGCCATCAGGCCGCGCATGCCGGCAAGCTGGCGCATCTGGGTGGGCGAGCCACGCGCCCCGGAGTGCGACATCATGTAGATCGAGTTCATCGGCTTCTGACGGCCATTGTCTTCGAACTCGACCGCCTTGATGCGGGCCATCATTTCGTCGGCGACCTTTTCCGAGCACTTGGCCCAGGCGTCGACGACCTTGTTGTACTTTTCGCCCTGCGTGATCAGGCCGTCATTGTACTGCTGCTCGTACTCTTTGGCCAAGGCCTCGGTGTCCGACACCAGCTTGATCTTGGTGTCCGGGATCAGCATGTCGTCCTTGCCGAACGAGATGCCGGCACGGCACGCATGAGCAAAGCCGAGCGCCATGATGCGATCGCAGAAAATGACCGTCTCCTTCTGACCGCAATGGCGGTAGACGGTGTCGATCATCTTGGAGATGTTCTTCTTGGTCATCTCCTGGTTGGCGGTCTCGTAAGGCACATTGACGTTCTTCGGCAAGAGCTCGCCGATGATCATGCGGCCAGGCGTGGTGTCATGGATCTTCGACACGACCTTGCCTTCGGCGTCGACCGTGCGGAAGCGGCCCTTGATCTTGGCGTGCAAGGTCACGGCCTTGGTCTCGAGCGCGTGCTGGAGTTCGCCCATATCGGCAAACACCATGCCCTCGCCCGGCTCGTTCTGGTTGACGATCGAGAGGTAGTAGAGACCCAGAACCATGTCCTGCGACGGCACGATGATCGGCGCGCCGGAGGCCGGGTGCAGGATGTTGTTGGTCGACATCATCAGCACGCGGGCTTCCAACTGCGCTTCAAGCGACAGCGGCACGTGAACGGCCATCTGGTCGCCGTCGAAGTCGGCGTTGAAGGCCGTGCAGACCAGCGGGTGAAGCTGGATCGCCTTGCCTTCGATCAGGATCGGCTCGAACGCCTGGATGCCGAGGCGGTGCAGCGTCGGCGCGCGGTTCAAGAGAACCGGATGCTCGCGGATCACCTCGTCGAGGATATCCCAGACTTCCGGACGCTCCTTCTCGACCAGCTTCTTCGCCTGCTTGACCGTCGAGGAGTAACCCTTGGCGTCGAGACGGGCGTAGATAAAGGGCTTGAACAGTTCGAGCGCCATCTTCTTCGGGAGGCCGCACTGATGCAGCTTGAGCTCCGGACCGGTGACGATGACCGAACGGCCGGAATAGTCGACGCGCTTGCCGAGCAGGTTCTGACGGAACCGGCCCTGCTTGCCCTTGAGCATGTCGGACAGCGACTTCAGCGGACGCTTGTTGGCGCCGGTGATGACGCGGCCGCGACGGCCGTTGTCGAACAGCGCATCGACGGCTTCCTGCAGCATGCGCTTTTCATTGCGCACGATGATGCCCGGCGCCCGCAGCTCGATCAGCCGCTTCAGGCGGTTGTTGCGGTTGATGACGCGGCGATAGAGATCGTTCAGGTCGGACGTCGCGAAGCGTCCACCATCCAGGGGAACCAGCGGGCGCAGGTCCGGCGGGATCACCGGAACGACCTTCATGATCATCCATTCCGGACGGTTGCCGGATTCCATGAAGTTCTCGACGACCTTGAGCCGCTTCAGATACTTCTTTTGCTTCAGCTCGGACGTGGTCGAAGCCAATTCCGAACGCAGGTCGCCGGCGATCTTCTCCAGGTCCATGCCGGCCAGAAGGTCATGAATGGCCTCGGCGCCGATCATGGCGGTGAACGAATCCTCGCCATACTCGTCGACGGCGATCATGTACTCTTCCTCGCTGAGCAGCTGGTGCTCCTTCAGCGCGGTGAGGCCAGGCTCGGTGACGATGTAGTTCTCGAAGTAGAGGACGCGCTCGATGTCCTTCAGCGTCATGTCGAGCAGCGTGCCGATGCGCGAGGGCAGCGACTTCAGGAACCAGATATGGGCGACGGGTGCCGCCAGCTCGATATGGCCCATGCGCTCGCGGCGAACGCGCGACAGCGTGACTTCGACGCCGCACTTCTCGCAGATGACGCCCTTGTACTTCATGCGCTTGTACTTGCCGCACAGGCATTCGTAGTCCTTGATCGGGCCAAAAATGCGCGCGCAGAACAGACCGTCACGCTCCGGCTTGAAGGTGCGGTAGTTGATGGTCTCCGGCTTCTTGATCTCGCCGAACGACCAGGACAGAATCTTCTCAGGGCTGGCAAGCGAAATCCGGATGGAATCGAACACCTGCGCAGGCGCCTGCGGATTGAAGAGATTCATGACCTCTTGGTTCATGCCGTTCTCCTTTTCGGGGTCCTCGAAAACCCCTTGCATCTAACGCGGGCCGAATGCCCGCTGAGTGGTCGGCCCACCGGCCGTCGAATTTCGTGGACGCGCCGCGGCATTCCGCGACGCGCCGTAGCCGTTACTCGGCTGCGTCCGGCAGTCGAACCGGAGCTTCGTCGAGCTTGGTGTTCTCCAGCTCGACATTGAGGCCAAGCGACCGCATTTCCTTGACGAGCACGTTGAAGCTCTCGGGAATGCCTGCCTCGAACGTGTCGTCGCCACGCACGATCGCCTCGTAGACCTTGGTGCGGCCGGCGACGTCGTCCGACTTCACCGTCAGCATTTCCTGCAGCGTGTAGGCGGCGCCATAGGCTTCCAGCGCCCAGACCTCCATTTCGCCGAAGCGCTGGCCACCGAACTGCGCCTTGCCGCCCAGCGGCTGCTGGGTGACGAGCGAGTACGGGCCGATCGAACGCGCGTGGATCTTGTCGTCCACCAGGTGGTGAAGCTTGAGCATGTAGATATAGCCCATCGTCACCTTGCGATCGAACGGCTCGCCGGTGCGGCCGTCATAGAGCTGCGACTGACCGCTGGTATGCAGGCCCGCCTGCTCCAGCATGATGTTGATGTCAGCCTCATGCGCGCCGTCGAACACCGGGGTCGCGATGGAGACGCCGCGGCGCATCTGCTCGCTGAGGCGAACGATGCTCTCGTCGTCATACTCGCGGACCGGCTCGTTGCGGTCGTTGGCCGGCATGAAGCTTTCCAACGTCTTGCGCAGCGGCTTGATATCGCCGGCAGCCTTATACGTGTCGATCAGCTCGCCGATCTTCCTGCCCATGCCGGCACAAGCCCAGCCTAGATGCGTTTCCAGGATCTGGCCGACATTCATGCGGCTCGGCACACCCAGCGGGTTGAGCACGATATCGGCATGCGTGCCGTCCTCGAGGAAAGGCATGTCCTCGACCGGAACGATGCGCGACACGACACCCTTGTTGCCGTGACGGCCGGCCATCTTGTCGCCGGGCTGCATCTTGCGCTTCACCGCCACGAAGACCTTGACCATCTTCATGACGCCCGGAGGCATTTCGTCGCCGCGCTGCACCTTCTCGACCTTGTCCATGAAGCGTTGCTCAAGCGCCTTCTTGGAATCGTCGTACTGGCCACGCAGGGCTTCCAGTTCGCTCTGGAGCTTTTCGTTCTCCACCGCGAACTGCCACCACTGCGAACGCGGATACTCGTCCAGCGTGTCCTTGGACAGCGTAGAGCCCTTCTTGAAGCCCTTCGGTCCAGCGATCGCTTCCTTGCCGACGAGAACGTCGGAAAGACGCGCATAGACGTTGCGATCCAGGATCGCCTGCTCGTCGTCACGGTCCTTGGCGAGGCGTTCGATCTCCTCGCGCTCGATCGCCATGGCGCGCTCGTCCTTCTCCACACCGTGGCGGTTGAACACGCGCACCTCGACGACGGTGCCGAAGGTGCCCGGAGGCATGCGCATCGAAGTGTCGCGCACGTCGGAAGCCTTTTCACCGAAGATGGCGCGCAGAAGCTTCTCTTCCGGCGTCATCGGGCTTTCACCCTTCGGCGTGATCTTGCCGACCAGGATATCGCCAGGCTGAACTTCCGCACCGATATAGACGATTCCGGCTTCGTCCAGGTTCTTCAGCGCTTCTTCCGAGACGTTGGGAATATCGCGCGTGATTTCCTCCGGACCGAGCTTGGTGTCGCGGGCCATGACCTCGAATTCCTCGATGTGGATCGAGGTGAAGACGTCGTCGGCCACGATACGCTCGGAGAGCAGGATCGAGTCCTCGTAGTTGTAGCCGTTCCACGGCATGAACGCGACCAGCACGTTGCGGCCGAGCGCCAGATCACCGAGCTCGGTCGACGGACCGTCGGCGATGATGTCGCCCTTGTTGACCCGGTCGCCCATACGCACCAGCGGACGCTGGTTGATGCAGGTGTTCTGGTTCGAACGCTGGAACTTCATCAGCCGGTAGATGTCGACGCCGGACTTGCCCGGGTCGAGATCCTCGGTGGCGCGGATAACGATACGCGTCGCGTCCACCTGGTCGACGATGCCGCCACGACGGGCGCCGATGGCGGCACCTGAGTCACGGGCGACGATCGGCTCCATGCCGGTGCCGACGAACGGCGCCTCGGCGCGCACCAGCGGCACGGCCTGACGCTGCATGTTCGAGCCCATCAGAGCGCGGTTGGCGTCATCGTTCTCGAGGAACGGGATGAGCGCCGCGGCAACGGACACCATCTGCTTGGGCGACACGTCCATCAGGTCGACGTTTTCGCGCGGCGCCATCATCACTTCGCCGGCGCTGCGGCAAATGACGAACTCGTCGACGAAGCCGCCGTTCTTGTCGAGCTCGGCGTTGGCCTGCGCGACATGGTGCTTGGCCTCTTCCATCGCCGAGAGATAGACGACGTCATTGGTCAGCTTGCCGTCGACGATCTTGCGGTACGGGCTTTCGATGAAGCCGTACTTGTTGACGCGCGCGAAGGTCGCCAGCGAGTTGATCAGACCGATATTCGGGCCTTCCGGCGTCTCGATCGGGCAGATGCGGCCGTAATGCGTCGGGTGCACGTCGCGCACTTCGAAGCCGGCGCGCTCGCGGGTCAGGCCGCCCGGTCCAAGCGCCGACAGGCGACGCTTGTGGGTGATCTCCGACAGCGGATTGGTCTGGTCCATGAACTGCGACAGCTGCGAGGAACCGAAGAACTCGCGCACGGCGGCTGCCGCCGGCTTGGCGTTGATCAGGTCCTGCGGCATGACCGTGTCGATCTCGATCGAGGACATGCGTTCCTTGATCGCGCGCTCCATGCGAAGCAGGCCGACGCGGTACTGGTTCTCCATCAGCTCGCCGACCGAACGCACGCGGCGGTTGCCGAGATTGTCGATGTCGTCGATCTCGCCCTTGCCGTCACGCAGTTCGACCAGCGTCCTGACCACGGCCAGGATGTCGTCCTTGCGCAGCACGCGCACGGTGTCCTCGGCCTTGAGCTCGAGACGCATGTTCATCTTGACACGGCCGACGGCAGACAGGTCGTAGCGCTCGCTGTCGAAGAACAGCGAGTTGAACATGGCTTCGGCGGTCTCGAGCGTCGGCGGCTCGCCCGGGCGCATGACACGGTAGATGTCGAACAGCGCGTCCTGGCGGCTCTCGTTCTTGTCGACGGCGAGCGTGTTGCGGATATAGGCGCCGACATTGACATGGTCGATGTCGAGGACCTGGATCTCCTGCTCGCCGGTGCCGAGCAGCACCTTGAGCGTCTTGTCGTCGATCTCGTCGCCGGCCTCGAGGAAAATCTCGCCGGTGGCATAGTTGACGATGTCCTCGGCAAGGTAGTTGCCGAGCAGATCCTCGTCGGTCGCCTTGATCGCCTTGAGACCCTTCTCGCCGAGCTGACGTGCCTGGCGGGCGGTGATCTTCTTGCCCGCCTCGACGACGATCTCGCCGGTGTCGGCGTCGACCAGGTCGCCGACGGCCTTGAGGCCGCGGAAACGCTCGACGTTGAACGGAATGCGCCAATGGTCGCCGGCGCGCTTATAGGTGATCTTGTTATAGAACGTCGACAGGATCTCCTCGCCGTCCATGCCGAGCGCCATCAGCAGCGAAGTCACGGGGATCTTGCGGCGGCGGTCGATGCGGGCGTGCACGACGTCCTTGGAATCGAACTCGATGTCGAGCCACGAGCCACGGTAGGGGATGACGCGGGCGGCAAACAGAAGCTTGCCCGACGAGTGCGACTTGCCCTTGTCATGGTCGAAGAAGACGCCCGGCGAGCGGTGCATCTGCGAGACGATGACGCGCTCGGTGCCGTTGACGATGAAGGTGCCGTTGAGCGTCATGAGCGGCATGTCGCCCATGTAGACGTCCTGCTCCTTGATGTCCTTGATCGACTTGGCACCGGTATCCTCGTCGATATCGAACACGATGAGGCGCAGCGTCACCTTCAGCGGCGCGGCATAGGTCAGATCGCGCTGACGGCATTCGTCTACGTCGAATTTCGGTCCTTCGAACTCGTACTTCACGAACTCCAGCATGGAGGAGCCGGAAAAATCGGAGATCGGGAAGACCGACTTGAAAACAGCCTGCAGCCCTTCGTCGGGACGTCCGCCCTTGGGCTCGTCCACCATCAGGAACTGGTCATAGGACGCCTTCTGGACCTCGATGAGGTTCGGCATCTCCGCAACTTCCGGGATCTTTCCGAAAAATTTGCGTACGCGTCTGCGGCCATTGAAAGTCTGGGTCTGGGCCATCGTCGCTCCTTAGCTCTAAACTCGGGACGAACCTCGCCGCGGTTCGCCTTGCATACTGAGCCACCTGGCCGGCGGCTCTCTGTCTGTTCTCCGGCCGCCTTTCCAATTGCTTGGCGGCTACCGGCTAAAACGGGAGAAAACCCGTTTCCTGAAGGCCGGTTTCGGCCCTCAGGAAAGAGGTTTTCGTACATCTCGCGTCACGCAGCCTCCCTGGTCACCCAAGGGAGTGGCGGACGGCGCGAGGCCGCCCGCCGCTTGATACGCTTACTTCAGCTCGACCTTGGCGCCGGCTGCTTCCAGCTGGGCCTTGAACTTGTCGGCGTCGGCCTTGGAAACGGCTTCCTTGACCGGCTTCGGAGCCGCTTCGACCAGGTCCTTGGCTTCCTTGAGGCCAAGACCGGTGATGGCGCGGACTTCCTTGATGACGTTGATCTTCTGAGCGCCGGCGTCGGTGAGGACGACGTCGAATTCCGTCTTTTCCTCGACGGGAGCAGCAGCAGCGGCAGCACCGCCGGCAGCGGCAACCGCGACCGGAGCAGCAGCCGAAACGCCCCACTTTTCTTCCAGAAGCTTCGACAGCTCAGCCGCCTCGAGGACGGTCAGCTTCGAAAGGTCGTCTACGATCTTTGCGAGATCAGCCATTGTTGTATTCCTTCGTTAGGTTCGAACGTGTGTTTTTGATAGCGAGGAACGGCCTCATGCCGCCTCGTCCTTCCGGGCGTAAGCGCCGATGACGCGCGCGACCGAGGCCGCTGGCGCATTGACGATCTGGGCGATCCGGGTTGCCGGCGTGGCGATCATGCCAACCAGCCTGGCGCGCAGCTCATCGAGCGACGGAAGTGTGGCGAGTGCCTTCACACCGTCGGCGTTGAGCGAGGTGGTGCCCATTGCGCCGCCGAGGATGACGAGCTTGTCATTCCCCTTGGCGAAATCGGACGCGACCTTCGGCGCCGCAATCGGATCCTCCGAATAGGCGATCAGCGTCTGTCCCTTGAACAGGTCGATGATCGATGCGGAGTCCGTGCCCTGAAGAGCGATTTTGGCGAGACGGTTCTTCGCGACTTTAACGGTGCCACCGGCGGCGCGCATTTTCGACCGAAGGTCGTTCATTTGCGCGACGGTGATACCGGCATAGTGGGCCACGACGACTGAACCTGCGCCCGAAAACGCATCATTCAGGCCCGTGACGAGTTCGCGTTTTTCCGCTCTGTCCACTGCCTATCTCCAGTTGACCCCAGTCCCGTTAATGGGAACATTCCCATTTTCGAGGACAGGCGTCGGGTTGCCTTTTGCCGGCCGGGCCATCCAGTAACGGATCTCCCGAACGACGCTCGAGGATCCTGCCCCCTTTCGCCACATCGACGGCCAAGCCGGCGATGCGCAGACAAAAGGCAAACACGGTTCGAACCTTTCATTGGAGCTTGTTGCTCCGTTGTCCGGTTTTCACCCGTCTCATGCAGGCCCACATGAATTAAGGCCCTCCTCTTGAATCAAGGTTCGGGCCGCCCGCAATCTCGGACAGGATGTCCGGAAGCCTTCCGGCTTCCGGTACCGGGCCCAGGATTAATCCAAGGCCCGGAATTCAGTCACGGACCGGCCTTCGAGAGGCCGATCCAAATGGTCCAATCATGACGCGGCGAGCGTCGAGACGTCGAGCTTGAGGCCTGGGCCCATCGTCGAGGTGACAGACACCTTCTTGACGTAGTTGCCCTTGGCGCCGGTCGGCTTTGCCTTGGTCACCGCATCGGCGAAGGCACGGATGTTCTCTTCCAGCGCCTTGACGTCGAACGAGACCTTGCCGACGCCGGCATGAACGATGCCGGCCTTTTCGACGCGGAACTCGACAGCGCCGCCTTTCGATGCCTTGACGGCCGCGGCGACGTCGGTGGTGACGGTGCCAACCTTCGGGTTCGGCATCATGCCGCGCGGGCCGAGCACCTTACCGAGACGGCCGACGAGCGGCATCATGTCCGGCGTGGCAATGCAGCGATCGAAATCGATCGTGCCCTTCTGGACGATGTCGACCAGATCCTCGGCACCGACGATGTCGGCACCGGCGGCCTTGGCCTCTTCAGCCTTGTCGCCACGGGCGAACACGGCAACACGGACCGAGCGGCCGGTGCCGTTCGGCAGGTTGACCACGCCGCGGACCATCTGGTCCGCGTGACGCGGGTCGACGCCGAGGTTCATGGCGACTTCGACGGTCTCATCGAACTTGACCGAGGAGCGATCCTTGAGCAACTTCAGCGCATCACCGAGCGCGTAAGCCTTGTTGGGATCGATGCCTTCACGGGTCTTCGATACACGCTTTGCAATCTTTGCCATGATCTTAGCCCACCACTTCCAGACCCATCGAGCGGGCCGAGCCCTCGACCATACGCATGGCCGCTTCGACATCGTTCGCGTTCAGATCCTTCATCTTGGCGGTCGCAATTTCGCGAACCTTGTCGCGCGAAACGGTGCCAGCCTTGACCTTGCCCGGCTCCTTCGAGCCCGACTTCAGGTTCGCGGCCTTCTTCAGGAAGTAGCTCACCGGCGGCGTCTTCATGACGAAGGTGAACGACTTGTCCTGGTAATAGGTGATGACGACCGGAACCGGCGATCCCTTTTCCATTTCCTGGGTCTGCGCGTTGAACGCTTTGCAGAACTCCATGATGTTGATGCCGCGCTGACCAAGCGCCGGGCCGATCGGGGGCGACGGCGTAGCCGATCCCGCGGAGACCTGGAGCTTGAGCTGGCCTGCAATTTTCTTAGCCATCTCTTTTCCTGCCTTTGTCTATGCCGGCCCCACGATCTGGGAAACACCGGCGGTTGCAGTCTGGTGGTGCGGTTCTTGCGGCCGGCTAAAGCCGCCTTCGCCTCCCACCGTTCTCAAGGCCGCGCGTTGCCGCACCGCCTCACCTGATCGCCAGACCGGCATCAGGGATTTCGGATCAGCCCTTTTCGACCTGCCCGAATTCCAGATCGACAGGCACGGCGCGCCCGAAGATCGAAACTTCCACCTTGAGCCGCGCCCGCTCCTCGTCCACTTCCTGGACGAAACCGTTGAATGACGCGAAGGGACCATCCGAAACGCGGATCGCCTCGCCGATCTCGAAGGTGACCGAGGGCTTCGGCCGCTCGACGCCTTCCTGCACCTGGTTCAGGATGCGCTGCGCTTCCGCCTCGGTGATCGGCACCGGCTTGGAGTCGCCGAGGAAACCGGTGACCTTCGGCGTGTTCTTGACCAGCGAGAACACGGCGTCGGTCAAATTAGCCTTCAAGAGCACGTAGCCCGGGAAGAACTTGCGCTCGGCGTCGACCTTACGGCCGCGACGAACCTCGACGACCTTCTCGGTCGGCACCACGATCTGCTCGATATCGGCGGACAGACCCTTCTGCTTGGCCTTGTTCTCGATGTCCTCGGCAACCTTCTTCTCGAAGTTCGAATAGGCGTGGACTATGTACCAGCGCGTAGCCATTTTTACGACTTCTCCTAATCGCCGGACTTAGCGTCCAATGCCCAGAATCTGCTCGACCGCGAGGCCCATGAGCTGATCGGCGGTGAAGAAGAAGATCATCGCGATCACAGCGAAGGCCAGGACCATGATCGTCGAGATCATCGTCTCGCGGCGCGACGGCCAAGTCACCTTGGCTGTCTCCGCGCGCACCTGCTGGAGAAAGACGAAAGGATTTGTGGTTTTCGAAGCCATATGCCGCCTGTCTTCAAGACCCGTTGGCCGGGTCCCCTGGATGATCCCGCTGGCCGGGACGTGCCGCCTGAGCCCAATCTCGCGCCGAATCAGCGCAATCATTTCGCCCATGCAAATCAGACGCGTAAAGCCGGCTTCCCAGCTTCACGCGTCGCGTGTCTGTTTCGTCTACATAAAACCGATTCTTGGTCCACGCAAGTGGCAAGTGTCCGCTTTATGACCAAACGCCGCCTCGGAACCATCCAGTCGTTCCGTTCCGGCTATGGCACCTTTATGCCCCAATGAGCCTAATATGGCAAGCGGGTCACCGATTTTCAAAGGCCGCCTGCAAAATCGTTGTGATGCCATCTTGGAAAATGGCACGGGCAGCAGGGCTCGAACCTACGACCTGCGGTTTTGGAGACCGCCGCTCTACCAACTGAGCTATGCCCGTACACGTGCGCCTCGGCGCAGGCGCTTCCTAAAAGCTTCCGCACGCTCTGTAAAGAGCGGTTTGCAAGCAAACATGCCTTAACCCTGCGCCAGAAATCGGGATAGTCGGCAACTCAGCCAGAAACCGCCCCGCCTGCCCCCCGCGGCACAAGATGTTCGAAGCCCGTTCCATCCCACTCGCGCCGGCGCACGACCTTGGCATCTGCGGCACCAGTCATCCACCTCCCCGGCAACCGGAAGCTATTTTTCGTCCGGCACCCGGTACGGCCCGCCGGGCACGCCCCAGCCCCAGGCGGGCATCGGTTCGGTCTCGGGATCGCAGGTCTCGCCGAGATTGGAATTCATCTTGGCCAGCCGCGATCCCCATTCGATGTAGCCCATGAAGGCGGAACGGAATTCGGGATCGTCCGGCAAACCAACCTCATCCGCCGCGTCGGCGAGAAGATTGATCCAGCGGCGGCGCTGCTCCTCGGTCAAATGCTTGCCCAGATGATGCATGACCATTTCGCGATGGCCGCCAAAGTTTTGGCTGTAGGTTTTCGGTCCGCCGAAGACCTCGCCGATGAAGGCGGCGACATGGGCGGGGTGATCCGGCGACATATGTTTGAACACCGGGCCAACGACCGGGTCTTGTGCCACCTTGTCATAGAAGGTTTGCGTCAGCCGGTTCAGCGCCTCGGCGCCGCCGGCCCATTCGTAGAGTGTCGGAACGTCCTGGCTCATTCTTGATCCTTCGCCGGCCCCGCGGCCGCGACGATAGCGGAAATCGGATATGGCTCAACCTGCCTCGATGGGCAGTTTCGACGTCGCCGTGCTCTACAGCCTGGCAGGTGCGTCGGCCTGTGCATTGGCGGCTGGCAGGCCTCGGCAATTGTCGGGCTTGGCAACGGCTTTGCAAATCGTGGAGCCGGTCAACGCGTCGACCGATTGCGGTCCCGTTGTCAGTCCAACCCTGCGCATCATGTCTGCGTCAAGTTGCCCCTCGGCCGAGCGTCGCTCGACCGCGGCGAACAGAGCAGGACCGATCGCCATTTCGTCGAGATACGCCTTGACCACCAGCTTCTGTCCCATCGGATACAGGCTGAGCCGCGCCCGGGGACCGACAAGCCGTCTGGCGCCGCCGGCAAACACGAGCGCACAGGCAGAATCGCACTCCGCCCCCGCATCGATGCTCAATCCGGCATAGGCTCCTTCGGTGGCGAGGCAATTCCACACGCCGGGGTCGCAGTCGACGAAATCTGTCCGGGCAACGGCTATGTCGAGCTTTCTTTCATGGACAAGTCGTCCCATTGCGAGAGCGCTGGACAGGTCGCCTCCGCGTGAACTGATGACGATAGGCAGTCGCCGATTGCCAAGCGTGGCCAGCAACTGCCGCAGCTTCTGCGGCGTCTGGCCGGTGATCGCACCTTCCGCCGATATCCATTCCGGACAATCGGGGTTGCACAGCGGATTGCTGCCGCGAACCACGACAAAGCGCATGTCCCCGCCGGCCTTCGCGGCGTCCGGTTGAACCGGTACGGCAATCATGGGCTTGAGGGTGGCCGACGGCGTCGTCTTGTTTGCAGATCCAGCTATTTCCCGGCAGTTGGTGGCCGGCTGGCCAAGCCCGCAGAGGCTTGCCGTGGTCAACACATCCACTGCGTCCCGGCTGGTGACCAGCTTCATCGTCAACATGGCGTCGAGCGGAATCTGACGAATCTCGCTGGCCGGCGTAGCCTTCATGATTTCCAGCACGCCGTCGCCTATCCCCATTTCCCTCAGGTACGCCGAAAGCGTCTTCTCGACGGCCCTGCTCATCTCGTAGGTTTTATAGCTGCCTGCGCTTTTACGGCTGACCACCTTGGTGCTGATGATCTTCTTCTTGCCGTTCACGATCCGGTACGTGGTCCGGTAGAGCAGTTTCTCCCGGTGATATATGGTGGTGATCTGGTGGACGCCGAGATAGCCGAAATCTCCGATCACGCGGCGGACACCGCCGGAAAACATCAGCGGACAGGCCGAATTGCACATGGCTCCGTCGTCATGGACTATCCCGAAATAGTCGGCGCTCTTGCCCTTGTTGTCCTTGCAGTTCTTAATTTCCGGCTGACAACCGGAAAAAACCGTCACGCCGACGGCGACATCGAGCTTGTTCTTGCGGATCATCCGGCCAAGTGCCAGCGCCGCATCGACATTACCGCCGGGCGAATTGACGACCACCGGCAATTGCCTTCCCTTGAGCGCCTTGAGCGTGCGTTTGAGGAGCGCCGGCGTGCCCGCGGCGATGGTGCCGTCCGCCGATATCCACTCAGGACAGTTGGGTTCGCATCCCGGAGCGTTGCTGCGCACGACGACGAAGCGCATGGGCGGGATGTCGGGAGGCCCATCCTCCGCTCGCGCTGTCAGAACAGGCAGCAGCATAACGACGACGAGGCAAACCAGTGCCCACAACCGCCATGCCTTCCCATCAAAACAGCGCCTTGGAACCACTGTTGGCAAAGCTCCCTCAGTGCAACCTATACTAGTTGCAGCCATGGCGCTTGCAACAGGTTTGAACCAACCCTGGCAATACTTGCGCTGCCAAGCGCAAGTAAACGAAAAAGGGCGGCCCGAAGACCGCCCTTTCCTCGATCCGGCAGAGCCGGTCTCGATTATTCCTTGATGGTGACGACGATGCCGGCACCGACGGTGCGGCCGCCTTCACGGATGGCGAAGCGCAGCTTCTCTTCCATGGCGATCGGCACGATCAGCTCGACATCGACCGTGATGTTGTCGCCGGGCATCACCATCTCGGTGCCTTCCGGCAGCGACACGATGCCGGTCACGTCGGTCGTGCGGAAGTAGAACTGCGGACGGTAGTTGGTGAAGAACGGCGTGTGACGGCCACCTTCGTCCTTGGTCAGGATGTAGGCTTCGGCCACGAACTTCTTGTGCGGCTTCACCGTGCCGGGCTTCGCCAGAACCTGGCCGCGCTCGACACCTTCACGGTCGACGCCGCGCAGCAGCGCGCCGATGTTGTCGCCGGCCTGGCCCTGATCGAGCAGCTTGCGGAACATCTCGACCCCCGTGCAGGTCGTCTTGGTCGTCGGGCGGATGCCGATGATTTCCAGTTCCTCGCCGACCTTGACCACGCCGCGCTCGACGCGGCCGGTCACGACCGTGCCACGGCCCGAGATCGAGAACACGTCCTCGATCGGCATCAGGAACGGCTTGTCGAGCGGACGAACCGGCGTCGGGATGTAGGCGTCGACCTGAGCCATCAGCTCGCGGATCGCGTCCTCGCCGATCGTCTTGTTCGAATCCTCAAGCGCTGCCAGCGCCGAACCCTTGACGATCGGAATGTCATCGCCGGGGAATTCGTTCTTCGACAAAAGTTCGCGAACCTCGAGCTCGACCAGTTCGAGCAGCTCGGCGTCGTCGACCTGGTCGACCTTGTTCAGGAACACCACGATCGACGGCACGCCGACCTGACGGGCAAGCAGGATGTGCTCGCGGGTCTGCGGCATCGGGCCGTCGGCGGCCGACACGACCAGGATCGCGCCGTCCATCTGCGCGGCACCGGTGATCATGTTCTTCACATAGTCGGCGTGGCCGGGGCAGTCGACATGCGCGTAGTGGCGGTTGGCCGTCTCGTATTCGACGTGAGCCGTCGAGATCGTGATGCCGCGCGCTTTCTCTTCCGGCGCCGCGTCGATCTGGTCATAGCGCTTGTATTCGCCAAAATACTTGGTGATCGCAGCCGTCAGCGACGTCTTGCCATGGTCGACGTGACCAATCGTGCCGATGTTCACATGAGGCTTAGTGCGCTCGAATTTACCTTTTGCCATAGTCTCTTTCCTTGGACGGCCTGGACTTCAGTTCAGTCGAATGCGGGGCGATTAGCGAGAAAGGCCAAAAAACACAAGCGTCTTTTGCCCGGACGCCATCTCACTCGGCCAGAACCCATGATCCGATTGCGGGGATATGGCGCTGATATAGGGTCCCGCCGTTGAAAAGGGAATGGGCGAAGGTCCGACGGAACAATTGGAGGATTCCGAGGCCTGCGTATCTGTCGCTGTCGGATCTGCCGGCGGCCCATGGCCCATTGCGGCGGCGATCCGGGTCTGATTTCCTGCGCCGATGCATTTCATCCCGACTGCCATTCGCGGCCCGCTGTTCATGATCGTCTCGACCGGGTCATATCTGGTCAACGACACGATGATGAAGCTCGCCACTGCGGGCTTGCCGTCCTACGAAGTGCTCTTCCTGCGTGGTGCCGCGGCAACGCTGTGGGGCTTTCCGCTGCTGTTTGCGCTCGGCTACGGCAAGCAGATCCCCCTGATCTTCGACAAGCGGGTGCTGCGCAGGAACCTGCTCGAACTGGCGGCGATCCTCTGTTACGTCGTCGCGCTCGCCAACATGCAGATCGCCGATTCCACCGCGCTGGGGCAGATCACGCCGCTGCTGATGCTGGTCGGATCCTCGATCCTGTTTGGCGAGCGCATCGGCGGCCAGCGCATGGCGCTGATCGGGCTGGGCTTCATCGGCGCGCTGATGGTGGCGCAGCCGACCATGCAAGGCATTTCGGTCTACGCCTTGCTGGCGCTAGGCAACGCGACATTTGCCGCCGCCCGCGATCTGGCCGGCCGCAAGATCACCGCCGAAGTGCCAGGAATGATCGTGGCGATCTCGGCGGTCGTCGTGGTCCTGATCGGCGCCGGCGCCGCGCATCTGGTTTCCGAGCGCTGGGTAGCGCCGGAGGCGCACCACCTGCTGCTGATGGCGGGAGCCGGTTTCTTCCTGATCTTCGGCCACTTCTTCATCTTCATGGCCTATCGCGTCGGGCCGACCGGAGCGGTAGCGCCTTTCTACTACTGCTTCACGGTCTGGGCCGTCATTTCGGGCCTGCTGGTGTTCAGGCAATTCCCCAATGCACTGGCGGTCTGCGGCATCCTGCTGGTCGTCTGCAGTGGGTTGACCATCGTGTCGCTGGACCAGCGCAAGCGCCGGCTGGCCGTGGTCGCCTGATCGGCGGGGCGCACCGGCATTGTAGGTTCCAACACCGTGAGTGCAGGCAGCACCAACGGCGGATTATCGCAATTCAGGATTTCGGCAGAGCTGGTAATCTGCCGACACGTCTAGATGGTGCGCTTGCCCGCGAACTGATGGTAGGCCCACAACACCACGACGGCACCCACGACCGCGACGATCAGGCTGTAGATGTTGAGGCCGGTGACGCCCGAAGCACCGAAGGCACTGAAGATCAGGCCCCCGACGACGGCACCGACAATGCCGAGCACGATATCCATGATCATGCCCTGACCGGTCTTGTTGACGATCTTGCTGCCGATGAAGCCGGCGATGACGCCGAGAATGATCCAGCTGATGATACCCATTTTTTCCTCTCCATTCCTCCGCCAACCGGACATTTTCATATGAATGTCAAAACCACAAGCCAGGTTGAAATTCCGCCCGATTGCGTCATTGTTGAAGATGGGCCGGGCTTGGCCAGATGGAGGGATCCACTATGGGACTTTTTGACAACGCCGTTCCCGGCGGCAACATCACCAAACCGCTGATGATCGCGCTCGGTGCCCTGCTGGTCGGAAAGATGCTGAGCGGCAGAAGTGCCGAACAGCCGGAGCAGCCTCAAGCTCCCGCGCCGGCCGATCCTACACCCGTCGGAACCGCGTCCGGTGACGGCGGCCTGCTCGGCGGACTGGGCGGCCTGCTCGACAAGCTCAAGAACGCCGGCCATGGCAATGTCGCCGACTCCTGGGTCGGCACAGGGCAGAACCAGTCGATCAACGCCAATGAGCTGGGCAACGCGATCGGACCGCAGGTCATTCGCGAGATCGCCCAACGGACAGGGCTCGACGAGCAGGAACTGCTCAAGCAACTATCCGCGGCCCTACCCGGCATCGTCGACAAGCTGACGCCGAACGGCCAGATGCCGCAACAGCACCAGGTCGCGTCAGCGTTCAACAGCTAGCGCGGCGCACACCGAAGCCTGAAGCGCTGCGCGCTTGCCGCGCAGTGTTTCGGCTTGCCGACGGTGTCGCTGGAAACCTGGAGCGGGTAGCGGGAATCGAACCCGCACCAAGAGCTTGGAAGGCTCATGTGATACCATTTCACCATACCCGCGCACGCATGCCCTAGCTATTCGACAAGGTTCCCAAGGTCAAGGAGCCTCTCGCGACCCCGCCGAAATTGCAGGCCAGGCTCGACCTCATTGTCCGATCAACATTCCCTGCAAAAAAGCATGGGAGCAGAGCCCGAAGGTTGAAAAGTAAGCTAGGTTCAAGGCGGAGGAACGAGAATGGATACCCATCTCTGGTTTGCCTTTGTCGGTACCGTGATCCTGTTGCAGATGCCACCTGGGCCCGACAGCATGCTTGTGATGGCCCGTGGCATCGGGCAAGGGCGTGGCACGGCGCTGTTTACGGTCGTGGGAATGACATTGGGCGCCGGGTTGGTGCAATTGCCTCTAATCGCCCTGGGTGTCTCCTCGCTGTTGCGTGCATCACCACTGGCGTTCGATGCGCTCCGCTGGGCCGGAGCAGCCTATCTGGTCTGGTTGGGCATACGTTTACTGTCCGGGACGAAGGAGGACCTGGAGGTCGATCAGATCAGGCGCGTGGGGCCGCTCGCCGCGATGCGCGAAGGCATGATCGCCAATCTCATAAATCCCTGGCCCATGACCTTCATGATCGCCTTTCTGCCTCAGTTCGTCGATCCGACCCGCGGCTCGGTCTGGCTGCAGATGCTGTTGCTTGGCGCGACCCAGAAACTGACCGGCGTACTGGTTCTGGGAACCTATGCGGTCGCATCCGGCACACTGGGTGAATGGATCATGCGGCGGCCGGGCATCAGGCTTTGGCAGCAACGGATAGCTGGCTGCTGCATCGTCGGTCTTGGCGTCCGGATGGCCGTCGGAGGCGGTAAATAGCACGGACCTTTCAAGAGAGAACAGGATCAGATCCGACATCGGTCTCGAGGCTGCGGCCACGGAACACCAAATGCCAGACATCCACGTTCAGCTGGTCAGGGGGAATGGGCGCGCCAAGGCGGAGGCGGGCGCCGCCCTCTATCGCTACAATGTGGCCAAAACCGGCGTTGACGACCGCGTGCCGATCGGCGCCGTATTGCGCGACACCTCGGGAAACATCCTTGGCGGCCTGTGGGGCAGGACCGAACTCGGCTTGCTGTTCCTCGATATGTTCTTCGTGCCTGAAAGCATTCGGGGCAGATCACATGGCAGCCGCCTGCTCGCTGCCGTGGAAGCGGAAGCGAGGAAGCGCGGTTGCCAACGTGCGGTGGTCGAGACCAGCAGCTTCCAGGCGCCCGGCTTCTATGTCCGCCACGGCTACGAGGAATTTGGCAGGGTTGAGTTCGGCCTTCAGGGCACTGCCCGCATCTTCCTGCGCAAAACCCTCTGATGCTGGCGCAAGAAGCCGCGATACCCCTGATCGGCAGGCATGGTCGCGCGACGAGGGTTGCTCTTGAAAAACCGCAGGATCTTTGCGCCTACGCGTCAGCCACCCCCCTGTCGCGACCTGTGATCGTCAGCTTATCAAATCGTCTATCCTGATCGGCAAGTCTCGAATGCGCTTGCCCGTGGCATGGTACACGGCGCTCGCCACCGCCGCCGCGGTCCCGACATTGCCGAGCTCCCCCAAGCCTTTGACGCCGGCCGGATTGACGTCCAGGTCGACCTCGGGAACGAGGATGACGTCGACCTGTTTGATGTCGGCGTTGACCGGCACCAGATAGTCCTGCAAATCACGATTGACGTAACGGGCGTTGCGTCGGTCGATTTCCGTCGCCTCGTGAAGGGCTTGGCCGATACCCCAGATCATGCCGCCCATCAGTTGGCTGCGCGCGGTGCGCGTGTTCATGATGCGTCCCGCCGCAAAGGCACCGACCACGCGCGGCACCCGGATTTCGCGTGTGTAGCTGTTGACGCGCACTTCGACGAATTCAGCGCCAAAGGCATATTTCACAGAGTCCTTGTCCTGATCGCCGCCGTGGAACTCCGCTTGCCCGGCATAGAGCTTCTTCAGTGCTTCCGGGGTCGAACCCTTTGGCGCAAACTCGGCGTACTCCTCTATCGCGCCGATCTGCATCGCCTTGAAGACATCCGACAGCTTGGCGGATTTGCCGCCGCTTGCCACGATCTTCTCCTGCTCCATCTCCAGCTTGGCATTGCCGGAACCGGCCAGCGGCCCGTCTCCAGCGACGGCTGCCGCGAAAAGTTTGGCACGCACCGCGTCACAGGCCTTCAGAACCGCCGAGCAGACGCTCGCTGTCGAAATCGAGCCGCCCGAGACCGGCGCCGGCGGCAGGGCGCTGTCGCCCATCTCGACGCTGATCTTGTCCATCCCTATCCCCAGACGTTCGGCGGCCATCTGCCCGGCGATGGTGCGCACACCAGTGCCGATCTCATGCGAGCCGCACTGAACGCGAACTTGTCCATCGGCGGTCAGGCGAACACGGGCCGCGCATGGCGCGCTTGCCGTGGGATAGATTGCGGTCGCGCACCCCATGCCGACCAGCCAGTCGCCCTCCCGCATCGATCCGACCGCCGCATTACGCTTCGACCAGCCGAAGGCCTCCGCAGCCTGGTCGTAGCATTTGACCAGCGACCGGCTGGAGAATGGCTTGCCGCCGATAGGCTCTCTTTCAGGCTCGTTGATGCGCCGAAACTCGACGGGATCCATGCCGAGCGCCACAGCCATTTCGTCCATGGCGTTCTCAAGCGCGTAGACGTAGGGCGTCTCCGGCGGTGAGCGCATGTAGCCCGGTGTGTTGCGGTCGGCATGGACGACCGAAACATGAGTGAGCACCGAACCGTAATTGTACATGCGGCCGGTGGCGGACGTGCCGCCGACGACATAAGGGTCAGGGCGTGACGTCACCTCCCAGCCCTCATGTCCGAACGCCGTGATGCGGCCGTCCTTGCTGGCGCCTATGCGAATTCGATGCCTGGTCTCGGCGCGATAGGTTTGGGTGTTGAAGGCCTGCATGCGGCTGACGACGCAGCGTACCGGCCGCCCAACACGACGCGCGGCAACCGCGACAATTGCCGTGCGAGCCGTCATCGGTCCCTTGGAACCAAAGGCGCCCCCGACATAAGGGCTGACAATCCGCACATTGGCAGGGTCGACCTTCAACTGCCGGGCAAGTTCGATTTTCCAGCCGGTGACATTCTGGCTTGGCTCATGGACGATGAGTTGATCGCCTTGCCACATCGCCGTGGTCGAGAACAGTTCGATCGGATTGTGATGCTGGGTCGGCGTGGAGTATTTTTGGTCGATCTTGACGGCAGCGGATGCATAGGCAGCGTCGAAGTCGCCTGCTTTGACATCCTCCTGCAACATCGGGCTTTTGCCGGCCGCCGGTTCCACTTTCACGCCTTTGGAATCGAAGCTGGCGCTGGGCGGTTCGTCTTCGTAGTCGGCGCGGATCAACATCGACGCTTCCTCCGCCGCCTCGAATGTCTCGGCAACGACCAGAGCGATGATCTGGCCGTCGTGGAAAATCGTCTTGTCATGCAGGGGTGCGATAGAGCTCGCACCGGTGTTGCCAAATTTCGGAGTGTCCGTCTGATCCATGTCGCCATAGGTGATGATGTCCAGCACTCCGGGCACGGCCCTGGCATCATCGGTATGGAGTTTGGAAACCTTGCCCCGAGCGATGCTGCTGGTGGCAAGAGCGCCATAAGCGACATTGGCCGTGGCGATGTCGGCCGGATAGCTGGCTTGTCCGGTAACCTTCAGCCTGCCGTCGATGCGGACAACCGGTTGGCCTTGGTTTTCTTTTGGAACTGGCGCGGCTTGATTCATGGCTCAGACCTTCATGTCACGGGTTTCGAGCAGCGCTCGCACCAGCGTGCGCTTTCCCAGCGGTATCTTGAATGCGTTGTGTTCTCGTGGCCTGGCATCGGCGAATGCGGCTTCGGCCGCAGCTGCCGCGGTCTTGTCGTCAAGGGCATTGCCGCGCAGCGCATCCTCCGCCGCCCTCGCGCGCCACGGCACCGTCGCGACGCCGCCGAGCGCGATGCGCGCTTGCCCGACCGTGTTTCCATCCATCTCCAGCGCAACCGCCGCCGAAGCCAGCGCGAATGCGTAGGATTCGCGGTCGCGTATCTTCAGGTAGCGCGAGCGACGGCTCCATGCGCCAAGCGGAACATCGATGGCGACGATGACTTCATCGGCGGCCAGATCCGTCTCGATGTTGGGCGTGTCATCGGGAAGCCGATGCAGCTCGGCGATCGGGATCTTGCGCTGGCCACGCCGCCCTTCCACTTCAACGACCGCGTCGAGCGCAATCAGCGCCTGCGCGAAATCACCGTGATAGGTAGCGATGCAGGCATCGCTGACGCCGAGCACGGCATGTTGGCGGTTTACCCCTTCCATCGCCGCACAGCCGGAGCCGGGCTCCCGCTTGTTGCACGGCCAGGAGGTTTCGCGAAAATACTCGCACCGCGTTCGCTGCAGGATATTGCCGGCTAGGCTGGCCATATTGCGAAGCTGGCCGCTGGCGGCGAATTTCAGACTGTCGGCAAGGAGCGGGCAGCGGCGCCTGACGTCACTGTTATCGGCTGCCTCACCCATGCGAACCAGCGCACCGAAACGGATGGTGTCGTCGTTCGTTTCGATCTGCCGCAAAGCAGGCTCGGCAAGCTCGTTAAGGTCGAGCAACCGCTCCGGCTGCGCGACACCCAGCTTCATGTAGTCAGCCAGATTGGTGCCGCCGGCGATGAACTGGGTGTTGGCCTGTGTTGGCGCAACATGCCTGTCCTCAAGATGAGACGCTATGGCGATCGCCGCCGAGACGCTCGTTGGTCTTTCATAGAGGAAGGGACGCATCTAGGCTCTCCTGATCTCGTCGCGTGCTTGGATGATCGCCGCAACGATGTTCGGATAGGCCGCGCACCGGCACAGATTGCCGCTCATATATTCGCGGATGTCATCCTCCGAACCGGCATGGCCTTCATCGATGCAACCGATGGCGGACATGATCTGGCCCGGCGTGCAGTAGCCACATTGAAAGGCGTCATGATCGACGAACGCCTGCTGTACCGGGTGCAGTTCGCCGTCGGCCGAAGTCAGGCCTTCGACAGTCGTGACCTCGCGTCCTTGGTTCATGACGGCGAAGCTCAGGCAGGATAGCACCCGCTTCCCATCGACAAGAACGGTGCAGGCGCCGCACTGGCCGTGGTCGCAACCCTTCTTGGTACCAGTCAGACCAACATGATCACGCAGGGCGTCAAGCAGGCTCGTTCGATTGTCGAGTGCTAGGGTGTAGGCCTGCTTGTTGATCCGAAGCGAAATCGTCGACAGGTCGCGCGGTTCGACCGCTCTGGCGGGCGATGGCTCGGCGGCTCTTGTCGAGGTGACCATGAGAGGCACTGCGGCTGCCGCCGTAACAGAACCCGTCATGAAGGTGCGTCTGCTCAGGCCGCTGGGATTTGTGGAATTGGACATGGCTGGCTTTCCGGCTGGCTGGAGTCTCAAGCGGACCAAACTGCTCGTGGGAGGCAAAGTTCCCTCCTCACACCGCTGTGATCGTTTCTTTTGCAGGACGGCCGTGCGGAACTTAAGCCGCAAGGCCGTGGTTGTCCTCGACAGGTTTCCAGGAAGGAGGCGATCATGAGCAATGATCCGAGCGGTCGGCGCAGCGATCGAAATGGTGACGAAGGCCCTGTCTTTTCGGCTGAACAGGCGCGGCAAGGTGAGATCATCCTGCGCACCCGCACACGCCGGATCATCTTCATCGCAGGACTGGTCGGCATCGTGATCCTCATCGCGGTGATCAGATTTGCCGTCCGTTGAGTGGCTTTGGAGCTGATCCCGACCAATGCCGCCCAGCCTGTTCGTCAGGAACTTTTGTGAAGAGCTGTCGTTTAGTCGGTCGTTAAAGCGGTTGGCGCCATCCTTGAAAGTTCTCCCCGTGGACGCAAAAACCGAGACTGAAGAACCAGACAGAATCAGGAATGCACGCGGCGCTTCGAGCAAGGCCGGACCGGATGCGTCGCTAAAACGCATGGGCGATGTGGCGCAGCCTAACGCTCCGGAGCGCGAAACGCGGGACAAGGAGGCGGATGAACAAAAGCCCAGCCTCCTAGCTTTCCCCCGGCAGCATCCTTACGCGTCCATTGCAATCCTGATCGTGCTGCTGCTGGCCGCGGTGGGGCTGGTCATGTGGTGGCTGAATGCCCGCCAGTATGAATCGACCGACGACGCTTTTATCGACGCCCGCACGATAACGGTCAGCGCCGAGATATCAGGACGGATCACTGACCTTGCGGTGACCGACAACCAGCCGGTCAAGGCGGGTGACGTCCTGTTGCGCATCGATGACAGCGACTATCGGGCCAGCCTCAAGCAGGCCGATGCCGGGGTAGCCTCGGCGCAGGCCGACATTGTCGACGTAGGGGCTCAGATCACAGCTCAGAATGCAAAGATCGATGAAGCGCAGAAGCAGATGGCGCAAGCGCAGGCCGCCCTCGATTTTGCCAAAGCCGAGGACCAGCGGAACCGTGAACTTCTTGCCAAGGGCACGGCCACCCAGCAGCAGGCGCAGCAGGCCGCTTCCACGCTGCGCCAGGATCAGGCTGCTCTCGACAGCGCCCAAGCCAATGTGGCTGCGGCCAAGAGCCAGATCGCTGTTTTGCAGGCGCAGGCCAAGAGCGCCGAAGCCAAGCTCGATCAGGCCAGGGCCAGCCAGAACCAGGCGAGTACGATGCTGTCCCGCACAACCATCACCGCACCGGTCGCCGGGCGGGCAACCAGCATTTCGGTCGCCAACGGCACCTATGCCCAGCCAGGCCAGGTTCTGATGATGTTTGTTCCCGACGAAGTCTGGGTGAAGGCCAACTTCAAGGAGACACAGCTCGATCTGATGCGGCCGGGACAGCCGGTCGACATCGACATCGACGCCTATCCGGAAAGATCTTTTCATGGCCGCGTCGACAGCATCCAGGCGGGTAGTGGCACCGCCTTCAGCCTGCTGCCAGCCGAAAACGCCACCGGCAACTTCGTCAAGGTGGTGCAGCGCGTCCCGGTGAAGATCGTCTTCGACAAAGCGCCCGGCGTGCTGCTGGGGCCGGGCCTGTCGGTGGTGCCGACGGTCAAGGTGCGATGACTGGCGAAATCTCCGGCGACCAAAGCGAAAGCCGGTCGGCCGCCGGCGGGCGCAACCCGTGGCTGATCGCCATCGTCGTCTCCATCGCCACCTTCATGCTGGTGCTGGATACCTCGATCGCCAATGTGGCCCTGCGCAACATCGCCGGCAGCCTGGCTGCCGGGATGGACGAGAGCACCTGGGTGATCACTACCTATCTGGTCGCGAATTCCGTAATCATCCCGGTCAGCGGCTGGTTGGCCAGCGTGATCGGGCGGAAGCGCTACTACATGCTTTGCGTGGCAACGTTCACCATCGCATCGCTGTTGTGCGGCCTCGCGCCCAATCTGGAAATGCTTATTTTCTTCAGGATCCTGCAGGGTCTCGGCGGCGGCGGCATGGCGCCGAGCGAACAGTCCATCCTTGCCGATACCTTTCCGCCCGAGAAGCGTTCCCAGGCTTTTGCCCTTTATGGCGTCGCCGTCATTGTCGCACCGACAGTCGGGCCGACCCTCGGCGGCTGGCTGACCGACCATTTCTCCTGGCACTGGATATTCTTCATCAACGTGCCGTTCGGCATCATGTCGCTTGCCTTGGTGCAGTGGCTGCTTGTCGAGCCGGACGTGATCGAGCGCGAACGTCAGGAGCGGCTGAAGGGCGGCCTCAGAATAGATTGGGTCGGGTTCATCCTGGTCGCCACCGCTCTTGGCTGCCTGGAAATCTTCCTCGATGAGGGTCAGCGCAACGACTGGTTCGCATCGGGTTTCATCACGACTTTTGCCGTGATTTCGGCGATCTCGTTCCTGCTGCTCATCCCATGGGAGTTTAGTCACCGCGATCCGATCGTCGATATACGCCTGCTCTTCAGCCGCCAGTTCGGTACGTCGTTCCTGGTAATGATGGCGGTCGGCGCCGTGTTGTTCAGCACCACGCAGTTGATGCCGCAGCTGCAACAGACCGCCTTCGACTATACGGCCACCCTGTCGGGCCTTTCCATGATGCCCGGCGGCATCGCCATGCTGATCCTGATGCCGATTTCCGGATTTGCCGCCGGATTGGTGCAGCCCAAATATCTGATTGTGATGGGCATGTCCGTTGTCGTGGTCGCCTTGTGGCACATGACGTCACTCACCCCCGATGCCAGCTTCCGCTTCTTTGCCTTCGCGCGCGTCTTCCTGATGATCGGCCTGCCGTTCCTGTTCATTCCCATTTCGACAGCGGCCTATGTCGGCCTCGCTCCGCGGAAGACCAACCAGGCGTCGGCGCTGATCAACGTCGCCCGCAACATCGGCGGGAGCATCGGCGTGTCATTGTCGAACACCGTGATCGCGCAAAACGCGCAGCTGCATCAATCGAACCTTGTCAGCCATACCGCGCAATCGTCACCCGCCTATCAGCAGTTGCTGCGTCAGGTGACGGATCACTTTGTCGCCCAGGGCTCGAACATGCTTGAGGCCAAGCAGCAAGCCGTCGGCTGGCTCGGGCAGTTGATCGCGCGCCAGGCCTCGCTGCTCGCCTATATCGACGTTTTTCGCTACTGCGCCATCGCGACGGCACTGTTTGTTCCCCTCGCCTTGCTGCTGCGGTCTCCAAAACCCGACAAGCGCCAGCCGAAATAACCGCGCCCCGCCGACCTCTTGCAGAACTTCTGCCGCCTGCGTTTTCCCGGCACTTATTGCACGTCGCCGGCATTGAATGTGGCGAATGACCGGCAACGTCAGATCCAGTTCGAGAGAACCGTCTCCATCTCGACGGTCTCCACCTGCTGCGCGAACCGTTGGTGATAAACGGTCAGCAGCGCGTCATGCGTTGCGTCGGAAGAACTGCACAGCGCATCCGTAACGAGAACCACGCGATAGCCGAAATCGATCGCTCCGAGCACCGTAGCCAGAACGCACACGTCGGTTTCGCCGCCGGTGATGACCAACGTATCGATGTCGCGTTCGTTCAGAAAAGCCCGGAGGTGACCTTCGAACCAAGGCGAGTATATGTGCTTGTCGATGATGGCCGCTGGCGGGCAGTAAGCGGCTAATGCCGGCAACAGGGCGACCATTTCGGGACCAATATTTTCGATCGCCATCGAGGCCCAGCGCTCATAATAGCGCTTCCATGTACCAACGCCCTGCCCCGGCTTTTGCGCGGGCAGGAAGCGCGTGAAGACGGTCTGTGGCGCTCGTCTTTCGACCAACCTTTCGATATGAGGAAGGACACGGGTGATCCAGGGGGTCGCCCACTGCGACGGCTCGGCAAACAGCTTTTGCATATCGACACAGACATGCATGCATCGATGCCCCAACGGACCATATGCCAAGCCCGACATCGACATCGAAGATAGTCCTATTCCATGACATGCGGGGTGTGCCGTTTGTCCTCCACCGGGTCGACATCGATGCGCGCCTTTTGCGGATCGAAGGTGCCATGACCTGCGATGGCCCGCGCTGCCGTATCGGGCGTCTCGTATGCCCACATGAAGTCGTCGGCCGAGCTACCGACGGCATGGACCCGCCAATAGCTCGCGGTTCCCTTGAGCGGTGAGCTGCTTGTGGTGTTGGTCTTTTCGAAAAGCTCGAAATAGATGTCCTCGAAAGGGATAAAGAACATCGGCTCCTGTCCCTCTTCCCTGACTAGCTTCGCGCGCTCCGTGGCTGCGACCACAGCATCGGAAAATCGCACGGTCACCGTTCCGGCAAACGGCTCTATGGTCAGTGGACGAAAGTCGTGTTCTGACATTGCAACTGAAGTTTGCATCCGAATTCTCCCTGGCTATCGTTTGATCGTCAGACTGCGTTTCGATCCATCAATGAAAACGAAATGCGCGGCGATGCATCAGGTTCCAGCTTGTGCGGTGAAGCCAAATGGACCGCCTAGCCAAGCGATTATCGGCTACCGAAACTGTCGAGAAAGCTCGCCAACAGCCGCGAAACCTCGTGTGAAGCCTCACGTGTCGGGAAGTGCCCGACCGCGTCCAGGACCACTCGTTTGTAGGGCGCCGTGAAATGCTCCTCCAGTCCTTCCGACGATGGGGGCAGTACAACACGGTCGTCGCCACCATGAAGCGTCAAGGTCGGAACCGTGATGATCTTGACCGATGTTTGCCGGCGGGCCAGCTCCGCGTAGCACGGATCGGGCTCCGCCTCACCCCAGCGAACCCGATAGGAATGCAACGTCACGTCCGGCCAATCCGGGTTGTCGAAGGATACGGCCACTTTATCGAAAATGGTGTCGTCGAACCACCCCAACGGGCTCCAGCTGTCCCATTGGAATCTGGCAAATTCCTTGCGGTTCTTTCGCACGAACTCGGCGCCGCGCGCTGTTGCCATGAACCATTGATACCAAAACGCTTTCGCCTGTTCAGGCGCCGGCGTTGCCGGTTTGCCGGGTTGCCAGCCAAGCGATAGCGCAGCGCAGCAACTGATGCGATCGGGAAAGATCGAGGCCAGGAGGTAGGCGATCCGTGCTCCCCAGTCGTGACCGACGATCGCAAAGCGGCTGAGGCCAAGCGCATCGGCAAAGTCCAGCACGTCCTGCGCCATTGCGGCAATTTCGCCGGATCGCATGGTTTCTTTCGACAGGAACGACGTCTGTCCAAAACCTCGCAGCCACGGCGAAAACGTCCGAAAGCCGGCCTCGTGAAGGACCGGCGAAATGCGCGCGTAAGTGGTCGCGTCGTCCGGCCAGCCATGCAGCAGGACGACCGGCGGACCGTCTTGCGGGCCACCATCGAGATAGGCGATGCGCAGCAGTGGCGTATCGCAAAATGAGACAGGGTTCATTTGCTCTCCGGCGCTGTTACCGGCTGGTCGCCGCCAGTCGTCGACTTGGGTCTGGCATCCTGGTCAACCTGCGGATTCTTGTTGATGGCCTCGGTGTTGGCTTTCGTCGGTTCGGTGCTGTCATCACAGGCACCGAGCGCGAGGGCAGCAGCCAACACTAGAAGCGACAAGGATTTCTTCATCGAAACCTCCTCTGGCCGATGTTCGACAACGAGGCTCTGCGAATTTGGTTGCCCGGTTTGCCGCTCGGGCGCCCGCCGATCAGCCATCCGCAAAAAGCGTTGCCGCAACGGCGATTGAGGTCAGGCTCGTCATTGCAAGGAACGCTCTGATGACGTGCGACATCTCCCACATATTCCGGAAATCTCTCCAATCACCATCTTGCTTCCGAGCGAACATCGAGAAAAACGCCACGCCCGATCTCGGCATGGCGACGTCCTGCACCCAGAAATTATTGACGGGGTGTGTGAGCAACCAATAGGTCGCGTGTTGCGCGGCCAGGAAGAATAGCGACGCGAGCGTCCACCAGAAACGAGTACTTGCAGAAGGCGTCAAATAGAGCAGGATGGCGAGCGCGAGGATGCCTCCGATTTCGGCAAAACCGCCGATCGTGAAGCCGGGATAGTAGATCGTCTGCACTGCCTTGTAGGTCGCCTCTTTCAGGCGTATTTTGCCCGGTAGCTCCAACGCATGTGCCAGCGAGAGCGCTGTTGCGATTGCAACCAGCAGGAGCGTGAAAACCATCAAGACGCGCATGCTGTTACTCTTTAACCGTGCCCTTTCGCAATCGGCATAGGGAGACGGTTAGCCGCCGCCGTAGCCGGCAGAACGCAGGGAAGTCATCGTGCAGCCGTTCGGCTATGCCACGAGCACAGGGATTGATCGACAAGACGGGTCAGGTGGGGTCGCACCGCGCGCGGTTGCGAACAGGAGACGATCCTCACCTAAGCCGCCCGGCGCGTCAGAACATGATCCTTTGCCTCAACCAGGTAAGAAACCTGTTGCCGCCAATTGTCGCGCGGACCCGAGCCGCAGCCCACCGCGCTTTCATGGTAGCGCCTACGTGACAATCGCAAACGATGTCATGCAGTTGCCAGTCGTTCAGTTCGAAGAAGCGCTTGGCCTCGCCATAGGTGTCATCCCTTAGACCCGACGCGCGCAGCATCGGGTCTTCGAAGGCAACAGTTATTGCCGACCCTTCGCCGCGTGCCATGGCGCGTGCTTCCGGATGCATGTGTTCGGTGCCTGTAAACGCGCCAAGGCATCGCTCGGGATTCTGATCGAGAAGTTCAGCCCATCGCGCGATGCGCTCATCTCGCGTCATTTCCGTATGTGGCGCCGAGGGTTCAATCCTGGCGACGGCCTGCAGTTGATCGAGTGTCTGGTGTTTCATGGTCAGCTCCTGTCGTGGAGGGAGAAGTGCCCACGCCTTCAAGGGAATTATCGCGCGGCGGTGCTTCGACAAGGGCGCAAAACCGGAGAATTCGGCCCCACCAAAATGCGGCTGGGCGGATCATAAACGCGCTGACAGCGTTCACCGAATGGAGGGCCTTTCCATAAGCCACTGATCCAGGATCAGGATGCATCCATGCTCATCCAGCCGATCGACTATTTCCTTGCCATCTGGTTCTCTGTTGCCGCTGCCTCCACTCTCTATGTCGGCTTCGACCAGTACCGCAACAATCCCGAACCGGTGGTGATGAAGTGGGGCTTCATCCTGGTGACCCTCTATATGGGCCCAATCGGCCTGCTGCTCTATGTGTTGGCCGACAAGGAACCACGACCGGGCGAGCACGAGGACTTTACACGGCCGCTGTGGAAGCAGGGCGTCGGCTCGACCATTCACTGCGTTGCCGGGGATGCGACAGGCATCATTCTGGCCGCCGTCATCACGGCGATGCTCGGCTTGCCGATGTGGCTCGATCTCGTCGTCGAATATGTCTCCGGCTTCGCCTTCGGCCTGTTCATCTTCCAGTCGCTGTTCATGAAGTCGATGATGGGCGGCACCTATTGGCAGAATGTGCGCAAGAGCTTCCTGCCTGAGTTCATCTCGATGAATTTCATGATGGCAGGAATGGCACCTGTCATGAGCTTCTTGATGATGGGACGTGACATGCGCGCGATGGAGCCGACGGAACTTCTGTTCTGGGGCGTGATGTCGATCGGCGTTATCGCCGGCTTCACGCTCGCCTATCCCGCCAATGTCTGGCTGGTGGCGCGCGGATTGAAGCATGGGCTGATGACGCTGCACCCGCAGACCACCGGAACGAGCAGCCGAGAACCGTCTGCGCACCAACGGCAAGGACGACACCACGACAAAACCTCCCACGGGGCCAAAAGCAGTGGCCACCAGATGAATTCGGACGCTACGACCACGCAGATCGCGGCCCTTGGCCTGGTGTCCTTGATCACGCTGGCGGTCGGCATGGCCGCGCCGGCGAACTGGCTGAACTTGACGCTATCGGCGCGTGACGTCGGTGGGGTGATCATGCCGCAAGGCATGATCATGGATCGCGAAACGCCGGCCGAGGCCATGCGTGACATGGCGGCAACCGATCCGCGTCGGGTGACAGCGTCCTACGATCTCGCTGCCAGAGGCGACCAGGAACTGCCGTTTCGCCTGGAGAACGGCATCAAGGTGTTCGAGCTCAGGCCGTCGGTGATCCGTTGGCAGATATTGCCCGACGTCGCGGTCGATGCCTATGCCTATAACGGACAGATTCCCGGGCCGCGCATCCACATCAGACAGGGCGACAGGGTCCGCATCAATGTCACCAATGACCTACCGGAGGAAACCACGGTGCATTGGCACGGCATGATCCTGCCGAACCAGATGGACGGCCCCGCCGAGATTACCCAGGCGCCGATCGAGCCCGGGCAATCCTATTCCTATGAATTCACCGCCACCCAGCATGGGACCTATTTCTATCATCCGCACGCCAAGCCCGACCGCACCCAGGCGCTCGGCCTCTATGGCGCGCTGATCATCGACCCCTCCAACCCCGCCGATGAGGTTCAGGCCGACCATGACTACGCGCTCGAACTACAGGAATGGCTGGTGCGCGATGGGCTGACCTATCCCTCGATGCCGATGGAAGGCGGCATGCCGAATTTTTTCACCATCAACGGCAGGGCCTATCCCTCAACCGATACGATCCACATGAAGCTCGGCGAGACGCTGAAAGTGCGTTTCATCGGCACCAATAATGGCTTTATCCATCCAATGCATATCCATGGCGGCCCCTTCGAGGTCGTTGCCCGCGATGGCGAAACACTTGCCCCGCCGGCGCGTTTCCTGGCCGATACGATCAACGTTGGGCCGGGGCAACGCTACGACGTCGTTTGGAAAGCGCGACAGCGCGGCAAATGGCTGATCCACTGCCACATTCCGCATCACACGACGAACAACAATGTCGAGGAAAAGGGCGGCGGCGGGTTGATGGTCATCATCGACGTCAGCTAATCGAGACTGAGCCGATAGCCGAACAGGTGCGCTCTGCCGACAGAGGAGCGGTCCCATGGCGACCCGGCACCCCCGCGGCAATCCGGAGGTTGCGTTCATCGCATCCTACTTCTTGATAATGTTGCCGTCGCGCAGGTCGAATGCCTCGGCGTCGCGAGCCTGGCGGTAGAAATCGTCCTGCAATTCACCCCACTCGCCGAGAAAAGCACCGCAATTGCTGCAATAAATTGGCGTCGACTCCGTGGCGTCGTCGGGAATGTCCATCTGGATCGTCCCACAAGTCTTGCAATCGAGTTTGTCGTCCAATTTGCGTGCCATTTTCCAATGATCGCGCATTTCCACACAGGAGCCAATTGTCGATTTCGTACAGAGCGGTGCCTGCGATCACCCTCTGCTTCGTTTTGATCCGGTCCAACATGCGGATCAAGCGATGGCACGTTTCCGTGCGAGCGGCTCAGACGGCAAGCTGACGTCGGTCCGATGTTTTTCGCGTTCAGGGCTTCCGGGCCGGCAGTGGTGGAGAGGGTTGGATTCGAACCAACGTAAGCTAAGCTAACGGATTTACAGTCCGTCCCCTTTAACCACTCGGGCACCTCTCCAATCTGCCGCCGCAGCCATGCAACGAGGCATTCGCGCCAATTTCGGACCCGAGTTGTGTCTTCTCCGAAACCAGCGAAGCGCCTTATGGCGGCAAGGCCAGTGGGTGTCAACCGCGCAGGAAGGGTTTTTCGATGTTGTTCGCCGGCTGCGGCGACAGGGCATATCCTTGGCGGGAGGAGACGGCTATAGAAGCCGGCCATGAGCAACAATTCCAATACCCCGAAAGACACCCACTACGCCAAGCTGCGCCGCGCCTTTCGCGACGAGAAAAGCGGCGGCGCGCCGGCGTTCAAGCCCCGGCAACCCGTGCCACCAGGCGAAAACGCGGCCGACGGGCTGGTGCGGCTCTACGGCCTGCATACGGTGCGTGCGGCACTCGACAATCCGCGCCGCCGGATCAAGAAAATGCTGGTGACGCGCAATGCGGCCGAGCGCCTTGAGATAGCCGATCTCGCCGCCTTGCCCTTCAAGGCGGAACTGGTCGAACCCAGGGACATCGACAAAGTCACCGGCTCGGACGCCGTGCATCAGGGCGTACTGATCGAGGCGGAGCCGCTGAAGCCCAAGCGCCTCGACGCACTCGGCGACACCAGGCTGGTGCTGGTGCTCGACCAGGTCACCGATCCGCACAATGTCGGCGCCATCCTGCGTTCGGCGGTGGCTTTCGGCGCCGGCGCGTTGATCACCACGGCCCGCCATAGTCCGCAGGAATCCGGCGTGCTGGCAAAATCCGCCTCCGGCGCGCTGGAGCATATCGATCAGATCGAGGTCAAGAACCTCGCCGATGCGCTGGGCCAGTTGCACGAGGCCGGCTTCCAGACCATCGGGCTTGATTCGGACGGGCCGGCGGAACTCGAAATCAGCTTTGCCGGAGACCGGATAGCGCTGGTGCTCGGCGCCGAAGGCAAGGGCCTGCGCCAGAAGACGCGCGAGACCGTGACGACGTTGGCCCGCCTCGACATGCCCGGCGCTATCCGCTCGCTCAACGTGTCGAACGCAGCGGCGGTCAGCCTTTATGCAGCGCGGGCATTTCTGAAGCGCGGCTGACTGGGAGCGGCAAGCCTCTCGCCAGGAACCAAAACGGGTTCCGGCGACGCTTGCCGGAACCCGTTCCTGGGTGAGGACAAAAGGTGACGGCTTGGGAACGTTATGCCGCCCTCTCCCGACCTATGCCGCTTTGCCTTTCACTTCGGCTGGCTCGCCACCGATCTCGAAATTCGCCATCCGCTCCAGCGCCCTCACCAGCGCGGAATGATCTTCCTTCGCGCCGCCATTGGCCGCACAGGAATTGAACAGCTGCTGGGTGGTCGAGGTGTTGGGCAGTGACACACCGAGCGCCTTCGCACCCTCCATTGCCAGGTTGAGATCCTTCTGGTGCAGTTCGATGCGGAAACCCGGAGCGAAGGTGCGCTTGACCATGCGCTCGCCATGCACTTCGAGGATGCGTGACGCTGCCAGCCCGCCCATCAGCGCCTGCCTGACTTTGGCCGGATCGGCGCCGGCTTTCGATGCAAAAACAAGTGCTTCGGCGACGGCTTCAATGGTTAGCGCGACGACGATCTGGTTGGCGACCTTGGTGGTCTGGCCGACACCGTTCGGCCCGACCAGCGTGATGTTCTTGCCCATCTTTTCGAAAACCGGTTTCGCACGCTCGAAGATCTTTTCGTCGCCGCCGACCATGATGCTGAGGGATGCTGCCTTGGCGCCGACCTCACCGCCCGAAACCGGCGCATCGAGATAGGCGCAACCGAGATCGTTGATCCTTTTTGCGAATTCCTTTGTCTCGATCGGCGAGATCGAACTCATGTCGATGACGAGTTTGCCCTTGGTCAGGCCGGACGCGACGCCATTCTGACCGAACAGCACCTCGGCCACCTGTGGGGTATCCGGCACCATGGTGATGATGATCTCGGCGGCCTTGGCCACGGCGGCATGGCCGGCAACCGTCTTCAGGCCCTTGGCAATGAGATCGGCCGGCGGCTTGGAGCGGTGGTCGCTGGCGATGACGCTGTAGCCGGCGTCGAGCAGATGCCCCGCCATAGGCGCGCCCATGATGCCGAGGCCGATAAAGCCGATAATTTCCATTGTTTCTCTCCGTCTCTGTCAGGGCAGCGTGCCGTGGCGCGAAATTCCCACTACGCCGCCGCGCTTCCCCGCCCGGTCAGTTCCCTGAACCAACCCAGTCCGGTTTCCGTCCCCGCCTTCGGCTTGTATTCCGCCCCCACCCAGCCGGAATAGCCAATCCGATCGATATGGTCGTAAAGGAAAGGATAATTGATCTCGCCCGTCCCCGGCTCGTGACGACCGGGATTGTCCGCAAGCTGGATATGCGCGATGCGGCCGAGGTTTGCCTCGATTTTACGGGCGAGATCCCCCTCCATGATCTGCATGTGATAGATGTCGTATTGCAGGTACAGGTTCTTCGAGCCGACGCGGTCGATCAGGGCCAGCGCCTGGTCGGAATAGTTCAGGAAGAAGCCGGGAATATCGCGCGTATTGATTGGTTCGATCAGCAGCTTGATGCCGGCCTGCTCCAGCTTCTCCGCCGCGAAGGCGAGATTTTCGGCAAAGACATTTCCAAGCGTATCCCGTGCAATGCCCTGCGGCGCGATGCCGGCGAGGCAGTTGACCTGCCCGCAGCCAAGCGCCTGCGCATAGGTGATCGCCTTGGCAATGCCCTGGCGGAATTCCGGCACCCGATCCGGCAGCACGGCGATGCCGCGCTCGCCCTTGGCCCAGTCACCCGCCGGCAGGTTGAACAGCACTTGCGTCAGGTCGTTCTTCTTCAGTCGTGCGGCCACCACATCGGGCGCGTGATCATAAGGGCCGACATATTCGACGCCCTTGAAGCCGGCGCGGGCGGCGGCATCGAAACGGTCGAGGAAATCATGCTCGCCAAAGAGCATCGACAGATTGGCTGAAAACCGCGGCATTCCTTTTCTCCCTGGGGCATCGGACTCAAAAGTGGAAACCGGTTTTGGGATAATCCGATGTTCAAACAAAAATTAGTCGAGCATCACGATCGCGGTCGGCGCGTCTTCCTGACGTTCGGCAAGGTCCTCGAATTCGGTGATCTTGTCGATCTCGGTGCCCATCGAGATGTTGGTGACCCGTTCGAGAATGAATTCGAGCACGACCGGAACCTGGTGTTCCCTCATCAATCGCTCCGCTTGTTTGAAAGCGCCGGCGAATTCCTCCGGCTTGCGCACCCTGATCGCCTTGCAGCCCATCGCCTCGGCGACGGCGACATGGTCGACGCCGTAGCCGGCCTCGGGATCGCCGGTACGGTTGATGTTCTCGAAGGCGAGGCTGACCTCATAATCCATCGAGAAACCGCGCTGGGCCTGGCGGATCAGGCCGAGATAAGCATTGTTCACGACGACGTGGATGTAGGGCAGCTTGTGCTGCGCGCCGACCGCCAGTTCCTCGATCATGAACTGGAAATCATAGTCGCCCGACAGCGCGACGATGGTGCGGTCTGGATCGGCGGCGCGGACGCCAAGTGCTGCCGGCAGTGTCCAGCCGAGCGGACCGGCCTGGCCGCAATTGATCCAGTTGCGCGGCTTGTAGACATGCAGGAACTGCGCCCCGGCAATCTGCGACAGGCCGATTGTGGTGACATAGGTAACGTCACGGCCGAACGCCTTGTTCATCTCCTCATAGACACGCTGCGGCTTCAGCGGCACCTGGTCGAAATGCGTCTTGCGCTTCATCGTCTTCTTGCGGCCCTGGCATTCCTTGGCCCAGTCCGACCAGTCGCGCAGCCTGCCCGCCGTCTTCCACTCGGTGGCAACGTCGAGCAGCATCTTCAGCGCCGCGCCCGCATCGGAGACGACGCCGAGATCGGGCGCGAAGACACGGCCTATTTGAGTGGGTTCGATGTCGACATGGATGAATTTCCTGCCGTTGGTGTAGACGTCGACTGAGCCGGTGTGGCGGTTGGCCCAGCGGTTGCCGATGCCGAAAACGAAATCGGCTTCCAACATGGTGGCGTTGCCGTAGCGGTGCGAAGTCTGCAGCCCGCACATACCGGCCATCAGCCGGTGATCGTCGGGGATCGTGCCCCAGCCCATCAGCGTCGGGATCACCGGAACGCCCGTGATCTCGGCAAATTCGATCAGCAGGTCGGAGGCGTCGGCATTGATGATGCCGCCGCCGGCGACGATCAGCGGCTTCTCGGCCGCGTTGAGCATCGCCAGCGCCTTTTCGGCTTGGGCGCGTGTCATCGCCGGCTTGAATGGAGCCAGCGGCTCATAGGCATCGATGTCGAACTCGATCTCGGCCAGCTGGACGTCGACCGGCAGGTCGATCAGCACCGGACCCGGCCGCGACGAGCGCATCAGATGGAACGCCTTCTGCAGCGCCATCGGCACCAGATAGGGCTCCATGACCGTCACCGCCCATTTGGCGACGGGCGCGGCGATGGCGGCGATGTCGACAGCCTGGAAATCCTCCTTGTTGAGGCGCGCGCGCGGCGCCTGTCCGGTGATGCACAGGATCGGAATGGAATCGGCCGCGGCCGAATAGAGCCCGGTGATCATATCGGTGCCGGCCGGCCCCGAAGTGCCAATACAGAGACCGATATTGCTTGCCTTGGCGCGGGTATAGCCTTCGGCCATATGCGAGGCGCCCTCGACGTGGCGGGCAAGGACATGGCGGATGGTGCCCCTCGCCTTCATCGCCGAATACAGCGGATTGATCGCCGCGCCCGGCACGCCGAAGGCACAGGAAATGCCTTCCTTTTCGAGAACGAGAACAGCGGCATCGACAGCGCGCATCCTTGCCATTTCCAGCCTCCACGAGATGATTGTTGGATGGCTAAGGATGTCACCGGGCCGGCTATTTTTCAATTTTTCCAGAATATTTTTTCATTTTGAGAAAACGATGACTATTCACTGATTTCATTGACTTTTCTCTTTTCCAGGGATTTGCGCTCGGGAATTCCTGAAAAACTTTTTCATTGCATCTTGGAAGAAACGCCCGAGAATGCCGGCCATGGAAACGAACGAAAAACGTCAGCGCGGGCGTCCGCGCTCCTTCAATGGTCCGGCCGAAGCTGCCTCGGTGCAGTCGCTCGACCGTGCCTTGCGCATTCTGGCCATTGTCGCGGAAGGCAGCGGTCTGTCGCTGAGCGAGATATCGGCGCAAAGCGGGCTCGCCGCCTCCACCGCCTACCGCATGCTGACGACGCTCGAAAACCACGGCATGGTCGAGTTCGATACATCAGACCAGCTCTGGTCGATCGGTGTCGAGACCTACCGCATGGGCGCGGCGTTCCTGCGCCGCCGCAAGCTTGTGGATCGTGCCCGCATCGTCATGCAGGAACTGATGGAGAAGACCGGCGAGACCGCCAATCTCGGCGTCGCCGAGGACGACTGCGTGGTTTTCGTCAGCCAAGTCGAAACACACCAGGCGATCCGCGCCTTCTTTCGGCCGGGAACGCGCAGTCCCTTCCATGCCTCGGGCATCGGCAAGGCGGTGCTGGCGCATCTCGAACCGGAGCGCGTCGGAGCCATCCTGCGCAAGGTGGGCCTGCAGCGCTATACGGACAAGACCCTTTCCGACATCTCCTCCCTCGCCCATGATCTGGCGGCCACCAAGCATCGCGGCTGGTCGGTAGACGACGAGGAGCGCCACCCCGGCATGCGTTGTGTCGCCGCCGCCATTTTCAACGAGTATGGCGAACCGATCGGCGGCGTTTCCGTTTCCGGACCGACGGTGCGGGTCACGCCCGACCGACTGGCCGAGATCGGCCCGCTTGTGCGCGACGCCGCGATCCAGGTGACCAAGATGATAGGCGGCGTGACGGTCAGTTGATCACCAAGCGCATGGCAAGGTGTTTGGAGCCGCATGTCCGACATGGCGCGCGCTGAATAAAATTGGCCGTCTTGCCGTGGCGCCCGAATGCATGCGACAGGGCGCGAATGAGGAAAATGGTTCAGCTTCTGCTCGCCGCTTCGCTTTGCGGATGCGTGGCGACGACGCCACGACCCGATACCGGCGGCCAGCGGGTCAATCCCATCCCGATCTCACTCGCGCTGGAAGAGATCATCACGACCGGTATCCGCCAGCGCCTGCTGGATTCGGCTTCCGCCAGATTCGGGACCATGCTCGCCGGCGAGCGAACGCTTGACGGCCGCCAGGAGATCGTGGTCTGCGGCACCGTTAACGCCAAGACCTCGCCTGGCGTCGATGGCGGCGACAAGCCATTCATCGCCAAAGTCTATCCGCAAGCCGCAAGCAGCTTTGAACTGGTCGCGATGGGCGACGATACGGAGGCTGCCCGGCTTCAAATTGGCGGCTCCTGCCGCGCGGCCGGTTTGCCGATCCTCGACCCGAAGACGCACCTCTAGAAGACGGCCTCCAAACGACGAAGAGGGGCTGCCTCGCAACCCCTCTTTCCTGTCGCCCGCCTCCCCTCTTTCCTGTCGCCCGCCTCCCCTCAGAGTCGGCAGTAATGGCTGTAGCCGTCATGGCCGATATAGGTATCGGAATCCGGGTCGTAGCTCGCGTAACGGTCGAAGCAGCGGCGGACGTGCCAGGAACCGCCATCTTCGTCGGTATAGACCGTACGCGGTTGCTGCTGGGCAAGCAGGCTGCCGAGGACGAAGCCGCCGACGCCGGCGGCGATGCCGATGCCGAGGTCGTGGTGATGCGAGTGAGCCGCCGATGGCTGGACGGTGCCGACCAAAGCGGTGGCGGCGACGGTGGTGGCGATGAGGCTGGAAACGAGTGTGCGCTTGAACATGATGATCTCCTTGCTTCGTTAACCGAGGCGATCCATCCGCCTCTTGATCATCTGTCGCCGCGGCATTGAAAAAGGTTCGACGGGGTTTGATTTTTTTTCGGGGAAGCTGGGATCCGCTGCCTGAAGGCGCGGCGGCCCCGCCGGCGTTGATCATCCAGATTCCGGCGCTTCAGGCACCTTGCGCTCAATCGCATCATCGGCCGTGACGGCGACAGATCGATGCAAAAAGGGCGGCCGAAGCCGCCCTTTTCTGGATTGGTTTTCAATCACGCCGTCAGGCTGCGCTCAGTAGATGATGATGCGGTGGTGGTGATGACGGTGATGATGATGGCCATAGATCCACCAGTAATCCGGGTAGTCCGGGTAATCCTGATAGTAGAGGTAGTCGTCGAAATGACGATGATGGTGATGCATGCCATGAGCCGACGAAGACTGGACGGTGCCGGCGAGCGCGCCGGATGCAACGACGATGGCGACGAGGCCGGAAACAAGACTGCGTTTAAGCATAATGATCTCCTGGATCCTTTGATCGAGGCGACCATTCGCCTCCAAGGATCAGTCGGCGCGCCGCGGCGAAAGGTTCGACAGTTCCAGAGATTTTTTTGAAACACGGTGGGCGTGTAGTGAGCAGGCAGTTCGCGCCATGACCACTTTACTCACCACGGGCTCAGCCCATGCCGGTGATATGGCGAAGCCAGAAGGCAAGCGCGATGAAACCGATGATCGTTGTGACGCCCGTCCAGTCGACATTGGCCTTCTTCACATCGCTGATGAGCTTCACCAGCAGCATCCACGCCACGATGACGATAGGGAGAATGATGACAAGCCTTATCATGCGACACTCCAATCCGAAGCGATTGCACCCTCATCCTCATGTAGGAAGCGCGTTTGCGGATTTCAGCACGGGCCATGGCGTCATCCACCACGGCCGACGCCCAAAAACGGAGTTTTGTCTTTACTGGCGCAACAAATATGCTAACCGGAGCGCCGTGCCCTTGTAGCTCAGCTGGTAGAGCAGCGGTTTTGTAAACCGAAGGTCGGCGGTTCGATTCCGTCCGGGGGCACCAGCCTTCGCTCTTCGAGCTCCGGGTGGCGGGCCACCCCAAGCCCTTAGAAGCAGGTCCTCCGAAACCCCGGTGTAGAGCGATTACGAGCGCCGCCACTCTCTATGAGGCGCTCGCGATTTGGGCCGACACGTTCGTCCTGGTGAACGTATTCCTCACCCTCACAGACTTGTAGACATAAGCAGCCCAGATGCCGACCCCCACGAAAGACGCGAGGGGTGCCACCAGCGCATCGCCTGCGAGCACCTGGTTCACCGGAACGCCCAGAATTGACGAAGTCCAGATCGTATCCAGGACAAAAACGACAGGGATCGCAAGGCACTGAAGCAGAAACAGTTGCGGGAACCGGCGGCTTCGCCGCAGCATCGAAACCAGCACAACCAGCTGAAGCGCCAGAAATGCGAGATTGAGGGCAACCTCCCCATACACCGCCAGCGGCCCATTTGGGAGAGTCATGAGTTGCCGGTAGCCGTCGGTCGAATTGGCGAAGTCGGCGAGCGTGCGCAGCGGTGACAATGTCTGACCGATCGCCAGCAGCATCAGCCAGCCACCGAAGCCCACAAGAGCCTCAGGATTCTGTGACGGCTTCGCGGCTGACCGGACAGCAAAGAAAACAGGCACGCCGATCAGCAGCAGCACGATCACCCAATGCCAGATGGAAAACGTTCCCATTTATTCCCCCCTTTTTAATACCCTTATAAGTTGTATCATATTTCAAGTTAAACTCAAGAGCTGAATTTTTCGTAGACAACGATACCGAAGCGACGATTTCTCCTGCCTGCTCCCTCACACCCCGATCGCCGCCGCCAATATCCTGCTCTGTCCCGGAAGCGGCAGGCTGCCATCTGCGGGAACACTCCTGAGAAACCGCTAGCGCCGCCGGGCGTCGGCGAAGACTTGGTTGGTGCAGGATCGATGAGCCTATTTTGGCGGCCTACAGCGCTCTTTGCGGGCAAGGCATCCCGGCGGCATCACCGCAGCGTGAGGCCGTGGGGATCGGCCTGGCGCTCATTTGTTCCGACTGGCGCACCAGTTCGGCGAAGACAAGCGCAAAACTTCCCAACATGACAAAGACGATGATCAGGCGTGCTACCGGCAATATGTCGGCCTCGTCTGGCTGGCGCATGTCCCCCGGCATCAGGATCCGCGGGATCACGCGCACAAATCTAACGTGCCGCAGCGCCCTTGCGTCCTGAAGGATAAGGTAGATGCTGCGGGCGCCCCACGCCACCCATGCCGGCTAACATGATCGGTCCGGCTTTACGAGACCTTAAGCCTGGCATTAACCATCACATTCGGTCGCGCCACGACATCAACCGCGACCGCCCCATGCGGCGGCACTGCCGCACCGTCGCTCCGTGAACCGGCAGAGGCTCTCTTTGCAGACCCGCCCGCCTCATGCTACCCCGGCGCTGGCGCGGCCGGAACCTGCCGGCGCCAATCGGTCGCGATCGGGAAGCCATGAGCACAGCCAACAGCATCGCTTTCGTCTCGTCCGAGACAACAGACGCCAAGGCGGCGCTGGAGAGCCTGTCGGCGCGCTATGGCCAATGTTCGGTCGCCGAGGCGACTGTTGTGGTGGCGCTGGGTGGCGACGGCTTCCTGTTGCAGACCTTGCGCGACACGATGGGTACGGGAAAAAAAGTCTACGGTATGAACCGTGGCACAATCGGCTTCCTGATGAATGAGTACCGGTCGGGAGGACTCACCGAGCGCATCGCGGCCGCTGTCGCCGAAACGATCCGCCCGCTGGAGATGCTGGCAACCACCTCGGATGGCGAACAAGTCACGGCGCTCGCGATCAACGAAGTTGCGCTGTGGCGTCAATCCTATCAGACGGCCAAGATCCGCATCAGCGTCGATGACCAGATACGGCTCGAGGAACTGAACTGCGATGGCGTCATGATCGCGACGCCAGCCGGATCGACCGCATATAATCTTTCCGCGCACGGCCCTATCCTTCCGCTCGACGCGCCCCTTTTGGCTCTCACGCCGGTCAGCCCGTTTCGTCCGCGACGCTGGCGCGGCGCATTGCTTTCCAACAAGGCGACCGTGCGCTTCGACATTCTGGAGTCGGAAAAGCGGCCGGTGAACGCAGCCGCCGACCACACGGAGGTCAAGGCGGTGACCTCGGTCACGGTACGGGAATCGCCGACTGCCACCGCGACTTTGCTATTCGATCCCAACCACTCCTGGAACGAACGCATCCTGGCCGAACAGTTCCGTTACTGAGCCGGCACAGAGACAAGCGGCCGGATTAAGCATCGCGATTAAGGTTACAACTTCACAATCGCGCCAATCCTGCCCGTTTCTGTTGACAAATCGTGGGCTTGCGCCTAATCGCAATACCAATCTTGCAGGCGCGTGGCGCTTGCCGCGACGAATGACGTTGCGCTTCCCCGAACCAGCCAAAGACAGCAACACTTGTCCTCAGACACGACGATCGCTCAAGAAGCGTTGACCTTTTCAGACCTCGGCCTATCGCCGAAGGTGCTTTCCGCAGTCACCGATGCCGGCTACACCCAGCCGACCCCGATCCAAGCTGGCGCGATCCCGCACGCCTTGCTCGGCAAGGACGTGCTGGGCATTGCCCAGACCGGCACCGGCAAGACCGCCTCCTTCGTGCTGCCGATGCTGACCCGGCTCGAAAAGGGCCGCGCCCGCGCCCGCATGCCGCGCACGCTGATCCTGGAGCCGACGCGTGAGCTTGCCGCGCAGGTCGAAGAGAACTTCGTCAAATACGGCAAGAACCACAAGCTCAACATCGCGCTGCTGATCGGCGGCGTGTCGTTTGACGAGCAGGACAAGAAGCTGGAGCGCGGCGCCGACGTGCTGATCGCTACGCCAGGCCGTCTGCTCGACCACCGCGAGCGCGGCAAGCTGTTGCTCAACGGTGTCGAGATCCTGGTCATAGACGAGGCCGACCGTATGCTCGACATGGGTTTCATTCCCGACATCGAGCGTATCTGCGAGATGATCCCTTTCACCCGGCAGACGCTGTTCTTCTCGGCGACCATGCCGCCAGAGATCACCAAGCTGACGGAAAAATTCCTGCATGCACCGGTGCGCGTCGAGGTCTCCAAGGCCGCGTCGGCGGCTACCAACATCACCCAGCGGCTGGTCAAATCGGGCTCGAAGCCTTGGGACAAGCGCGAAACACTGCGCAACCTGATCAAGGCCGAGGACGCGGAGCTGAAGAACGCGATCATCTTCTGTAATCGCAAGATCGAGGTTTCGGAGCTGTTCCGCTCGCTGCTGAAATATGACTTCGACGCCGGTGCGCTGCATGGCGACATGGACCAGCGCGCGCGCATGCAGATGCTGGCCAATTTCCGCGACGGCAAGCTGCGCTATCTCGTCGCCTCGGACGTCGCCGCGCGCGGCCTCGACATTCCCGATGTCAGCCATGTCTTCAACTACGACGTGCCGATCCATGCCGAGGACTATGTCCACCGCATCGGCCGCACAGGCCGCGCCGGGCGCTCGGGCAAGTCCTTCACCATCGCGACCAAGTCCGACACCAAGTATATCGACGCCATCGAACGGCTGATCGGCACCAAGATCGAATGGCATGACGGCGACCTGTCGACGGTGGTTGCCAGCGAAGGCGAGGACGATGCTCCGCGCCGCGGCAAAGGCGCGCCGCGCCGCGCCGGCCGCAAGGACGAGGACCGCAGCGACAGGGGCGGACGCAAGAAGGGCGGCGAGCGTCGCGGCAGACACAGCGAGGAAGATGCCGCGACCGCGGTTGCTCAACCGCAGCCCGATGTGGCCGAGACGGCCGATATTGTCGAACGGCGCGCGCGCAAGGATGCAATCCGTTCGGAAAACACCGAACGCAAATCATCCGACCGCAATGAGCCGCGCGCACCTGAGCGTGGTGACACCAGGCCGCAGCGCAGCAACAACCGCCCTGCCCGCCACCATCAGGAAGACAACGACACCACAGTCGGCTTCGGCGACGACATGCCGGCCTTCATGCGCATCGTCGCCAAGGTCTGATTCCAACCAGCAAGCCGGCTACCCGGCTTGCCTCCTTTTTTGCCCTGCCGCCAAGAGCAATTCGAGGAAAAGCCGCCTAGCGCTTTTCCGTCCGGAATTGCGTGGAAACGAAGCATTGGCGCGGTTCGGCAATTCTATTGGACGCTGGTCCGCTCCAGGTCACATCGGTCCGGGCATCATCTTGGTCGGTTTCTCCAGCATCGGAAACTCGGCCTTGTTGCATTTCACCTTCGGATTCGTCGGACTGAACATGCCGTTCGGATTGTCATCGAGCCAGGCGTGAAGATCGTAGTGGACGAACTCCTTCGGGATGAGCGGATAGTGCCCCTCCATCGGGCCCATGAAGGTTTGACCAAACAGCTTTGGTGGCTCCTTGACGTCCGGCGTCAGCGGCACCAGCCACTCCACCCCAACCAAATGCAGGCCTTTTTTCGTTGGTTCGTAGATCAACACATTGGGATGCATCGGATCTAGTTTCTGGCCGACACTTGGAACGTTGACGAAATGGATGCCCATGGCGCCCTTCGGATAATCCATGGAGCCGGGTATCTTTTCTCCGCTGTAATAGACGCAGCCGACTGTCGACAGGTAGAGATCGCGGACGGCGGCGGTGTAGTCCTGATATTTGGCGAGCGATTTCTTCAACGCGTCGATGTCGGCCTTGTTGGCGTCCTCGGCATGAGCCGTAGCGAGGCCTAACCATGCACCTACAACGCTTGTCAAAGCGAGGACGCCGCAGCGCCCAAGACTGGCTGTTCTTGTCATGCATTCCTCCCAGATTTCATGATCTGGCCGTGCAAGACCGAGGCGGCAAAGATGTTGATTGCGCGGCCGATTAAACCGCCCCATCCCCTCTGGAACAGCGTCAATGCTAATCCTTTCCACGGCTGCGGAAAAGCACTTATTAGATATTGCTAATTTTATTTGATCGCCGTCATGAAACCGGGCGCCAAAATACGCCTGGATAAAAAACGGCCCCGTTGGGGGCCGTTTTTCGCATGAGACGCCATTCTGCTCAGGTGAGCGGCGACAGCTGGATCTCGACGCGTCGGTTCTGGGCCCGGCCCTCGGCAGTGGCATTGGAGGCGACGGGCCGCGTCTTGCCAAATCCGGTGACGGCGAAGCGGCGCTGATCGACGCCCTGGCCGGACAGATAATTCGCGACCGCCAGCGCACGGCGCTGCGACAGATCGAAATTGTGCTGGTCGCCACCGGTCGAATCGGTATGGCCGAAAACGTCGACCGTGGTCTGCTTGAACTTCTTCAGCACCAGCGCCACCGAATTCAGCACCTGGTAGAAGCCGGGCTTCACCGCGTCCTGGTCGGTGTTGAAGGTGATGTCGGACGGCATGTTGAGGATGATCTGGTCGCCGCTACGGGTGACACTGACGCCGGTGCCCTCGAGCTGCCGGCGCAATTCAGCCTCGTTCTGGTCCATGGTGGCGCCGATGGCGCCGCCTGCCAGCGCGCCGATGCCGGCGCCGATCAGCGCATTGCGGCGGTCATTGCCGCCGGCAAGCAGACCAAGGCTGGCGCCTGCCAGGGCGCCAAGACCCGCCCCTGCGGCCGTGTTGGAAATCTTCTGGTCGCCCGTATACGGATCGGTGGTGGTGCACGCGGTCACGAGCAGAGCCGTCGCCATAACGACGAGCACGGTCTTCTTCATAGGATGGTCCCTCTCCAAGTCACGCCTTACGATGGCGCCAAATCAGCCCTTGTCGCGACTTGTACCACGAAATGCGGCGAAAAACGGAACGGGAAAAGTGGCCGTCGCGGCTTTTCCCCCGGGCCCGTTGCGCATCGAAGCACTTTGCGGGCTACCAGAGATTCTTGCCGTCAATGACCACCACTTCGACCTTGTCGAGGTCGAAGTCATCGAACAGCCGCGAGTTGACGCTGATCTTCGGATTGTCGAAATCCGGCTCGCCGGTCGACCAGTCCGGCGTTTCGGTGAAGGTGCCGCAGCCGCAGGTTGCGCAAAAACCATGCTTTACGGTCTTCGAGCCCCATTGGTAGAAGGAAACGTTCTTCAGCGGCGTGATGAGCTTGAACTGGGAGGGGGTGTAATAGGCCCAGAGCGAGCCGCGTTTCGAGCAGAACGAACAGGTGCATTGTGTCACCGTCCGCGGTGCCTCCGACACCTCGAATATCGTCGCCTTGCAGTGGCAGCTTCCCTTGATGGCCATGAACATCACCTCTCCATTGTCCGTCGCCCAAGCGGCAAGGCACCATAAAGAAGCGATCCTGACAACCGTCCGTCAGCAGATGCGTCTGCCGAATGGCGTTGGCCGCCGGCGCAGCATCAAAAAGAGCGCGGCGGCACGAACAGGCATATCGTCTTGCCGGCGTCGAGACCGGCCTGATGAGCGCACCAGTGAAACTCGCCGTCAGGGCTGTCCTTGATGCGCTTGTCCGTCATGGGAACCACCTCGCCGGTGCCGGCGATCACGTAGCCCTCGGGTTTCTCCAGCACCTCGCCGGTATGCGTGGCACGACAGTCATAGTTGGCGCAGCAGGCGAATGGATAGCTCCAACCCTGCGGCTTTGCCGCCGTGGGCGTGGCGTCATGAGCAAAGGCAGCTGGCGCGCACATCGCGATCACGCCGACGGCGAACAGGGAAAACATAAGTCGGCCGACCGGTTGAACGGCTCGGGCCGATCTGGGAGTGGCAGCGGACATAGGACGTTCCTTTCGAGCGTCAAGCATTTCGCCTGCCCGTTCCCGGAACGTTTCTTCCCAGTGGCCGGATCGTCAGGTCGCAGATATGCCGCGTCCGGCCATAAATGCTTTTTGTCTCCCAGCGCTTGGATGCTGGGCTGATTCCTTGGTCGGCGCAAGAAGCCGCAGCGCCCGGATATGGGCGCAAGCGCATGACATACTGCTACCGCTGACGAGATTCAGGCCAGGTTTGTTCCCGGCAGGCGGGGCATGCAAACAACGGGATTGATCCGGAGTGGTTCCAGCCGGCCGATCGTCAGATGCGGGCAATCACATGCTCTTGATCACTGGTGACATTGCCGCAGATCGTCCGCGATGGAGAACCAGCCGCCCTGCAGCCACGAAGATGTGGGCAGCCGGACGAATGACAAACATGCGACGCGCCCGTTTTGGGGACAGGAAAAGACCCTCTTCCCGCACGAGAGCAATACGCCGAACCAGAAACCTTGCGATAGCCGGCGCGCTTGTTGCTGGCACCGGCGGAAAGCGTGTGGTCAACCGCTCACCGCACGGCGATACGTCCGCTTTTGCGACGAGCTCGCCGTCATTGCCCGCATGAGCAGCCTAATCCAGGTCGGCTACCACTTCGCCAGCGCCGCCCTCGATGCGTTGCGACAGCGAGGCTTCCATGAAGTCGTCGAGATCGCCATCGAGCACGCTAGACGGGTTGGTGCTTTCGACGCCGGTGCGCAGATCCTTCACCAACTGATAGGGCTGCAGCACGTAGGAACGGATCTGGTGGCCCCAGCCGATATCGCTCTTCGACGCCTCGGTCGCGTTGGCGACCGCTTCGCGCTTCTTAAGCTCTTCCTCGTAGAGTCGCGAGCGCAGCATTTCCCAAGCCTTGGCCTTGTTCTTGTGCTGCGAGCGTTCGGCCTGGCAGGCGACCGCGATGCCGGTGGCGATATGGGTGATGCGCACGGCCGAATCGGTGGTGTTGACGTGCTGGCCGCCCGAGCCGGACGAACGATAGGTATCGATGCGCACGTCGGATTCGGAGACGTCGATCTCTATCCTGTCGTCGACGACGGGATAGACCCAGACGCTGGAGAAGGACGTATGACGGCGCGCATTGCTGTCATAGGGTGAGATGCGCACCAGGCGGTGGACGCCGGATTCGGTCTTCATCCAGCCATAGGCATTGTGACCCTTGATCAGCAAGGTGGCGGACTTGATGCCGGCCTCTTCGCCGTCATGCACTTCCAGCACCTCGACCTTGAAGCGGCGGCGCTCGGCCCAGCGCGTGTACATGCGCAACAGCATCGAGGCCCAGTCCTGGCTTTCGGTACCGCCGGCGCCGGCATGGATTTCGAGATAGGTGTCGTTGGCGTCGGCCTCGCCCGAGAGCAACGTCTCGACCTGGCGGGCCTTTGCCTCCCCCTGCATCGAGCGGATCGCGGCCTCGGCCTCGGCGATGACGCCTTCGTCGCCCTCTTCCTCGCCAAGCTCGATCAGGCCGATATTGTCTTCCAGCGCCTGGGTCAGGCCCTTGACCGCCGCGATGCCTTCCTCGAGGCCCTGGCGTTCGCGCATCAGCTTCTGCGCTTCCAGCGGTTCGTTCCAGAGGCTTGCGTCCTCGGCCCGCACGTTCAGGTATTCAAGCCGCTTTATGGCCTGATCCCAGTCAAAGATGCCTCCTCAGCAGGGTAATCGCCTGCCTGATCTCATCGACAATATTCTGCGTTTCCGCGCGCATGGCCTGATATTTTGTCCTGTTGCTGAATGACGCTTCGGTCGGCGCGATACATAGGGAGGGTGCCGCCATGTGTAAAGCGAAATGGGCCAGCCTCAGGCTGGCCCGTTCGGACGTTCGAATTCGTCAGTAAAGGCCGCCGCCGCCGTCCTGGATGGCCTGGTTGGCCTGCGGCGACAGTGCGCCGCCGGAAGCGTTGGAGCCATCGGCGCCCATGCCGATCACCCAGTAGCTGTCGGCGGGGCCGGTGCCCGGCTTGAAGGCCTCGATGATGGTGCCGGGATCGCCCGAGGAGGCGCGCATGCCGGTCTTGCGGTTGATGGCGATCAGATTCATGCCGTCAGGCACCTTGAAGTCGACATTGGGCGTGCCGTCCAGCGCCACGCGCATGAAATCCTTGAAGATCGGGGCGGCAAGGCCGCCACCGGTGGCGCCATGGCCAAGGCCGCGCGGCGTGTCGTAGCCCATGTAGAGACCAACCACGAGGTTCGGCGTATAGCCGATGAACCAGGCGTCCTTCTCGTCATTGGTGGTGCCGGTCTTGCCGGCGATGTGGCGGCCAAGCTCGCCGATGGTGGCGCCTGTGCCGCGCTGGACGACACCTTCCATCATCGAGGTGATCTGGTAGGCGGTCATCGGATCGAGCACCTGCTCGGAATTGTCGACCAGTTCCGGCTCCGGCTGGTTTTTCCATTCAGGCGCGTTGCAGCCTTCGCAGCCACGCTCATCCTGCTTGAACACCGTCTTGCCGTAGCGGTCCTGGATGCGGTCGATCAGCGTCGGTTTGATCGACTTGCCGCCATTGGCCATGATCGAATAGGCCGAAACCATGCGCATGACGGTCGTCTCGCCCGAACCCAGCGCCATCGGCAGGTATGGCGCCAGATGATCATAGACGCCGAAGCGCTCGGCATATTCGACGACCAGCTTCATGCCCATGTCATTGGCAAGCCGCACCGTCATAAGGTTGCGCGACTTCTCGATGCCGGAACGCAGCGTTGCCGGGCCGGCGACCGTGCCGTCATAGTTCTTCGGCGTCCAGGTTGTGTTGCCGCTCTGGATGGTGATCGGTCCGTCCATGATTACGGAGGCCGGGGTATAACCATTGTCGAGCGCGGCCGAATAGACGATCGGCTTGAACGACGAGCCCGGCTGGCGCATCGCCTGGGTGGCACGGTTGAATTCGGATTGCGAATAAGAGAAACCGCCGACCATGGCCAGCACGCGGCCGGTGTGCGGATCCATCGCGATCAGGCCGCCTGCCACCTCGGGAACCTGGCGCAAGCTGTAGGTATTGTCGGAACCGTCGTTCTTCTGGACGAAGATGACGTCGCCCGGCTTCAGCACGTCGGCCGGCGACCTGGCCTTGACCGTCTTGCCGTCGACCACATGACGCATGGCAAAGCCCATGTCTTCCTTGCTGACGGTGCCTTCGACGCGTTCCTTCACGATATCGCCCGACGCCTGGCGTGCGGGCTGAAGGCCGATCGACAGCCCGGACGCCGAACTGTCGAGCACGACGGCCAGCGACCACTCGGGAACGTCTTCCAGTCCCTTGACGGCACCCAATGGCACACCCCAGTCGCCGGAGACGTCGATCGTCTTCACCGGCCCGCGATAGCCGCGCAAAGTATCGTATTTCATCAACCCATTCTGCATCGCCTTGCGGGCAATGAGCTGGACCTTCGGGTCAAGGGTGGTGCGAATCGACAGCCCGCCCTCATAGAGGGCGTTCTCGCCGTAGCGGGCGATGATCTGCCGACGAACCTCTTCCGTGAAATACTCGCCGGCGAAAAGGTAGGAGCCGGTGCGGCGCGGAGCAACGCCAAGCGGCTCGGCCTTCGCTTTCGCGCCCTCTTCGGGCGTAACGTAACCGTTTTCGACCATCTGGCCGATCACCCAGTTTCGCCGTTCAATTGCCCGGTCGGCGTGCTTGAAAGGATTGTAGTTGGCCGGACCTTTCGGGAGCGATGCCAGATAAGCGGCCTCGGCCACGGTCAGTTCGTTCACCGATTTATCGAAGTAGGTCAGTGCGGCACCGGCAACGCCATAGGCATTGAAGCCGAAGAAAATCTCATTGAGATAGAGCTCGAGGATACGATCCTTGGAATAGGCCTGCTCGATGCGGAACGAAAGGATGGCTTCCTTGACCTTGCGTTCCAGGGAGCGCTCGTTGGTCAGCAGGAAGTTCTTGGCAACCTGTTGGGTGATCGTCGAGCCGCCCTGCATGGGGCCACCCGAAACGTAAGTCATCACCGCTCTGCCCAACCCCGTTATGTCGACACCAGGGTGGCTGTAGAAATTCTTGTCCTCCGCGGACAGGAAGGCAGCCTTGACGCGATCCGGGATGGCCTGGATCGGCAAATAAAGGCGCCGTTCCCGTGCATACTCCGCCATCAGCGCGCCATCCGAGGCATGGATACGGGTGGTCACCGGAGGCTCGTACTTGGCCAGCACTTCGTAGTCTGGCAGATCCTTTGCCACATGGCCGATGTAAAGGGCAACGCCCGCCGCGGCCAGGAGGGCCAGCGTCGTGCCGATGCCGAAGAAATAGCCAATGAGACGAATCATACCCGCTCCAGTCCTTGGTTCGGGAATTTCCTAAACGAAGCCGCCTTCCACGCAAGCTTTCGAGCCGGTCCCAACCCGTAATCGAAAACCCATGTCGCCACCATGTGGACAAAATACGGCAGGGCCGCGTTTCGCGGCCGCAAGCCGGAAATAAAAGCGGCGAGTGTTGTCATCCCGCAACGCCGCCTCTGGTTGCAGGCGCTGCCGGGCATTGTCAACCTCCGGTTCGGGCCCCGGCACGGGCGGAAGCGAACAACGCGACGGCGTTGGTGATGCTTTGCGCTGCCTTACCGCGCCACTCGGTGTCGAGCAGTTGCGCCTCGTCCTTGGCGTTGGAGAGATAGCCGAGCTCGACCAGCACGGACGGCACGTCCGGGGCCTTCAGCACCTTGAATCCGGCCGAACGCTGCGGATTGTTGATAAGGCCGACGCTGGTCGAGAGCTGACCGACCAAGGTGTGGGCAAAACTCATCGAGAAATTGTGCGTCTCGCGGCGGATCAGGTCGATCAGGATGTCGGTCACTTCCTTGTTGTCGTCCTTGATGACCATGCCGGCGAACTGGTCCGACAGGTTTTCACGGTCGGCAAGCGCCTGTGCTTGAGGGTCGGAAGCCTTGTCGGAGACCGTATAGACAGTGGCGCCGCGGATGCCCTTGACGCTGATCGTGTCGGCATGGATCGAAATAAGCAGATCGGCCTCATGCTGGCGCGCAATGCGGACGCGGTCGTCCAGGCGCAGATATTCATCGGTATCACGGGTCATGAAGACATCGTATCTGCCGACGGCCGCGAGCTTGTCGCGCAGCTCAGTGGCAAAGGCCAGTGTGACGTTCTTCTCGATGGTGCCGTTCAGGCCTTCGGCGCCGCCGTCCACGCCGCCATGGCCGGGGTCGATGACGACGGTGAACCTGTGGCCGGGATTGGAGACAGGTCCCGTGCCGACCCGGCCGCCTTTATCGGTCGAAACCGTGGAACCGGTGGTCAGCGCCTGATTGGCAAGCGCGGCGTCAAACTCACGTTCGGACGCCGCCGACATGTCGATGGCAATGCGGTAGCCGGTTCCGTCCTCGTTCTTGAGCACATCGAGCTTGTCGACGGCGAACGGTCCCTTGCCTGTCAGGATCAGTCGCGAAACGCCCTCGCCGAGTTCGCCGAGCCGCACGCCCTTGACCAGGCCACGCGGCTTCAAATCCTTGGCATCGATGGCAAATCGGGTGTTCGCAAGATCGATGACAAGGCGGTTGGGTCCGCGCAGCAGGAACCATTTGATGTCAGGCTCGCGATCGAAATCCATGACGATGCGCATCTTGGTGGCATCGCCGGCCATTTTGTAGCCCTTCGCCACAAGCGGCGCGTCGGCGGCACTGGCAATCGTGGAAAAGGCGGACGAAAACACCACCAGCAACACGAGACAGAAGGCACGGAGAATCTGGCCGCCAACACGACATCCCTTGTCTGTGAAGTCCGCCAGTCCCATCTCTCTTCTAGTCGCTCCCGCTTTGGCGCCAGGCGCCGGCTCGTTTAGTCGAAGTTCCGGATAGGCCGCGAACTCGATTAACGATTGGTATCCAGAGAAGGTTAACCAAGCCTTTTCACGCAAGGATCGGAACCAGGCTTACGCTACGGAACTGCTTTTTGCCGGCATCGGAAATCGGGGTTGCCTTCCAACCCGCCAAATCATAAAAGCGATGGTGGATCACTGCAATCCTGGAACCGCCCTCCTCCGCAGCTTCCTGCTACAGGGTCAGATGAAAGGCGGCTCCTTTCGCTTCACGCGAAAAGGCTTCAGGTGATTGCGACGAATTTCGCAGGTGTGCTCCCGTGGCGGGGGAATCGCCTGCGTGAGGAAAACGGCCGGGTTTGTTCCCGCGCCGGCTCTGTATGAGCAAACAAGCTGGTCCGGTTTCCGGGCTTTGGTTCAAAAGGTTCTGCTGGTGACGATGGCTTCAAGCGCAATCATGGAAAGGTCCGCATCAAACCGCGCCAATATGGCTGCGGGCGGCACCGCCATGACACGCAGGCAGCGTCCGGCGGACGTTCAATTATCCGGCACCCACTCTCATCCAGACACACAGCAGCGGGCTTTGCCCCGCCAGCTGCGGCTGACGGCTGCCGGGGGGAAACGAAATAATGCCCAACAAAATGCTGATAGACGCCTCCCACCCGGAGGAAACACGCGTAGTCGTCGTACGCGGTAACCGTATCGAAGAATTCGACTTTGAATCCCAGGACAAGAAGCAGCTCAAAGGAAACATTTACCTCGCCCGCGTAACGCGCGTCGAACCCTCTCTTCAGGCAGCCTTTGTCGAATATGGCGGCAACCGTCACGGTTTTCTCGCCTTCAGTGAAATACACCCCGATTACTACCAGATTCCGGTCGCCGACCGTCAGGCACTGCTGCGCGCGGAAGCGCAGGAGGCCGAGGACGAGGAGAACGAGGACGGCGAAGGAGACGATCGCCAGAGCCGGGATCGTGGACGGCGCGGTCGCCGGCGCGGCGGCAAGACCCGCGACCGTGGTGAAAACAGACGCGATGCCGGCACGGCCGATTCCGGCGAGGCAAACGAAGCCGCCGGCGAAACAGACGAAAACAACGACAATGGCCCGGATGCCGTAACCGAGGACATGTCCGACGTTTCAGGGACCGCGGAATACGCGTCCGATGCCTCGGAAGACGCCGGCGCATCCGAACATGACGGGGGTTCTTCCGAACAGGATGAAAACGAGGCCAGCGAGGGAGGCCCCAAGTCGATCGCCGCCTCCGTCGAAGGCGATGTGATTTCCGAACCCGTCCCGCAGGCGGAACAGGGCAGCGAGGCCACTTCCTCCGATAATGATCGCGGGATGCTCGAGGAGGTATCCTCTTCCCATCCAGACGATCATGAGATCGAATCGGTCGGCGCCGAGGACGCGCTCGAGGAAGTGCGCAACCGCCGCAAGCCGGTGCGCCGCCAGTACAAGATCCAGGAAGTGATCAAGCGCCGGCAGATCCTGCTGGTGCAGGTCGTCAAGGAAGAGCGTGGCAACAAGGGGGCGGCGCTCACCACCTACCTGTCTCTTGCCGGCCGCTATTCGGTGTTGATGCCGAACACAGCGCGCGGCGGCGGAATTTCGCGCAAGATCACCAGCGCGGTCGACCGCAAGCGCCTCAAGGAAGTCGTTGCCGATCTCGAAGTGCCGCAAGGCATGGGCGTCATCCTGCGCACCGCCGGCGAGAGCCGCACCAAGGCCGAGATCAAGCGCGACTATGAATATCTGATGCGGCTGTGGGAGAACGTGCGCAGTCTCACGCTGCAGTCCACGGCCCCTGCCCTCGTCTATGAGGAAGGCAGCCTGATCAAGCGCTCAGTGCGCGATCTCTACAACAAGGATATCGACGAGATCCTGGTTTCCGGCGAAGAGGGCTATCGCGAAGCCAAGGACTTCATGCGCATGCTGATGCCGAGCCACGCCAAGGTGGTTCAGCCGTTCCGTGACACGACGCCGATCTTCGTGCGCAACGGTATCGAGGCGCAGCTCGACCGCATGCTGCAGCCGCAAGTGACGCTAAAGAGCGGCGGCTACATCATCATCAACCAGACCGAAGCGCTGGTCGCCATCGACGTCAATTCGGGACGCTCCACCAAGGAGCACTCGATCGAGGACACCGCGCTCCACACCAATCTGGAAGCGGCCGAGGAAGTCGCCCGCCAGCTCCGGCTGCGCGACCTTGCCGGCCTGATCGTCATCGACTTCATCGATATGGAGGAGAACCGCAACAACCGCTCCGTCGAAAAGCGGCTTAAGGATCACCTCAAGAACGACCGCGCCCGCATTCAGGTCGGCCGCATCTCGCATTTCGGCCTGATGGAGATGTCGCGTCAGCGCATCCGCGCCAGCGTGCTGGAATCGACCATGAAGCCGTGCCCGCATTGCGGCGGCACCGGCCATGTGCGCTCCGATTCGTCGGTGGCGCTGATGGTGGTGCGGGCGATCGAGGAGTTCCTGCTCAAGGATTCGCGCAGCCACATCACCGTGCGCACGCCGGCCGCGACCGCGCTCTACGTGCTTAACCACAAGCGCGGCACGCTGGTGGAACTGGAAAGCCGCTTCGGCCTGACCGTCACCATCGAGGCCGACGATGCGGTCGGTGCCCAGCACTACGCGATCTTCCGCGGCGCGCTGGCCGAAAAGCCGGAAGGCTTCGTCGAGGCGCGCAGCCTGCCGGCCTATGTCGAGCCGGAAGAGCCCGAGGACGAGATTGTCGTTGTCGAGGAAGATGACGAAGCACCGGTACCGGCCGAGCAACCACGGCACGCCCAGCCGTCACAGCATCAGCAGCCCAGATCCGGCGAGGAAGGCGAAGGCCGCGACCGCAAGCGCCGCAAGCGTCGCAGGCGGCGCGGCGGCAAGGATCGCGAACGCGAGCATGGCGCCCCGACGGACGGCGCGTCCCTCTCCACGTCGGATGACGGCTTCACCGCGTCGGAAGGCGCGGCGGACCATGACGATGCCGAGGCAGACGACGAGGCTGCGGTCGCCGCAAGCGAGACCGTCGAAACGGCGGAAGCATCCGACGATGGCCAGGGCAAGAAGCGCCGGCGCGGCAAGCGCGGTGGCAAGCGCAATCGTCGCGAAGACGGTGAAGGCGAGACTGAGGCGGCGGCAGGCGAAACGACCGAGCCTGCCGAAGCTGACGCTTCCCTGAGCGAGCCTGCGGCGATCGAGCCGGTGGCTGCCGCTGCCGTCGAAGAACCGGCGGCTCCAGTCAGCGATGAGGTGCCAAGCACCGAGAAGCCCAAGAAGCCACGCCGCGCAGCCAAGCCGAAGAAGGCAGCAGCCGAGGCCGTCGCCGGGGAGCCGACCGCGGAAGTGGCACTCGCCGAAACGCCAGCCACGGCATCGGACGAGGCGGCGGTCGCCGGAGAGACACCGAAAGCCCGGCCATCACGCCGCAAGGCGGCAGCCGCCGATACACCTGTCGTACCGGTGGTTTCCTCGACCGTCGCCGATGAGCCGGAAGCCAAGACCGAAGAAAAGCCCAAGCGTGCCGGCTGGTGGCAGCGGAAAGGCTTTTTCTAAGCTTTTCAAGTGCTTGAATTGGTTTTCTAACAAAAACAATCCCGCGCCGATCGAAACGAACGGCGCGGGATTTTTCATATCCGGCAGGTCGTGATCCCTATGGCGCGAAGATCGACCAGTTCATCATCCTGGCGAGCTTTTCCAGCGCGAGCGAACCCAGCTTGGAATTGCCGTTGGCGTTGAGGCCGGGCGACCAGACGGCGAGCGAAGCGACACCCGGCACAATACCCAATATGCCGCCGCCGACGCCGCTCTTGCCGGGGATACCGACACGGAAGGCGAAATCGCCGGAGCCGTCATAGTGGCCGCAGGTCAGCATCATGGCGCCGATGCGCCGCGCCCGCTCCGCCGACACCACGGAATGTCCGGTTGCCGGGTTCTTGCCGCCATTGGCGAGAAAGCGGCCGGCCATCGCCAACTGTCGGCAGCTCATGGCGATAGCGCAATGGTGGAAATAGACACCCAGCGCCAGTTCCGGCGCATGATGGAGATTGCCGAAGGATTTCATATAATTGGCGAGCGCAAAGTTGCGGTAGCCGGTGGCGCGTTCCGACGCCGCGACCTCGCGGTCGATGATGATTGTCTCATCGTCGCAGAGGAACTGGATGAAGCGCAGAATCTCGCCGATCGCCTCGCGCGGCTGGTGGCCTGCAAGCAGGATGTCGGAAATGACGATGGCGCCGGCATTGATGAACGGGTTGCGCGGAATGCCGTTCTCATGCTCGAGCTGGACAATCGAGTTGAACGGGTTGCCGGAGGGCTCGCGCCCCACCCGCTTCCACAGTGCGTCGCCGACATTGCCGAGCGCCAGCGTCAGGGTGAACACCTTCGAGATGCTCTGGATCGAAAAAGCCTGGTCGGCATCGCCGGCCACCAACGTGCGGCCGTCATTGGTAACGGCCGCGATGCCGAATTTCTTCGGATCGACCTTGCCCAATTGGGGAATATAGGTCGCGACATCGCCGCGATCGGTGCGTTCAGCCATTTCCGCCGCGACTTCCGCCAGCGCCTGTTCGAGCGGCATGGCGTTACCTCAACCAGCGTTCGATGCGCGCCATCGCCTCGACCATGTCGTCGTGGCTGCCGGCATAGGAAAACCGCATCGTGCGGTGCCCCGCCCGAGTGTCGAAGTCGCGGCCGGGCGTCGCCGCCACATGCGCCTCGGCCAGCATCTTGCGGGCAAAGGCCATGCTGTCATTGCTGTGCCGGGTGACATCGCAAAAGGCATAGAAGGCGCCATCCATGGGTGCCGCCAGGGGAAAACCCAGCTCCGGGAGACGCTTCATCAAGAGCTCGCGATTCCAGGCATAGCGCCGTTTTACCGCCTCCAATTCCTCGGTTGCGGCAAAGGCCTCGATCGCCGCGATCTGCGACAGCTCCGGCGGCGAGATGTAGAGGCTCTGGCCGATGCGTTCGACGGGGCGCACGAGTTCGTCCGGCAACACCATCCAGCCGATGCGCCAGCCGGTCATGCAGTAGTATTTCGAGAAAGAGTTGATCACAGTCACGCTGTTGCTAAAGGCGAGAGCCGTGGTGTCGGGGGCGCTATAGGCCAGCCGATGGTAGATCTCATCGGAAATGACGGCGATACCGAGCGACTCCGCCGTGGTGACCAGGATCGCCAGCTCGTCGGCCGGTATGACGGCGCCGGTCGGATTGGCCGGACTTGCAAACAGCACGCCCTTCAGCGGCTTCTCGCGATGCGCGGCCTCCAGATGGCCGGCATGCAGATAAGCCGCGTCACCGAGCTCGATTTCGACCACGTCGATGCCGAGGGCTGCCATGATGTTGCGATAGGCGGGGTAGCCGGGAGCGGCGATGGCGACCCGATCGCCTGGATCGAACATCGCCAGGAAGGCAAGGTTGAAGGCCGCCGACGATCCGGTGGTCACCGCGATCCGGCCGGGGTCGACATCGAGGCCATAATGATCCGCGCAGTGCCCGGCAATCGCCTTGCGCAGCGAGGCCAGACCCAAGGTGTCGGTATAGCCTATGCGTCCATCCTCCAGTGCCTTGGCCGCGGCGGCGCGAACCCGTACAGGCGCTGGATCGGATGGCTGGCCAACCGCCATGGAGATCACCGGTATGCCTAGGGCCTTCAGCCGGTTCGCTTCGGCCAGCACATCCATGGCGTGGAACGGCTCGACATTGCCGCGATGGGAGAGCGAAACGACCATTTTTACCCCTGTCCCGAGGATTGAGCGCGCCAGGTCCTGACGCATGCGCCGCACAAATGCCCGATTGATGTGAGGATCACAAGTTGAGGAAGTTTTTCAGGCGCCGACTTTTCATCTTTCGCCCGCTCGTCTACCAGTGGACACATTATGTTGAGCCGACCCAGATCGACGATTGCCAACGCGGCGCGTGTCTTCGCGACGATTTCGCTTACCGCCGCAGTTGCCGTGGCCGGTTCGGTGGCCGCCTTCGCCCAGGGCGTGCCAGTCGTACGCGACGCCGAGATCGAAGCTCTGGTGCGCGATTATGCACGGCCGATCTTCAAGGCGGCCGGGCTCGCGAATGACGGCATCGACATCGTGCTGGTCAACGATTCCAGCTTCAACGCCTTCGTCACCGGGCGCCGGCTGTTCATCAACACCGGCGCACTGATGACGGCTGAGACGCCGAACGAAATCATCGGCGTCATCGCGCACGAAGCAGGCCACATCGCCGGCGGCCACCAGCAGAAACTGCGCGAACAGCTCGAACGCGCCAAGACAATGGCCATCATCGCCACCTTGCTCGGTGCCGGCGCCATGGTTGCCGGTGCGACCACCAACAGCCGCGGCCTTGCCGGCGCCGGCATGGGTGTGGCGGCTGGCGGCGGCGAGATGGCGCAGCGCAGCATCCTCGCCTATCAGCGCACCGAGGAAATCACGGCCGACCGCTCGGCCATCACCTACCTCAACGCCACCGGCCAGTCCGGCATGGGCATGCTGAAGACCTTCCACCGCTTCCAGACAGCGCTGTCGCTGTCGGGCGCGCAAGTCGATCCCTACCGGATCAGCCATCCCATGCCGCAGGACCGCATCGCCAACCTCGAAGTGCTGGTCAAGCAGAGCCCCAATGTCGACAAGCTCGACCCGCCGACGCTGCAGCAGCGCCACGACATGATGCGGGTGAAGATTGCCGTCTACATGGAGGGCCAGGCCGCCGCGGCGCGGCTGATGCAAAAGATGCGGGGCAGCATGGCGGCGCTCTATGGCGATGCCCAGTCGACCTATCTCTACGGCAATCTCGCCTCGGCGCTCGCCAAGACCAACGCCCTGATCAAGGCGCAGCCCAAGAATGCCTACTTTCAGGAACTGCGCGGCGATATATTGATGAAAGCGAACAAGCCCAAGGATGCGGCCGACGCCTACGCCAAGGCGGTCAGCCTCGATCCGGCACGGTCCGGCCTGCTGCCTGTCTCACTTGGCCAGGCGCTGATGGCGGTCGGCACGCCCGACTCGCTCAAGAAAGCTGTCGTGCAGATCAACAATGGCCTGGGGCGCGACAAGGAAAATTCCACCGGCTATCGTTATCTGGCACAGGCTTACGGCGAGCTGGGAGACATACCGGGCGCCGAGCTTGCCACCGCCGAAGGCCATTTCTATTCCGGCGACTACAAGGATGCGAAGATCTTCGCCATGCGGGCGCAACAGCAGATGAAGCGCGGTGAGCCACGCTGGATACGCGCCCAGGACATCATAAACTACAAATCATCAGGCAAGAGCCAGTAATCCCATGAACCCTCCGGCCGCGTGCTGCGACAGACCGGAAAACAGGCAGAAGGAACGAGAACAATGAAAAAGGCACTGCTGCTGGGCACCACGGGGGTTGCGGTCGCCCTTGCCATGCTGGCTTTCGGTTTCGTGGCCGGCAGTCCGCAAATTGCGAAGGCCGGAACGGCACAGCCTGTCCAGACGGCTCAGCCTGTCCAGACGGCTCAGCCTGTCCAGACGGCTCAGCCTGTCCAGACGGCCGGGGCCGACACCAAAATCGACCGCACCGAGGTCGAGGGAATCATCCGCGACTATCTCCTGAAGAATCCGGAAGTGCTGCTCGAAGTGCAGGACGCGCTCGAGGCCAAGCAGAAGGAGGAACAGCGGCTCGCGGCGCTCGGCGTCATCAAGAACGCCAAGGACCAGATCTTCAACTCCACCTTCGACGGCGTCGTCGGCAACCCGAACGGCAAGGCCACGATCGTGGAGTTCTACGACTACAATTGCGGCTTCTGCAAACGCGCCATCGAGGACATGCGGGCCCTGACCAAGTCCGATCCGGATCTGCGCTTCGTGCTCAAGGAATTCCCGATCCTCGGCCCGGATTCGCAGAAGGCCAGCGTCGTTTCGATGGCGTTCCACATGATGATGCCGGAGAAGTACGGCGAGTTCCACAATGCGCTGCTTGGCGGCCAGGGGCGCGCCACCGAGGCAACAGCGATCAAGATCGCGCTTTCGCTCGGCGCCGACGAGGCGACGCTGCGCGAGAAGATGAAGGACGCGTCAATCCCCGAGGCCTTCTCCAAGACCTACGATCTTGCCAATAAGCTGCAGATCACCGGAACCCCTTCCTACGTCGTCGGCAACGAGGTCGTGTTCGGGGCACTCGGGCAGGAAGTGCTCGCCGAAAAGATCAAGGCGGCGAAAGCCGCGCTTTGACCGGCGAGCGGTTTTCTTCACGGGCGCATTTCGGCCTGTTGTGGACAGTGAAAGAACGCACTTGCGCTCTTTCCGCAGGCGACTATGCCCGGTATAGAGGCCAAGCGCGCCGGCTTGACGCCGGCGCCGGAAAAGGTCGGCTTTCTTGAAAACGGTTTTCGTCCTGAACGGTCCCAATCTCAACGCGCTCGGCAAGCGCGAGCCGGGCATCTATGGCGGCAAGACGCTCGCGGCCATCGCGGACGACTGCAAGCAGGCAGGCAAATCGCTTGGGATCGAGATCGATTTCCGCCAGTCGAACCATGAAGGGGAGCTTGTCGACTGGATCCAGGAAGCCGGCGACAAGGCCGCCGGCATCGTCATCAACCCAGGCGCCTACAGCCATACCTCGATTGCCATCCACGACGCCATCCGCTCGATCGCGCCACTGCCGGTCGCTGAAGTTCACCTTTCCAACATTCACGCGCGGGAACCGTTCCGCCACGTCTCCATGGTCGCGCCGGTCGCTGTCGGCATGATCTGTGGCTTTGGGCCGCTCGGCTACACGCTGGCGCTGCAAGCGCTGGCCGCACGCCTATGACCGGCCAACAAACAGAAGGCTCGAAAATGTCGATAAAGAAGACCGGTGTTGACCAGCAACTGATCCGCGATCTGGCGGGCATACTGAACGACACCAACCTGACCGAGATCGAGGTTGAACTCGGCGACCTGAAGGTTCGGGTGTCACGGCAGGCGCCCACCGTCCATGCGATCGCCGCACCGCAACCGGCCTATGCGCCGGCAGCGGCCGCCCAATCTGCAACGGCGGCTGCCCCGGCCGCTGTCGACGTGTCGAAGAACGCCGTCCCTTCGCCCATGGTCGGCACCGCCTACCTGGCGCCGTCTCCTGACGCAAAGCCGTTCATCGAGATCGGCCAGAAGGTCAAGGAAGGCCAGACGCTGCTGATCATCGAGGCGATGAAGACAATGAACCAGATCCCCTCGCCGCGCGCCGGCACTGTCACGGCGATCCTGTTCGAGGACGCGACGCCGGTCGAATACGGCATGCCGCTCGTCGTGATCGAGTAGAGCGGACCTGATGTTCCAGAAGATCCTCATCGCCAATCGCGGCGAAATCGCGCTCCGGGTGCTGCGCGCCTGCAAGGAACTCGGCATCCAGACCGTGGTGGTGCATTCGACCGCCGACGCTGACGCCATGCATGTCAGGCTCGCCGACGAAAGCGTGTGCATCGGTCCGCCGCCGTCGCGCGACAGCTATCTCAACATTCACCAGATCGTCGCGGCGTGCGAGATCACCGGCGCCGACGCCGTGCATCCGGGCTACGGCTTCCTGTCGGAGAACGCCAAGTTCGCCGACATCCTGGCGGCGCACAACATCACCTTCATCGGCCCGTCCGGCGACCATATCCGCATCATGGGCGACAAGATCGAGGCCAAACGCACGGCAAAGCGCCTCGGCATTCCGGTGGTGCCCGGCTCCGATGGCGCAGTGACCGAAGAAAAGGAAGCCAAGCGCATCGCTGCCGAGATCGGCTATCCCGTTATCATCAAGGCGTCGGCCGGCGGCGGCGGACGCGGCATGAAGGTGGCGCATACCGAGGCAGACCTCGAAATCGCCCTGCAGACGGCGCGCTCGGAAGCCGGCGCGGCCTTCGGCGACGACGCGGTCTACATCGAGAAATATCTGGAGAAACCGCGCCACATCGAGGTGCAGGTGTTCGGCGACGGCTTCGGCGGCGGCGTGCATTTCGGCGAGCGCGACTGTTCGTTGCAACGGCGCCACCAGAAAGTCTGGGAAGAGGCCAATTCGCCGGCGCTCAACGCCGAGGAACGGTCGCGCATCGGCGGCATCTGCGCCAAGGCGATTGCCGATCTCGGCTATTCGGGCGCCGGCACCATCGAGTTCCTGTACGAGAATGGCGAGTTCTATTTCATCGAGATGAATACGCGCCTCCAGGTCGAGCATCCGGTGACGGAAGCGATCACCGGCATCGATCTGGTCCACGAACAGATCCGCGTCGCTTCCGGCGGCGGCCTTTCGGTCAAGCAGGAAGACATCAAGTTCAACGGCCACGCCATCGAATGCCGTATCAACGCCGAGGATCCGCGCACCTTCACCCCCTCGCCCGGCACGATCACCCATTTCCACACGCCCGGCGGCCTCGGCATCCGCGTCGATTCCGGTGTCTATTCCGGCTACAAGATCCCGCCCTACTACGACAGCCTGATCGGCAAGCTGATCGTGCATGGACGCAATCGCGTCGAATGCATGATGCGGCTGCGGCGGGCGCTCGATGAATTCGTCGTCGACGGGATCAAAACGACATTGCCGCTGTTTCGCGATCTCGTCGGTAATGCCGACATTGCCAATGGCGACTACGACATCCATTGGCTGGAAAAATATCTGGCCAAGGGCGAATAGCCCCAACTTAGCGCTATGATGACGCGATGACCCGACCCTACGCGCCAGGCTATCGCATTCCCACCGACCTTCTGCTCAAGGCATACGCCTCGGGCGTCTTTCCGATGGCCGAGAGTGCTGGTGATCCGGAGGTCTTCTGGGTGCGGCCGGAGACGCGCGGCATCATCCCGCTCGCAGGTTTTCACATACCCAGAAGCCTGAAGAAGACGATCCGCAAGCACGCATTCGAAATTCGTTTCGACTTCGATTTCGAGGCGACGATCGACGGTTGTGCCGAGAAGCGCGAAGAGCGCCGCTCGACCTGGATCAATGCGCCGATCCGCGAGGCCTACGTGCAGTTGCACCGCATGGGGCACTGCCATTCGGTCGAGGCCTGGCGCGAGGGGCGTCTGGTCGGCGGGCTCTATGGAGTCTCGCTGGGGCGGGTGTTTTTCGGCGAAAGCATGTTTTCCAAGGAGACGGACGCGTCGAAGACCTGCCTGGTGCATCTCGTCGAGCGCCTGAAGGCTCGGGGCTTCGCGCTGCTCGATACGCAGTTCACCACCGAACACCTCAAGCGCTTCGGCGCCGTCGACGTGCCGCGCGGCAAATACGAAAAGATGCTGGCCGACGCGCTGAAAGGTGAAGCGGTCTTTTTTCCGTAGGGATCAAGGCCTATTTGGCGGTGGCCGCCAGCGGCGTCTGCGCATGGAACATCATCTTCCAGCCGTTGGCGCGATGGACGTAGCCGGTGCTGACCAGCGCTGCATAGGGCTCGCCATTCTCCCTCGTCGCGCGCGCTTCGTAAGTCAGCATGACAATATCGCTACCGGGTTCGATTATTCCCTTGAGCTCGATGTCGAGGTCGCGCCAGCGGTTGAGTTTGGTTGCGGTCTTGGCCAGATCGGCATTGTCCATCGCCTGTGCCATCTGCGGAAACGCTACCAGGCATTCGGTATCAACATTGGCAGCATAGTAGCTGGCGTCACCCGTCCAGAACCCTTTTTCGAGTTCCAGCAACTCGGCCTTGTTGGCCATGATCCGCTTGCTGTCCGACATTGGCGTGTCCTCCACGCGCGTGGTGATTGTCCAACGCGCGCCAGCCATGGCGGTTCCAAGAGATCAGTTGGTGTCCGTCGTATCCGGTTCCGCGGCGTCGTCGGGCTGTGCCGCGTCCGGACTGACCGTGGGCTTTGGCTTGGCCGAGGCAGACTGGGTTGCGGCTGGCTTCGAAGCGTCGGTTTTCGCCCCGTCGGCCTTGGTCGCACCACTCTTGCCAGCGTCGGGCGCCGGCACATCCGACTTCTGCTTGCACGCCTTCAACCAGACGTCATAGACGGCATGTTCGACGGCATTGAGACCCGGGCTTTCGGCGAACATCCAGCCAGTGAAGATGCGGCGGATCTTGCGGTCGAGCGTGATCTCGTCCACCTCGACGAAGGAGTCGGTCTTCGGCTCTTCGTTCTCCGGCCGGGAATAGCAGACGCGTGGCGTAACCTGCAGGGCGCCGAACTGCACAGTCTCATCGATATAAACATCGAAAGTAATGATGCGGCCGGTGATCTTGTCGATGCCAGCGAACTCGGCGACCGGGTTGGTGATGCGATCCGATCCCGCGGGCGCCGTCGGCGCCGGAGCGGCGGGTGCAGGTGCGGGTGAAGCCGAAAAGGCGACGGTGCTGACGGCGAGGCTGGCGGCTAGCGCCAGACCGCCTGTCGATATCAGGTTGAAAAAGCTCATGCAGGGGTACCGGTGGTTCGCGCCCAGGTGATTCCGTCGATCGCCAAGGCTAGTCGCCGTTTTCTGATCAGCAAGCAGCTAAACACCAATTGTGGCGATAAAGGACCGGCCTGCACCTTACCGTTACAACCCGCGCCGTTACGACCCCGGCGTCCATGCGTCGTAATCGCCGGTGACCTGCGGGCGATGTTGATTGGTCAGCAGCGAGCCCTTCGGACGATAGGCCGCTGGCGTGCCGGTCAGATTTGGTAGATGCGGCTTTTGCCATTCGCGCGGCCGGTAGTCATCGCTGGGGGGAGCGACATCGACCCGATGGTGAATCCAGCCGTGCCAGCCAGGCGGGATGGCCGAGGCTTCCGAATAGTTGCGGTAGATGACCCAGCGACGTGTGCGGCCTTCCGAATCGATGCCGCCTTCGTAATAGACATTGCCGGCCTCGTCCTGGCCGACTTCCTTGCCGTGCCGCCAGGTGTGCAGGCGCGTTCCCAGCGTCTGGCTGTTCCACCAGGTGAAAAACTGCGTCAGGAAAGTCTTCATTTCAGAACCCTCGCGCTGGCGGCGCCCGTTTCCTGCTTATGGCGTCAGGCCTTCGGGAAGGCAAGGGTTTTGCCACGGGGAGCGGCAAATGGCGCGCCAGGGCCCGACACAAGCCTGTGATCCCAAGGGGTGGCCGGATGCGCGCTTGCCAAGCCTTGCCGCTCTTTCTAAAGCTCTGCGCGCCCATGCGGAAATCTATCCGGCCGGGGGCAGAAGGAGGCGACGATTGGCCACGCAATTGCCGACCACCGATATCCGCATCGGCGCCGACCTGATTCGCCGCCGCAAGGGCGGCACGCCGATCGTCTGCCTCACCGCCTACACCTACCCGATCGCCCGCCTGCTCGATCCCTATGTCGACCTGCTCCTGGTCGGCGACAGCGTCGCCATGGTCCTGCATGGCCATGAGACGACGCTGGGCGCCTCGCTGGAGATGATGATCGCGCACGGCCAAGCCGTGATGCGGGGCTCGGCCAAGGCCTGCGTCGTCGTCGACATGCCGGCCGGTACTTATGAGGATTCAGCCGCGCAGGCCGTGGCCTCGGCGCGGCGCATCGTCGGCGAGTGCGGCTGCCAGGCAGTGAAACTCGAGGGAGGCGTCGACATGGCCGCTCAGATCGCGGCGATCGTGGCCGCCGATATCCCGGTCATGGGCCATATCGGCCTCCAGCCGCAATCGGTGGAAAAGGATGGCGGCTACAAGATCAAGGGTCGCACGGACGAGAATGTGGCCGCCCTGATCGCCGACGCGAGCGCGGTCGAGAAAGCCGGTGCGTTTTCCCTGGTCATCGAAGGAACGGTAGAGACGGTCGCCGCGGACATCACCCGCCGCATCGCCATTCCAACGATTGGCATCGGCGCCAGCGGCGAGTGCGACGGCCAGATCCTGGTCATCGACGACATGGTCGGGCTAACAGTCGATCGCGTGCCTAAATTCGTCAAGCAGTATGCCGACCTGCGCAGTGTGATCCAGCATGCCGCCGAGCGCTACGCATCGGAGGTGCGGGACCGCGATTTCCCCGGCCCCACCCACGTCTTCTCGAGAACAAATGGCAGGGATGAATCATGAGCCGGCCCGACGTCGTCGACAGCGTTGCCGCGCTTCGCGCGCGAATTAGCGACTGGCGGCGCGATGGGCTGCGCATCGCCTTGGTGCCGACCATGGGGGCATTGCATGACGGGCATCTTTCGCTGATCAAGATCGCGCTCGAAAGAGCGGATCGCTGCGTGGTGTCGATCTTCGTCAATCCGACGCAGTTCGCGCCGAGCGAGGATCTCGACAAGTACCCGCGCCAGTTGGCCCGCGACCTCGACATGCTGGCGACGGCCAAGGCAGATCTTGCCTTCACGCCTGATGTCAGCGAGATGTATCCCGCCGGTTTTGCCACGAGAATCTCGGTCGGCGGCCCGTCAGCCGGGCTCGAAACGGACTTTCGCCCCACCTTTTTCGACGGCGTCGCCACCGTGGTGGCCAAGCTTCTCCTGCAGGCTGCACCCGACGTCGCCATCTTTGGCGAAAAGGATTATCAGCAGCTTTGCGTCGTCAGGCAGCTTTGCCGCGACCTCGACCTGCCTGTCGAAGTCATCGGCGCGCCGACCATACGCGATGCGCATGGCCTCGCCATGTCGTCGCGCAACGCCTATCTCGATGAAGCCGAACTCCGGATCGCGCGCCAGCTCAACCTTATCCTGCGCAAGGCGGCGGCGGCGCTGGCGGCGGGCGCAGGTCAAGAGGAAACGATCGCAGACGCAAGCCGCGCCCTGATCGCGGCCGGCTTCCAGAAGGTCGATTACGTCAAGGCCCGCGAAAGCCTGACACTTACGCCATGGCGGCATGACCGAGCGGGCCGCGTTCTCGCTGCCGCCTGGCTGGGAAAAACCAGGCTGATCGACAATGTGGAAGTTCCCACCGCCTGATCGGCGCGCGCTGAAAGCTCCGGCCTGAGCCGCTGCCTGGCAGGATCCGGCTACGTTGCCTTCTTGTATTTTTCGAGAAGTTTATCGAGGTCATTGACGTCCAGAGGCAGATGTCCCGCCGCCGGATCGTCTGCCGGGTTGAATGTGACGACGATGTCGCGCCACAAATCATAGTGGGCGGCGACGGCGGGTGGGTCCCGCCAGGGCACGGCCGATCACTTATGCAATAACCGTAAGGTCAAAGCCCACGCTCAGGCCGCTTCGTCGGCGCGCTTCTTTTCGATCTGGCCGATGGCGTCGACCACGGCGTCGAAGGTCAGCATGGTTGACGCATGGCGCGCCTTATAGTCGCGCACCGGCTCCAAATAGCCGAGGTCGGCGAAGCGTCCTTCGGGTGGCGCGCCGTTCTCCTTCAGCATCTTCAGCATGGTCTCGCGCACCGCGCGCAATTCCTCGGCACTGGCGCCGACGACATGTTGCGCCATGATCGAGGACGATGCCTGTCCGAGCGCGCAGGCTTTCACGTCGTGGGCGAAGTCGGTGACCACGCCGTCCTCCATCTTGAGGTCGACGGTAACGGTCGACCCGCACAGCTTGGAATGCGCCTTCGCGGTCGCGTCGGGATGATCGAGCCGGCCGATGCGGGCGATGTTTCCGGCAAAACCGAGAATTTTCGCGTTGTAGACGTCGTTGATCATTATTTTCCAATCCGTCGCCGCCAAGCAAACAGCGATTGCCGTTGTTGCGTCTTTCATTCGCCCGGCACGACCATATATAATGCTTGCAGTCCGGTATCGACAAGGCGGCGAGAGCCACTGTCCTTGCCGGGAAGTTCACGCCGCTTACGGGGCTGGAAACGGGGCGAGTTTCCGACACCGAAAGGTCGTGGTCCGTTCAACTCGTTCCTCCTGAGAGAGGGACTACGGGAGACGCCTTTTATGGATGCCGTCATCAAGAAACTCATGCCCCAGTCGGCCTATATGGAAAAGCCGGTCACCGACCGCCCGAGCGAGGCCGAAGTCGAGGCCGCCGTGCGCACATTGCTGCGCTGGACCGGCGACAACCCGGATCGCGAGGGTTTGATCGATACCCCCAAGCGGGTGGCCAAGGCGTTCCGTGAAATGTTCGGCGGCTATGATATGTGCCCAGCCGAGGAGCTTGGCCGTACTTTCGAGGAGGTCGCCGGCTACGACGATCTCGTGATCGTCAAGGACATCCAGTTCCATTCGCATTGCGAGCACCACATGGTGCCGATCATCGGCAAGGCGCATGTCGGCTATCTGCCTGACGGCAAGGTCGTCGGCCTGTCCAAGATCGCGCGCGTCGTCGATATCTTCGCCCATCGCCTGCAGACGCAGGAAGCCCTGACCGCGCAGATTGCCGGGGTCATCCAGGACGTGCTCAACCCGCGCGGCGTCGCTGTCATGATCGAGGCCGAGCACATGTGCATGGCCATGCGCGGCATCCGCAAGCAGGGCTCAATCACGCTGACCTCCACCTTCACCGGCGTCTTCAAGGATACGCCCGAAGAGCAGGTTCGTTTTGTCACCATGGTGCGCGGCGGCAGGGCGTAAGCCCCTTGCCGACGTCACGGTCAACAGGAAAATGGACCGGCAATGTCGGCACTGGAATTTCCGAAAGCTCCCTCGGACAAGAAGATCCTGGAAGAAGGCACGGTGTTCTCGCCGCGCTTCGATGCCGCTGGTCTTGTCACCGTCGTCGTAACCGATGCCGCCGACGGCATGCTGCTGATGGTCGCGCATATGAATGCGCAGGCGCTGGCGCTGACGCTGGAGACCGGCATTGCCCATTACTGGTCGCGCTCGCGCAACGCACTCTGGAAGAAGGGCGAAACCTCGGGCAATTTCCAGCATGTCGTCGAGATGCTCACGGATTGTGACCAGGACGCCATATGGTTGCGCGTCAAAGTGTTGGGCCACGACGCAACTTGTCACACTGGCCGGCGTTCATGCTTTTATCGGACGGTGGGGCTGATCGACGGCAAGGGGACGCTTGCCGACGACGGCAGCAAGCCGCTGCTCGATGCGGAAAACACCTATCGAAAGCCATCAGCTTGAACCTTCTGCCTCACAGCGATCACATAGATTCATCATTTCGATACGGCCCATCCGTATAGTAGCCTGGGACAAGGGAGATCATGATGCTCGAATGGGCGTCATTGCCTAACAGACCAGATGTCAGGGAGGCCAACGGCCTGTCCTCGGCCGGCGGCGCATCCGCGACAAAATCTCCAAAGAAAACCGGCATTTCGCTCGCGCTCGGCGGCGGTTGCGCCAGAGGCTGGGCTCATATCGGCGTGCTGCGGGCGCTCGATGAAGCCGGCATCGAAGTTTCCATGATCGCCGGCACCTCGATCGGTGCCCTGGTCGGCGGCTGTTATCTCGCCGGCAAACTGAATGAGCTGGAAGAGTTCGCCCGGAGCCTCACAAGGCGGCGCATCTTCGGCCTGCTCGATCTCAACCTGCGCGGCAGCGGCCTCTTCGGCGGCATGAAGCTGGACGCGCGCCTGCGCGAGCACGTGGCTGGTATCCGCTTCGACGATCTGCCCAAGCCATTTGTCTGCGTCGCGTCGGAAATCCGCACCGGCCACGAGATCTGGCTGTCGAGCGGCTCGCTGATCACGGCCATGCGCGCATCCTACGCGCTGCCGGGCGTGTTCGAGCCGGTCGATTGCAACGGCCGCGTGCTGGTCGACGGAGCGCTGGTCAATCCGGTGCCCGTTTCGGTCTGCCGCGCCTACGAGCAGCCGCTCGTCGTGGCGGTCAACCTCCACTACGACCTGTTCGGCCGCGCCGCCGTGATCAAACACAGTGCCGGCGAGCTGGTTATCGAAAAGGATGCGCCAAGGCCCGGCCAGGTCAACTCCCAGCACCAATCGCACCAGACGCGTCTGGGCATCACCGGCGTGATGGTGGAAGCCTTCAACATCATCCAGGACCGCATTTCACGGGCGAGGCTTGCCGGCGATCCGCCCGACATGTCGCTGCAGCCCAAGCTCAGCCATATCGGCCTCACCGAGTTCCACCGGGCCGACGAGGCGATCCAGATCGGCTATCAGGCCACGATGGCGCAGATCAGCGAACTGACGCGGCTGCAGACGGTTCTCGCCTAGATCATCTCATCAAGCTCTATTCGCTTCGGCATAAACTGATTGCAAATGCAATTAGTTATGGTGATCTGGGCCGATCGAAGCGGAGATGCCGATGGCCAGGATTGTCTATTCCATGCTGACGTCGTTGGATGGCTATATCGCCCGATCGGACGAGGACATCGGCTTGCCGGTGCCCGAAGCGGAGCTGCACCAGCATTTCAACGACATCATGTGACAGGCCTCCGCCGTACTCGCGGGACGGCGCATGTACGAAACGATGCGCTTCTGGGACAGTCCTGAGCGCGAGACCGGACCGACGAGGTCGAGCGGGATTTTGCCCAGGCATGGCGCGAAACGCCGAAGATCGTTTTCTCGACCACGCTTCGGCAAGTCGGGTTCAACGCCCGCTTGGTGGATGACGATGCCGAGAACACGGTACGAACCCTCAAGGCGCATGCCGATGGCCTCGTCATCCTCGGCGGTGCCGACCTTGCGGCCTCTCTGATGCGAGCCGGTCTCATCGACGAATACCGGCTCTATATGCATCCTGTGGTGCTGGGTGACGGCAAGCCTTATTTCCAATCCGGCCTGTCGCTGGCGCTGAAACCGCTCGATACGGAAAGTCTTACCCAGGGCGTGACGTTGCTGCGTTATGCGCCGGCCGGCTGAATTGCCCGGTTTCCGCCGCGCGCCTACGCCCGTGCGGCATCGATAATGCGAAATTGCACCGTACGGTTGCCATTCCAGTGATTGCCCGACAGCGAGCCGGCGACATGCATCGTCTTGCCCCGGTTCTTGAACAGGAATTCGCCAAGCACCGTGTCGACGGCGCGAAAGGCGATCGCCTGGATGCGGCCGCCGCTCTCCGACTGTAAGTCGGCGCGAATATGATTGGTGCCGACCGGCCTGATATCGACGAGCCGATGGCGCGGCAAAGCGAAAACCGGCGCGATATGCCCGGCGCCGAAAGGGCCCGCCTTCTCCAGGGCGTCGAGCAGGCCTAGCGTCGCGCCTTCCGCGGCAAGCGCGCCATCGATGGCCAGGGTTTCCTCATCCTGCAACCGGAAAACGTCGGCGGCCGCCCGCTCCTCGAAGAAGGCCCTGAGCTCGCCCAGCCTTGCGCGCTCGACTGTGATGCCAGCAGCCATACCATGGCCGCCGCCCTTGACGATGAGCCCGGCATTGGCGGCTTCGCGCACCAGCCGGCCAAGGTCGAAACCCGACACCGACCGGCCCGAGCCGGTGCCGGTGCCGCTGGCGTTGAAGGCGATGGCGAAGGCCGGCCGCCGAGCGTGATCCTTCAGTCGTGAGGCAAGCAGGCCGACAATGCCGGGGTGCCAGTTGTTGCTGGCGGTGACGACGATTGCCGGGCCGCTGCCGCCCGCGAGCTCGGCATCGGCCTCGGCGCGCGCGGCGGCGAGCATCTCCTGCTCCATCAGCTGCCGTTCCTGGTTCAGCCGGTCGAGCGTCTCGGCGATGCTCTGCGCCTCGACCGGATCGTCCGTTGCAAGCAGCCGGCTGCCGAGCGCCGCATCGCCGATGCGCCCGCCCGCATTGATGCGCGGGCCGATCAGATAGGCGAGATGGAAGGTGCTGATCGGCTCGCCGATGCGTGACACCCGCGCAAGGGCAGCCATCCCCTCATTCTTCTGCTGCCGCGCCACTTGCAGGCCCTTGACGACGAAGGCGCGATTGACGCCCGTGAGCGGCACCACGTCGCAGACGGTGGCAAGCGCGACGAGATCGAGCAGCGAAAGCAGATCCGGCGGCGTGGCGTCGGTCATCGCGCGCAGCACCTTCGCGGTTTGCACCAGAGCGAGAAAGACCACGCCGGCGGCACAGAGATGACCCTGTCCGGAAAGGTCGTCGTCGCGGTTTGGATTGACGACGGCATGCGCCGCCGGCAGCGCGCCGCCAACCTGGTGGTGGTCCAGCACCACCACATCGGCGCCCGCCTCCTTGGCGGCCTCGACGGAGGCGGCGCTGTTGGTGCCGCAATCGACGGTGACGATCAGCGTCGCGCCGCGCGAGACCAGTTCGCGCATGGCGTCGGGATTGGGACCGTAGCCCTCGAAAATACGATCCGGGATATAGATTTCCGACGGCACCGAGAAATGCATGAGAAACCGCTTCAGCAAGGCCGAGGAGGCCGCGCCATCGACGTCGTAATCGCCGAAGATCGCTATTTTCTCCCGGGCAATGACGGCGGCGGCGATGCGGATAGCAGCCTTGTCCATGTCGGTCAGCGAGGCCGGATTCGGCAACAGGTCACGGATCGTCGGGTCGAGAAACCGTTCGGTCTCATCGACGGCAACGCCGCGTCCGGCAAGAACGCGCGCGACGATGTCGGGCACGCCATGACCCTGCGCGATGGCAAGCGCGATCATGTCCTGCCGTTCGGTCAGCCGGTGCTCCCAGGAGAGACCGGTCGCCGACTGCCTGACATCGAGGAAGAGGCGCCTGTCGCCCATCATGCGCTTTGCCAACTCATGGTTGGCGGCAGGATAATGCATGTCGCCCAAAAGTGTGCAGCGGTTTTGAGATAATGACATGCAGGCGTCGCAGAAGAATTCAAGAAAAACTACGCTTTCCGCTTTTCAGCCTGGCGCCGGACCCACTCGTCGGCTGCATCTCCCATCGTTTTTTCCCGACCGTCCTTGAGCCATGCCATGAAGGGTCGATCGAACCTAAACGTGTCGCCGCATTCGCGGGTAAGAAAGCGGCGCACGTTCTGGGTGTTGCGGTAGGATTTCGTCACAGGAGTGGCACGCGAAATCGGATCCGCGTGCCAGTCGAACACCGTCATCGTTAGTCCTTGCGCGGCCAGCTTCAGATGCAGCCAATGGCTAACAACTGCGGCCCGGCTTCGCAAGCAGGTCTAGAACTTATCCAGATCCTGGTGCCGGGCCTTGATCTCCCGCACGGTACGCGACGAGGAGCGCAGCACGATCGTATGCGTGGTGATGTAGGTTCGGCCGAACTTGACGCCGGCCAGCATGTTGCCGTCGGTGACGCCGGTGGCCGCGAACAGCACATCGCCGCGCGCCATGTCCTCGGCCCGATAAACCCGCTTCGGATCGGCAATCCCCATATTGGCCGCGCGGGCGACCTTCTCGGGCGTATCGAGGATCAGCCGGCCCAGCATCTGGCCGCCGGTGCAGCGCAGGGCGGCCGCGGCCAGAACGCCTTCCGGTGCGCCTCCGGTGCCGAGATAGATGTCGATTCCGGTTTCTTCCGGGTCGGTGGTGTGGATGACGCCGGCGACGTCGCCGTCGCCGATCAGCCGGATCGCGGCGCCGGTGGCACGCACGGCGTCGATCAGCTTGGCGTGGCGCGGCCGGTCGAGGATGCAGGCCGTGATATCGGACACAGCGACGCCCTTCGCCCGGGCGAGGCTGGCGATGTTCTCGGCCGGCGTGGCATCGATGTCGATGACGCCTTCGGCGTAACCCGGACCGACCGCGATCTTGTCCATGTAGACGTCGGGCGCGAACAGCAGGCTGCCCTTCTCGGCGATCGCGATCACGGCAAGCGCGTTCGGCAGGTTCTTGGCGCAGATTGTCGTGCCTTCGAGCGGATCGAGCGCGATATCGACCGCCGGGCCTTTGCCGGTCCCGACCTCCTCGCCGATATAGAGCATCGGCGCCTCGTCTCGCTCGCCCTCGCCGATCACCACCGTGCCCTTGATGGCGAGGCGGTTGAGTTCCTCGCGCATGGCGTCGACGGCGACCTGGTCGGCAGCTTTTTCGTCGCCGCGGCCGCGCAGCCGGGCGGCCGCGACGGCGGCCCGTTCGGTGACGCGCACCAGTTCCATGGTGAGTATCCGGTCAAGGCCGGCGACGATGTTCTGGGCCACATTCATTTCGGCAAATCCTCGTTTGATGCCGCCTCCCGCCGGAGGCGCGCCTGTTTTGTCAAACGAGCATGACAACGGCAAGACCTACCGGCAGCTTTATCGAAAGGACAGCAATATCAATCGATTGAACCGCATTCCTGAAACAATGCCCACCGGTTCGAGACGACCCGGGCCAATACGAAGCGGAAAATTCCCGTTCCTCGCAGCCTAGAAAACCGCGAGGTATTTGAGCAGCGAAACAATGCCGATGATGATGACGATGATCTGCACGATCTGTCTCATTCTGGCGTCGAGCGGCAGTCGCTGGACGAGATACAGAACCAGGATAATGACCAGGAATGTAATGAGAATGCCGATCAGCATGGACGACGCCATGATACCCTCCCCGAGACGGCCGTGTTGAAAAACGTAGCGAGATGGTGCGGCCGGCCAAGCTGGCCGCCCTTGCGGCTAATGGTACCAGCGGCGCGGCGTGTCGTTCATCGACTGGCCGATCGCGAGGCCGGCCAAGAAGCCAAGTAAGCCGATCACCCCAACCACTGCGGTCGTCGTGCCCGGATTTTCGCGCGCGGCTTCTGAAACGGACTGAGCCTGGCTGCGCAACTGCTGCGCTGTCCGCGAGGCGCGGGAAGCAGCTGTATCGTAGAAATCCGATGCCTGTTCGCTGGCGTCATCGAGCACTTCCGCGCTGCGCGCCGAAATGCTCTTGTTGATCTTGGTGATCTCCTTGCGCAGGTCGGCGATCTGCTTTTCCAGCGTCTTCTGGATGTCCTCGATGTCAGGAGGGCCGGATTTGTTGGTATCAGCCATGAAGCGGCTCCCTTGGTTGCTGACCAAGAGAACGGTGCCGACGCCAATTCGTTCCGGGCGGCAGTGGTATCCTCACAGAACGGAAATGCGCCGCCGGTGGTTATGCCCGCGACGACGAGGCCGCTGCTACCCTGCTCGCTCGATGCGGATGACCTGCGGCTTGTCGGTCAGATGGCCGTCTTTGGTGATGCCGTCGACGGCCTTGCGCACGGCGGCCTCGGTGGTCTCGTGGGTGACGAGGATCACCGTCTTCTGCGCCGCCGCCTCACCGCTGACCGCGTGCTGGACGATCGATTCCAGCGAAATATCATTGTCGGCCATGCGCTTGGCGATTGCTGCGAACACGCCGATGCGGTCATGCACGGTCAGCCGGATGAAGTAGCCGCCGGCGTGGCTGCGCATCTGCGCCTTCTTATACGGTTTCAGCTCCTTCGCCGGCAGGCCGAAGACAGGACCATGCTGAAAGCCTGGCCGGCTCTTGGCGATGTCGGCGACGTCGCCGATGACCGCCGAGGCGGTGGCGTTGCCGCCGGCGCCGGGACCGGAGAGCAGCAATTCGCCCAAAATGTCGGTCTCGATCGCCACCGCATTGGTGACGCCATGCACCTGCGCGATGACGGAAGCCGTCGGCACCATGGTCGGATGCACGCGCTGCTCGATGCCGCTTTCGGTACGCTGGGCGACGCCGAGCAGCTTGATCCGGTAGCCAAGATCGCCTGCCGCACGGATGTCGGCCTGGGTGATGTTGGAAATGCCTTCCATGTAGATGTCGTTGGCGGCAATCCTGGTGCCGAAAGCAAGGCTGGTCAGGATCGACAGCTTGTGCGCGGTGTCATGGCCCTCGATGTCGAAGGTCGGATCGGCTTCGGCATAACCCAGCCGTTGCGCGTCCTTCAGCACGACGTCGAAGGAAACGCCCTCGGCCTCCATGCGCGTCAGGATATAGTTGCAGGTGCCGTTGAGAATGCCGAACACACGGCTGACCGAGTTGCCGGCCATCGCTTCGCGCATCGTCTTGATGACGGGAATGCCACCTGCCACCGCGGCCTCGTAGTTGAGCAGCACGCCCTTCTTCTCGGCGATTTCGGCAAGCGCCACGCCATGCTTGGCAAGCAGCGCCTTATTGGCGGTGACGACATGGCAGCCGGCTTCGAGCGCCGCCTTCACAGAGGCACGCGCCGGCCCCTCATCGCCGCCGATCAGCTCGACGAAAACGTCGATCTCAGCGGTCTGTGCCATCTTCACCGGATCGTCGAACCAGTTCGCGGAGCTCAGATCGGTACCACGGTCGCGTTTCCGGTCGCGTGCCGAAACCGCCGACACGATGATGTCGCGCCCGCATTGGCGGGTCAACTCCGCCGCCTTGTCGCGCAACACGCGCGCCACCGATGCACCGACCGTGCCAAGTCCGGCAATTCCAACACGCAGTGCTTCAGCCATGGAAGGCGGCGCCCCTCAAATCAGATCGAATTTGTATTTACCGGTGGGCGGAAAGCGGCACCACATTGTTGGGCTGCTTGGCGCTGGCAGACAGGAAGCGCTTGATGTTGCGCGCCGCCTGGCGGATCCGGTGCTCGTTCTCGACCAGCGCCACGCGCACGAAATCGTCGCCATGCTCGCCGAAGCCGACACCGGGCGCCACCGCGACGTCGGCATGCTCGATGAGCAGCTTGGAGAATTCGAGGGATCCCAGATGCCGGAACGGCTCCGGGATCGGCGCCCAGGCGAACATCGAGGCTGCCGGTGCCGGAATGGTCCATCCGGCGCGGCCGAACGCATCGACCATCACGTCGCGGCGCTTGTGATAGATGTCACGCACTTCGGCGATGTCGGCGCCGTCGCCATTGAGCGCGTGCGCGGCCGCCACCTGGATCGGCGTGAAGGCACCGTAATCGAGATAGGATTTGACCCGGGTCAGCGCCGAGATCAGCCGTTCATTGCCCACGGCGAAGCCCATGCGCCAGCCGGGCATGGAAAAGGTTTTCGACATCGAGGTGAACTCGACGCAGACATCGATGGCGCCCGGCACCTGCAGTACCGAGGGTGGCGGATTGCCGTCGAAGTAGATTTCGGAATAGGCAAGGTCGGACAGGATGATGATGTCGTTCTTCTTGGCGAAGGCCACCACGTCCTTGTAGAAATCGAGCGAGGCGACCAGCGCCGTCGGGTTCGACGGATAGTTGAGGATCAGCGCCAGCGGCTTCGGGATCGAATGGCGGACGCCGCGCTCGAGCGCGGGAATGAAGCCATCATCTGGCTCGACCTGCAGCGAGCGGATGACGCCGCCCGACATGATGAAGCCGAAAGCGTGGATCGGATAGGTCGGGTTGGGGCACAGGATCACGTCGCCCGGCGCGGTGATCGCCTGCGCCATGTTGGCGAAACCTTCCTTCGAGCCAAGCGTGGCGACCACCTGGGTGTCGGGGTTGAGCTTCACGCCGAAGCGGCGGGCATAGTAGTTTGCCTGGGCGCGGCGCAGGCCGGGAATGCCGCGCGATGAGGAATAGCGGTGCGTCCGCGGATCGCGCACCACCTCGCACAATTTGTCGACGATGGCCTTGGGCGTCGGCAGGTCCGGATTGCCCATGCCGAGGTCGACGATATCGGCACCGCGCGAACGGGCGCTGGCCTTGAGCCGGTTGACCTGCTCGAACACGTAAGGCGGAAGCCGGCGGACCTTGTGAAATTCTTCCATGGCAGTTCCAGACAGCAAGGGAGCGTTGGGCGCGCGCTATATACTCATTTGCAGGTAGGGTCGAGGGCGGGGTCGCATTTGCCTTCGATCTGCTTCAGCGTCTGCGGGCCATGTTTCTTGGCGAGATCGGTCAGCGCCGCCTGGTTGGTGACGGCCACGCCGCCGCTCTTGGCGCCTTGCCCGTTCTCGTCGGCCTTCAGTTGGGCGAGCTTGGCGTTCTTCTCGGTCTCGGTGAATTGTTTCGCCGCCACTTGCGGCGGGATGTTCAGGTTCGGAAAGGTACCGGTGTCCTTCGGACCCGCGTCGGTGGCCATCGGCACCGGACCGCCGGTATTTGTGCTCGAGCATCCGGCAACGCCCAGGAGCATGATTGTCGCGCCGATGCGGCAAAAGTGGCCGGCACCGAAAAAAACAGTCTCGCCAAACTTAATCGTCATATTGTTTCCTTGGCAGCCGGGGTAGAGCGAGATTGGACCCTGTCGGATGTCCCATGTTAATATGTCAAGAAAACGCTTCCGGAGGAACCCCGCGAACCATGTCCAAAACACCCGATTCGGGCAAAGCGGAAGATGGCGGACCTTCGACGGTCGAGCAATATCTGGTGAAGGACCCGGAACGCTTTGCGCTGAACATGGCGCGGATGATCGAGCAGGCCGGCAAGGCGGCGTCCGCCTGGGCCGAACCGCGCGAAAAGGGTGAGGTGCGCGACCACGTCGCCGAGCCGGTCGTCGACATGGTCAAGACCTTCTCGAAGCTCAGCGAATACTGGCTTGCCGATCCGCAGCGTGCGCTCGAAGCGCAGACGCGGCTGTTCGCCGGCTATATGACGGTTTGGGCGAACGCCATCCAGCGCGTCAGCCCGAACGCCGAGGGTGCCGACGATGCCGTCAAGCCGGAGCGCGGCGACAAGCGCTTCCAGGATCCGGAATGGGGCCGCAACGCCTTCTTCGATTTCCTCAAGCAGGCCTATCTCGTCACCTCGCGCTGGGCGTCCGAACTGGTCGAGCACGCCGAAGGCCTGGACGAGCATACCCGCCATAAGGCGAGCTTCTACGTCAAGCAGGTATCCAACGCCATCTCGCCATCCAATTTCATCCTGACCAATCCGGAATTGTTTCGCGAAACCGTCGCCTCCAACGGCGAAAACCTGGTGCGCGGCATGAAGATGCTGGCCGAGGACATCGCCGCCGGCAAGGGCGACCTGAAATTGCGCCAGGCCGATTATTCGCCCTTCGAGATCGGCAAGAACATCGCCACGACGCCCGGCAAGGTGGTCGGCCGCAGCGACGTCGCCGAGATTATCCAGTATGATCCGGCAACCGAGACAGTGTTGAAACGCCCGCTGCTGATCTGCCCGCCCTGGATCAACAAGTTCTACATCCTCGACCTCAACCCGCAGAAATCCTTCATCCGCTGGGCCATCGAGCAAGGCCACACCGTTTTCGTCATCTCCTGGATCAATCCGGACGAACGTCATGGCGCCAAGAACTGGGAAGCCTACATCCGGGAAGGCCTGCAATACGGCCTCGACACGATCGAGAAGGCGACCGGCGAGCGCGACGTCAACGCCATAGGTTACTGCGTCGGAGGCACGTTGCTAGCGGCGGCACTGGCGCTGATGGCTGGAGAAGGCGACGACCGCATCAAGTCGGCGACCTTCTTCACCACACAGGTCGACTTCACCCATGCCGGCGACCTGAAAGTGTTCGTCGACGAGGAACAGGTCGCGGCGGTGGAAAAGGCGATGAACGAAAAGGGCTACCTCGACGGCACAAAGATGGCCACCGCCTTCAACATGCTGCGCTCGGGCGACCTGATCTGGCCCTATGTCGTCAACAACTACATGCGCGGCAAGGATCCTCTGCCCTTCGACCTGCTCTACTGGAACGCTGATTCGACCCGCATGGCGGCGGCCAACCACTCGTTCTACCTGCGCAACTGCTATCTCGAGAACAACCTCTCGCGCGGCACGATGGAACTTGCGGGCCACACGGTCTCGCTCGGCGATGTCACCATCCCGGTCTACAACCTCGCCTCGCGGGAAGATCACATCGCGCCGGCGCTGTCCGTCTTCCTCGGCTCGAAATATTTCGGCGGCAAGGTCGAGTACGTGATGGCGGGATCGGGGCATATCGCGGGCGTCGTCAATCCGCCCGCATCCAACAAATATCAGTACTGGACTGGCGGCCCGCCGAAAGGCGACTTCGACCAGTGGATAGAAAGCGCCACGGACCATCCCGGGTCCTGGTGGCCACACTGGCAAAGTTGGATAGAGGCCAAGGACAACACCCGCGTACCTGCCCGCAAACCCGGCAAGCATATGAAAACCTTGGGCGATGCTCCCGGCACCTATGTCAAGGTACGTGTGTAACGGACTGTAATGTCTGGTGAGTTGACGCCCCCGCAAAAGCGGGCGAAATGGTGTCGTCAACCATTAAGCAGCCGCAATTCGGCATTCGCTGCAAAAATACTTACAGGCTTGCTGATTTGACACAGGTCTCGTTTCCGGATCGGAGACAAGGGTCACCCTGACGCAGACATACCAGTCAGCGCCAAGGATACACCGACCGGACATCGAGGGGGAATTTGACTTTGAAATCAGCAGGATGGAGCCTCGCAAAGGGAGAACGCCGCGTCATCGTGGCAGCGTTCTGCTCGATGCTTCTGGCCTCCTGCACATCGGCCGGCGATCCGACAATGTCGGTCGGAATGCCCGGCTACAATGCTTCCGCATCCGACATCCACGCCGCCTCCACGGGCAAGCCCCTCGCCGCCGATTCGTCGTCGCAGGTAGCGACGGAGCAGACGACGGTGATGAGCGAAAGCGACACGGCACTCCCCGAAAAGGTTGCCTACCTACCGATGGCCAAGCCTGGGGCCACTTTCCCGCTCACCATACCAGCCAGCGCGGAAACGATCGCGGGTCAGACGCCGCAGTCCTTGCAGCAGCAGGTACAGACGGCGCAGCAGACCGACGCGGTCGCCCAGAAGATCGCCGCCGCCGATGCTGCCGCGACGGCGCCGAAGCCGGCCGCGGCACCGGTAATGAACAATCCGGTTTATGTGACCGCTGGCGACGCGCCGCAAGCCGAGGCGCCGAAGAAAAAAGGCTTCCTGGCCTCGATGTTTGGCGCCACCCCCGCTTCGGCAACACCCGCTCCGCTGGTCAACACACGATCGGGCGAACAGCCTGCCGCGCAGGCCAAGCCTGCCCCGGCGGCAGCAAAGCCGATCATCACACTGGCCTCGGCCGATTCCACGGCAAAGCCGATACAGTTGGCTTCGACCGGGGACGATGCCGGTCACATTACGGGTAGCGATGCCCTGCCTGGCGTGCGCCAGACAGCCCTGTTCGAGATCAAACGCAAATCCGGCCTCGACGACGAAAGCGACGTCGACCTCAATGAGGACGAAGGCTCGGGCGGCAGCTATCAGGTTGCGTCTGCGGCCGGCATGGCGCGCCTGGCGCCCAACGGACTGCTGAAGCAGAATGAGAGCGTGGACGTCGCCTGCCTGAAGCCATCGCTGGTGCGCGTGCTGAAGACGATCGAAGGCCACTACGGCCGCAAGATGATGGTGACCTCGGGCTATCGCGACCCGGCCCGCAACCGCCGTGCCAACGGCGCCAAGAATTCGTTGCACATGTATTGCGCCGCCGCCGACATCCAGGTGCCCGGCGTCTCCAAATGGGAGCTTGCGAGCTACATCAGGACCATGCCCGGCCGCGGCGGCGTCGGCACCTACTGCCACACCGAATCGGTCCATGTCGATGTCGGCCCCGAGCGCGACTGGAACTGGCGCTGCCGCCGGCGCAGCGGCGGTGACGACGGCTAGCAGCGATTTGACGGACCGGAACCTCAGCAGGCCCGAGTCGTTCCCATGTCGTCACCCTTGGCTAAGCAGGAGCGAAGCTCCGTCGCGAAGACCCGAAATCCATGCCGTGACCCTGGCAAAGATCGCAACGGGAGCAGAATTCTGCACCACGGCAACGCGTTGAAGTCGCGGCATGATTCTCGGGTCTGCGCCGCTTCGCTACGCTCCTTGCTCCGCCCGTGGATGGCGAAGCGACTAATGTCACCGCTGATCGCCAAGCCCTGCCGACCCCTCGCGAAATCGCTGATTTGGCAGGCTGGAAAAAAGTTGTCCAAGGCGGCACCTAACGGGTTGCCGGTTACGCGCAACGCCAGTATAAGCCGCTTCGTCTGAGCGCGCCCATCGTCTAGCGGTTAGGACACCGCCCTTTCACGGCGGTAACAGGGGTTCGATTCCCCTTGGGCGTACCAGATCTTCCGGACCTCCAGTCCCTCTTCCGATTCTACGCAGCGAACGCCTGGCCGATGCAATTTGGCAGGGGCGCATCGCGTCGACAACATTGCGGGTTACGGCATCCGTTGCAGCCGATACCCCATGCCTTTCGCGCTAGTCTAGCGCCCAGCTCCTCTGTCTTGTCGATCAGACGGGCCAGTGGTTAAATGGAATACGAAGGGAGCGCTCATATGACAGTTCACCTTTCGGCGGATATACGCGCTCCCGCGGCAACGCCGCCAAGATATCTCTTTGGTCCGCTCGCGGACTTTCTGATGCTCGGCGGCGGCGCATTCCTGATCTTGCCGGCGCTGTACTTCGTGCCACTGAGATACGAAGGTCTCGTGGCGGCGACGATGCTTTTCCTGGCTTATCTGATCAACTATCCGCACTTCGCCCACTCATACCAACTCTTCTACCGCAATTTTGGGCGGAAGCTGCGCGGCGGCGGCTACGACAGGAACCTCCAGATCCGCTACATCGTCGCCGGCATCATCGTTCCCCTACTCATGGGTGCATTTTTTGCCTACGGCTCGATAACGGCGAACGCCCGGCTGCTGGGCAACGCAACCAACGCGATGTTCTTTTTCGTGGGCTGGCACTATGTCAAGCAAGGCTACGGTATGTTGATGGTGGATGCCGTCCTGAAGCGCAGGTTCTTCACCGATCCGGACAAGAAAATCCTGCTGATCAACAGCTATGCCGTTTGGCTGTTCGCATGGCTTCAGACGAACACGGCGGTCAGCCAGGGAAAATACCTGGGGCTGGAATATTATACGTTTGCCACCCCTGCATGGCTCAACGCGATTGCGGTGGCGGCCGCGGCCGCTTCCACGGCCGCCACTGCCGTGATGCTGATCAATCGTTGGAGCAGGAATGGCGGCAGCCTGCCGTATAACGGCGTCATCGCCTACATCGCATCCCTATATCTCTGGATTCTGATCGTAAGGACAAATCCGCTCTGGCTGCTTGTGGTGCCGGCGCTCCATTCCTTGCAGTACCTGGCGGTGGTCTGGCGTTACCAGAGCAATGTCGAGCGTGACGGGCGCGATGCCGAGAAAGTTCCGCCATCCAGAATCCTGTCCGTCCTTGGTTCGGCTTACAGGGTGCGGCTTCTGGAGTTCATCAGTGCTGGCCTTCTCCTCGGCGGTCTGGGTTTCTGGCTGGTGCCGACCGTGCTGACGGCCCTTGTCCCCTATGACCGGGAAGTCCTGGGATCGTCGCTGTTCTTCTTCATCGTGTTGATCTTCATCAACGTGCACCATTACTTCCTCGACAATATGATGTGGCGCCGCGGCAACCCCGAAGTGTCGAAATATCTGTTCCGTTAGAACTTTTTTTGCGCTCAAGCGGAAACGCTTGGCGTAATGCGGAAATGGAGCAGGGATGGATCCACTCCCGCCCGATCCACCAGTCCATCAGCTTCGGAATTTTGGAGGCCTCGCCTCGGAATCGAACCGAGGCTTCCGAGATTTGCAGTCTCTAGCGTAGCCGCTCCGCCACGAGGCCATACGTGCTCTGGTAACGGGCAGAAGTTTAAAGATCCTTGATGTCTTGGATAAAATTCGGCTACGCCCCACTGTGAAAAAGAGCCCGTCACGCCAGAAAGCGCCGACCCATGACTCCTTTACCAGACTTGAATTGCATGCTCGTCAACGAGGGGAACTCATACAGCCCGGCCGCAGGGCTCGAGGCCAGCAGATTCGCGGTCTGGCGGACTACGTGGCTAACCGCCGACCAGCGGCACGGCAACGGTCGTCGCGTAATTGATCGGGTAGGCGTTGAAATATGGGAAATCTATGACGAACGCATAGGCAGCGGTCAGGTGCGCCATGCGAAAGCCGCCGGTCGCCGGGTCGGTGGCGATCGTGACGTTCACATTCTTCAGACCCAGCGCAAGCAGTTTCTGCGTCGCGATCGCCTGGATGTCGGCCTGGGTCAGCGTGTTGTTAAGCTGCAGGGACCGTGCGGACGCCTCCAGCGTGTAGCGAACGCTGGAGGCCGTATTCATCGACCAGCCGAAGGCGAAGATTCCGAATAGCAGCATGATAAGGAACGGTGCGATCAGCGCGAATTCGAGCGCGGCTCCGCCCGATCGATTGTCCCTGAAGCCTCCCGTATTACCGAACACGGATCAGCTCCTGCTGGCCGATCGCGCTGGGGGCGGAAAACACGCCGAACGTAAAGGGCGGAGTCCACGTCGCCGATGCGTCGATCTGGACAAAGACCGACGGTGCCTTCGGCCCGCTGCACAAGGTCGAAGCGTCGACCACGGTCGTGCCGCATTTGTAAATCCGGCTCAGCGTGACCTGACCGTCGTCCGGCATCCTCTCCCAGTTCGCCATTGCCGCGGCCCGTGTCGCGCTGTCGTCGGCGGAGCCCGCCAAGACCATGTTCGCCGCCGTCTTCACGCCGGCGCGCATAGACAGCGAACTCGTGACGTATGACCAGCCGTCGGCGATGCCGAGCAGTACCAGGCAAAGGATGGGCAGGACCATCGCGAACTCAACCGCGGCTGCACCCGCGTCTTCGCGAATGGCTGGGATCAATCGATAGGCCACGCGCTTCATTCGACAATCGCGACCGACGCCGCCGCGGGGATGTCCTTCATTCCCAGGCTCGAGCAGTCCTGGTTGATCGTGGAATTGCCGGACCACTGGATAGTGTCGGCCACAATCTGCGTGCAGCCATTGTTGCCTGAGAAGTTGCCCAGGTAGTTCACTTGCTGCTTGGAGAAATAGATGGCGCCGGTCAGCAAGGATGTTGCCGTACCGTTGAAGGTACTCTGCGCCGCCGTGCCTGTCCTGTCACCGTAGAACAGCATGCCGGAATAGGTGCCCGACTGCGGCGCGCTGAGCGTCACGGTCGCGTTCCCGTTCATGCTGACGGTGCTGCTGCCCGCCATGAAGATGGTCACGCCGTCGCCCTGGATGACCGCGCCCGCGTTGATTTTCAAATTGCCCTGGACAACATAGACGCCGGGAGAAAGCGTGACATTGCCGTTGAGGCTCATGCCACTGCAATAGGTCCCGGGCTGGATCGTTTGGGTCGACTTGCCTCCGTTGACATTCTGGCATGGGTTGCTGGCGGCGGGCGCCGGCACGCTGGCGAAAGGATCGGGTACGGGCAAGGCCTGGGTGATCGGCGCCTTGCAGATCGTGGTCACCGGATTGTTCAGCACGACGCCGCCCGCCGAGATCAGGCAGTCGGCCGTGAGAGCCGCCGATCCCTGCACCTTGATGGCGTCGCTGGCGATCGAATTCGTCATGATGACGCAGCCGTTGAGCGTCATGCTGGTGCTGCCGGAGAAGAGCACCGACTGCGGTGCCGACGGATTGAGCGCCCGGAGGCAAGCCTTGGAGGCGTCGGTGATGAGCGCCACCGCCCTCGCCTTTTCTGGAACCTGGCTCTGAGTGAAGATCAAGGTGAACATCCGGTCGAGATTCTGGCCGAGGACCACCTCGACGGCCTTTTTGGCAATGTTCGGCCCTGACGTCGGCGGCGTATTGACGACGATGGTGCCGTTCCCGAGGCCGTTGTCGGTCGCCGACTGGGTCGCGGCCGCGACGATCGTCGGCGTGTCGGAACCCGCGATCTTCTCCAGCGCGCCGGCATAGGCCGCGGCATCCGCCGTGGCCTGCAATCTCAAGCTGTTGTAGTACCAATAGGAGGTTTCAACGCCAAAACCCGCCGCACCGACAACGATCGGCAGGGTAAGGGCAAAGATGGTGGCGACGTTCGCAGCTCTGCTGCGGCGCATACCGGCCGCCACGAGCCGAATCCGGGTGAAGCAGTTGAACAGCATGATCAATTAGAAAGCACGCATGTATGAATGAACGGCTAAAAAGTTCGATTCACTTTCTACGAGACAACCATTGGCCAGCAGCCATTGGCTCCAACAGCCGGCCTCGGTACGCGCACCTTCTCGGCATGCCATGGAGGGCAAATGACGCATTTCCGGCGTCGCCAAGCGTGCAGCCTGCTTGCGGGCAGGATTTACTTCAGGCGGTAAGGATCGGGACCTCTTCCACGGTCGCACCAGTCAATAACTCTCTTTGAACGGCAAGGAAGAACCTGCGCACTTCGTCACCGGCTGCCGTTCTGTCTCTGCCCGTCCCGACAATGAGATCGAGCAATTCCGCCGCCTTTGTCTTCCAGAACGAGGTGGCGGTCTCGCCATGCAGATTGCCGAGCTTGGCGGCAACTTCCCTGACCAAGAACAGCTGACGATCGATCGGGAACGCACGGACTTTTTCTGAGGACATCTTCCGACCCATGAAACTGACGCAACGAATCAACCATTGCCGAACAATCAATGGCTAACCGCGAAGGTGGAAACGGAAGCTTAACAGCGCCGGCCAATGCATCGCCGCAGGCGAATCGTCATGCACACTCAAGCTGAACGCAGGCGAATCGTCATGCACACTCAAGCTGAACTGGTTCCCCCCACTCGATGACGCCCTCAGGCCTGCAGCGCTCTCGCCTCGCCGCCGCGCTTGCGCGGCGCCATCATGTCGCCGGCCATCAGTCCGGCGACGCGGCAGAACGCCATGAACGCCCGGCAGGCGTCTTCGGTCTCGACCACATCGACCGTGGCACCGAAACAGGCATTGAAGGCTTTCTGATACACCGGTCCCTGCCGGCGCGCCGGCCAGTCCTGCAGAAAATCGAGCGCCTGCTCGACGCTGTAGATTTCCTCGACGGGCAAGCCGGGGCCTGGTGCGATGCGCACCGGCACCTCGAATTGCAATCTGTCCATCCGACACCTCCCGACCGGCATCGCCCAAGCAACGCCGCTCATCGTCAAAAGTTGCTTTGTGCGGTGTGCCATGGAAATGTGTCGTCACTGCGGAAAACTGTCTCCTTTGCTGCATCTGGCAAGGGAAGGTCTGCCGGCTTCGAGCGGCCGGCAGACCTTGCCGGCGGCGGCGATTACTGGTTGGCCGGGTCGGTCTCCGCGTCGAAGGCCGTGCGCCTGACCGGCGGGGCAAGCGAATATCCGGGCCGTAGGGGCCGCATCAGGCAGTTCGTCCTTGAACCTTTCGCCCTCAGGTGCCAAATCTGGTGACATCTCCGCGCCCGCGCTCCTGCGGCGCGCCACCTTCTATATGGGCAAAATGGTCACCTATCTCGACGCCGCCACGGCACCGCTCAGAAACACCGGCCAAATCCGCCTTTATGGCGAGGAAGGCTTTGCCGGCATGCGCAAGGCATGCGACCTCACCGCGCGCTGCCTGGACGAGCTGGTGCCGATGGTCGGTCCCGGCGTCACCACCGACACCATCGACCGTTTCGTCTTCGAGTTCGGCATGGACCACGGCGCACTGCCGGCCACGCTCAACTATCGCGGCTACACGAAATCGTCCTGCACCTCGATCAACCATGTCGTCTGTCACGGCATTCCCGACAACAAGCCGCTGAAGGATGGCGATATCGTCAACATCGACGTGACCTACATCCTCGACGGCTGGCACGGCGATTCCTCGCGCATGTATCCGGTCGGCACGATCAAGCGGGCAGCCGAACGCCTGCTCGAGGTCACCCACGAATGCCTGATGCGCGGCATCGCCGCCGTCAGGCCGGGCGCGCGCACCGGTGTCATCGGCGCCGCCATCCAGACCTACGCCGAAGCCGAGCGCTGCTCGGTGGTGCGCGATTTCTGCGGCCACGGCGTCGGCCAGCTTTTCCACGACGCCCCCAACATCCTGCACTACGGCAATGCCAATGAAGGCGTGGAAATGCGCCCCGGCATGATCTTCACCATCGAGCCGATGATCAATCTCGGCCGGCCGCATGTGAAGGTGCTGTCGGATGGCTGGACGGCGGTGACACGCGACCGCTCGCTGTCGGCGCAATACGAGCACACGATCGGCGTGACCGACACCGGCTGCGAGATTTTCACGCTGTCGCCCAAAAAGCTCGACCGCCCTGGCTTGCCGGTTTAGGAGGCCGTGGCGAGGTCTTGGATGCCGGCCTATTTCCAGTGTTTGCGTGGCCGCCAGTCTTCGTCCTCGTCCTGGTCTCGTAACCAGCGCATTATTTCGCGGCAACTGCTCGGACGGCCATATTTCGCGGCAACTGCGCGGACGGCCATCGCTGACCCTGCCATCGGTGCATGGATCGTAGCGTTCGCGCGGGTACGGGTAATAGTCGTGCCTTTCCCGATAACGCCCCCGGCGATCCAGCATGCGCAGGATCTCGCGGCAATTGTGCGGCCTCCGGTCGCTGTAACGGCCGTCCGTGCAAGGATCATCATATTGGATGAAATGGATCGGGTTCCGATCAGCGCGGCCACCGGCCGGGTACGGCATCGATCACCGGGGCAGCCATTGCAGGACTGAAGCTCAGAAGCAGCCCGGCGGGCAGCAGGATACGAATGGGCCTGGGCATCTTGGTTGTCTCCGAATGGGGCGTCATCGATGATGACACCGAGAGCCTGCGCGACTGCCATTGCCGCAACATTGCGTAGAAGTCGGAGGCTTACTCATTCCTTGCCACCGAAAAAACCTCGACCGCCCCTGCCCGCCGTCCTAGTATTTCGCGGGGATCAGCGATCATTGCTCAGCTGCGACTGGATATGGGCGGCACATGGCGACACAAGGCGACGACGACGAACGGAGCTTCTTCTCCGAGGTGCCGGTGCGGCCGGCGGCGAGAGCCAAGGCGGCAGTCGATGAAAAGCTGCATTATCTCGGCCATCGCGATCGTCTGCGCGAGCGCTTTGCCTCGGCCGGTCCGGATGCCTTGCCCGACTATGAACTTCTGGAACTCCTGCTCTTCCGCCTGATCCCGCGCGCCGACACCAAGCCGGTCGCCAAGGCGCTGCTGGCCCGCTTCGGCACCTTGGCCGAAGTGCTCGGCGCGCCCATCGGCCTGTTGCAGGAGGTCAAGGGCATCGGCCCGGCCGTGGCGCTCGAGCTGAAGGTCGTCGCGGCGACCGCGCAGCGCATGGCGCGCGGCGAGGTCCATGGCCGCGAAGTCCTGGCCTTCATGGCAACAGCTTCTCGACTATTGCCGCTCGGCCATGGCGTTCGAAGCGCGCGAGCAGTTCCGCATCCTGTTCCTCGACAAGAAGAACGCGCTGATCGCCGACGAAGTGCAGCAGACCGGAACGGTCGACCACACGCCGGTCTATCCCAGGGAAGTGGTCAAGCGCGCGCTCGAACTGTCGGCCACCGCGATCATCCTGGTCCACAATCATCCCTCCGGCGACCCGACGCCGTCGCGTGCCGATATCGAGATGACGAAAGAGATCATCGAAGCCGCCAAGCGGCTGGGTATTTCCGTGCACGATCACATCATCATCGGGCGGAAAGGATACGCCAGCATGAAAGGCCTGCTGCTGATCTAGGTCCAAAATCCCGCGAGGCAGCACCGCCACTGCGCTGGCGATTATCCTGGCCGGAATTTGAAATCATTCAATCGTGGAAAGAATGATGCTGATACCACGCAGTTCGCGGATCAATCTTCCAGGTGACGACAGCCCAAACGACCGCCACTTTTCGAAATCAAGGCGGATCGGTCTTGCAGTTGCCGGCAATCTGGCTGACCGCCTCACCGAAGCCGGCCAGGTCGAAATCGGCCTGACCGCGCCCGGACAGCAGCCCGAAGCGCCACGACAGCAGCAGGCGGTTTGCCGGAACGAGGCGCTTGATGCCATCGGCCCCGTCGCGCATCAGCAGCCTGCCGCGCGTGCCGACGGACCAGCTCTCATCGAATTTGCTGTCGCCGTCGATGGTGACCGACATGGTGATTTTCCGGCTGGCGGAGACCGCGTCGTTCAATTGCAGCCATTCGGTCCAGACCGGCTCGCCGTCTGCCCGGCAGGCAATGGTCAGCACCGGGCTGTAGCTCAACGCGCCGCCCCCGGTGATTAGCTTGTTGGTGGCATAGACCGATGCGGTGACGAGGCCGTCATTGCCGGTGTCGAAACGCCAATTGTCCGTGCCGGCCCCGGCAGCGCCGCAGGCCAAGGCCAGGAAAAACACCATGGCGGCAGCGCGCCTCATTTCCACCCCCAGCGACATCACCAATTACCTCTGGCCTTCCAACCAATCAGATAATGATCAAGGCTTCGTATCGCCACTGGCGCCCATCACGAGCCAATTCGATGTTGCAGTTTCGCAACGAAAAAGGCCGCCCGGAGGCGGCCTTTCGGAATTCGTCGGAACGTGCGCTCTACTCGGCGTCCTTGGCCGCTTTTTTCTTCGGTGCGGCCTTCTTCTTCGGCTCTTCCGCGTCGTCGGCTTTCTTGTCGTCAGCCTTCTTCGCGGCGGCCTTCTTCGCCGGCTTCGCCTTGGTCGCGGTTTCGGCCTCCTCGTCGTCGGCCATCAGCTCTTCCTTGCTGACCTTGACGTCGGTGACCGAGATCTGTTCGAGCAGGTGGTCGACAACCTTCTCCTCGAACATCGGCGCCCTGAGCGCGTTCAGCGCCTCGGGGTTGCTGCGGTAGAACTCGAAGGCTTCCTGCTGCTGGTTGGCCGGGAAGCGGCGAACCTGCTCGAACAGGCCGCGCTGCAGTTCCTCGTCCGACACGGTGACACCGGCCTTCTCGCCGATCTCGGCCAGCACCAGGCCAAGGCGCACGCGGCGCTCGGCAAGGCGCATGTATTCGGCGCGTGCCTCTTCCTCGGTCGTCTCTTCGTCGGCGAAGGTGCGACCGGCGGCTTCCAGGTCGCGGTTGACCTGTGCCCAGATATTGTTGAATTCCGCCTCGACGAGCTTCGACGGCGCTTCGAACGAATAGGCTGCATCGAGTTGATCCAGCAGCTGGCGCTTCACCTTCTGGCGCGTCATCGAGCCGAACTGGTTCTCGATCTGGCCGCGCACGATGTCACGCAGGCGCTCGAGCGACTCCAGGCCAAGGTTCTTGGCGGTCTCGTCGTTGATTTCCAGTTCGCCGGGCTTCGACACTTCCTTGACAGTGACGTCGAAGGTCGCTTCCTTGCCAGCCAGATGCGCTGCCTGGTAGTTGTCCGGGAAGGTCACGGTGACCTGCTTCTCGTCGCCGGCCTTGGTGCCGATCAGCTGTTCCTCGAAGCCCGGAATGAACTCCTTGGAGCCCAGCACCAGCGGCTGATCATTGCCGGCGCCGCCTGCGAAAGCCTCGCCGGCGATCTTGCCGACATAGTCGATCGAGACGCGGTCACCTTCGGCGGCCTTGCCGGTCTTCGGCTCGTAGCTGCGCGCCGATTCAGCGACGCGCTTGACCTGGTCGTCGATCTCCGAATCCGGAACGTCGAACACCTGGCGCGTTACCTTGATGTCGGAGAAATCCTTGATCTCGATCGCCGGAATGACCTCATAGTTGAGGCGGAATTCGAAGTCGGCGCCGCCGGCCAGGATCTTCTCGGCTTCCTTCTCGTCCTCGGTCATGATGACCTCGGGCTGCATGGCGGCCTTTTCGCCGCGCCCGGTGATGATCGAACGGGTCGAGTCGTTGAGGATCTCGTTGACCACCTCGGCCATGAACGACTTGCCATAAACCTTGCGCAGGTGCTGCACCGGCACCTTGCCCGGACGGAAGCCGTTGATGCGAACCTTGTCGCGGGCGTCCGACAGCCGCGCCATCAGCTTGGCTTCCATATCACCGGCCGGCACGGTGATCTTGATCTCGCGCTTGAGACCGGAATTGAGTGTTTCGGTGACCTGCATCGTAAAACCTTTGTTTTCACCAATGAGGCTGCCAAACGGCTCCCTGCCGTTCACAGCCTGCCGGTAATTCTTGCCGGGAATGGCTTTTGGTACGGAACCTGGCGATTTGACCGGAAATACGGCTCAAACTCTCCCAAACTGCGTTCCAAAATGTGAATAAGTTCTTGTTTTTCCTACTTCTTATCACATCTTGTAGAAGCGGATCGTCGCGTCCCGTCACATTTGACACGCCTTTTGTCACAGGCGAGCCTAATTTTCAACAGTCTTCGCGTTTAGGCGAATAACCAACATTTCGGCCCTGACCCGATATCTTGTCTCCGACATTGACAGAATGATGGCTACATGGGATTGCCGGGTCATGCGGATGTGGCGGAACTGGTAGACGCCCTGGATTTAGGTTCCAGTGCCGAAAGGCGTGGGGGTTCGAGTCCCTTCATCCGCACCAACCCCACATGACCGTTTGGCTCCGCCTCATCCCGGATCTGTTGCCATCGTTCCGCGGCCGAAACCCTGTGAAAAGTCCTACCGATCGATCGCTTGAGAGATTGCCGATAATGAGGTCAACTCATTGTCGGGAATGGCGGGACAATGATGATGCTTGAATACTGGAACAAGGCCCACATCTGTGGGCTGCTCTCGGTGCGCTTCGGGCTCACGAGTTACCTGGAGATCAACACGAGCACTACTGGCTTCAGGTATATAGAAGCGGCACAATTGGGTTTTCAGCCCTGCATGCGCCTGGTGTATCGGGCAACTGAGCCGCCAGTCGATGGCCTCCCCGTAGATTTCACCTCCACAGACGAGGATATTGCGGCATGTCTCAATGACGTGCGCCTAAAGGGGCAGACATTCGACATTGTGTTCGTTGATCCGCACCACACATACGAATGCTCGGCGCGCGATATCCGGGAAGCCTTCCGCATGGTCTCGCCCGGGGGTGCCGTGGTGGTGCATGACTGCCTGCCCCCAAACCGGACCGCGGCCAATCCCTCCTTTTTCCGCGGTGAGTGGTGCGGCGTGACCTACAAGGCATTTATTGATTTCGTTCTGGGCAATCCGGATCTCGACTATTTCACTGTGGATGCCGACTACGGCTGTGGCGTCATCCTGAAACCCAAGGGGGCCGTCGCCAAGGTAAAGAACTGGCTGCGCGCACGGCGCGTTCGCGCGTTGAGAGACGAATGGCGAGCGATAGGGAATGATTTCGACGCGGCATTCGACAGATTCGTGACCGACAAAATCAGACTCCTCCGCATTGTCGACTTTCGACTGCTTCGCCGAAAACTTCTCTGAAATCACATTATGGGCGCGATGGACATCAATAAAGCGGCTCCTCGAACAGCGTCTTGTCGCCATCCACCAGCGCCTTGATCTGCGCCGTGCCATCGGCGGCGAGCGCCAGCTTGATCCCGAATGGCCGTACCCGCATGTCGCTCTGAATCGCCAGCCCCTCGCCTTCGGGCAGGTAGAACCGTTCGATGCCGTAATCTGGCGCGATCGTCATGCCTTCGCCGCGAAGGTCCCAACCCGCGGTGACATGGCCCGAAATGTCGGCTTCGTCGACAGCGGCCGGGCCTGGCGCCTTGCCGAACCAGGCTGTGGTCGGTGTCCAGTACCCATCGGCGCCCTTCTTCAGCCGGACAACGATCGGCGTGTCGTCGCTCGAGAATTTGCCCTCGGGGATGTTGGCGATCATTTTCACCGGTATGCGCGAAATGTCATAGCCGAGGATGATATAGTCGCCGCGCAAGAGATCGCGCGGATCGACGGGTTCGATCTTCAGCAGCACTTCCTTGCCGTTGCGCAGGATCGCCGCCCGGCCGGCGATGATCCAGCTCAGGAACCCGATCTGGACGAGCGCCAGCACCAGCGCCGAGATAACAAGCCTCTTTCCGGTCATCATGCGGTGGCTCCCCCCGTTGCCGGACCCTTCATGCGTTTTTCGACGCGGATGATGATGATCGCCAGGATGCCGAGCAGCACCGCGGCGGCAAGGAAGAAGCCGGCCGTGTCGAGCATCGACTGCAAGGTCACGACATAGATCATGGCGAGTTCGAAGGCGAAGCCGAGATAGGCAAGCCAGCGCAGGCCACGGCTCTCCCGTCCCGCCAGCACGATGGCGGCGACGATGCCGGCCAGCGCGACGACCGAGGCAATGACGAAACCGCTGTTGTAAGTGCTTTCGTCGGCCAGTTCGAACTGGATGATGGCCAGTCCGGTAAGAAAGCCGAGCAGCGCATGCAGGGGCAAGAGGCCGCCGAGCTGCACGATCCTGTCAACCGGTTCCGGTGCGAAGACAGAAGCCGCGAAGAGCACGGCGGAGACAATGACCAGCGGGATCGCCACTGGCAGGGTCGCATGGTCCATCGCCAGCAATACGAGATAGAAGAGCAGCGACAGGATGATCAGGTGCCGCGCCGGCTGGCTGCGGGTCCAGAACGAGACGGCAAACAGCACGATGGCCATGACGACGAAGGCATGCGGAAACCCACCGCGGCTGTAATAGTCGAACCCCTTCAGGAATAGCCAGGCGTCGGCGATGCCGACCGAAGCGACGGTCAGCGGGTTCGACCGCAGCGCGACCGCCGCCAGCGCCGTTCCGGCGCCCCAGGTGACCAGCGCGGAAGCCTCGTCGCCGGACAGATGGTACATCTGGCCGATCAGCGCGATCGAACCGCCAAAGGCAGCCGCCGCCACGATCCACAGGGCTTCGGCGATCGCCGCGTGGTCGCGCGTCTTCAGCACCGCGCCGCCGACATAGCCGCCGATGATGATGGCAAAAAGCGCGGCCACCCGCGCCAGCCGCGGGATCGTTTCCCAATTGGCGGCGACGAAGATAAGGACGGCCGCTCCAAAGAGCAGGGCTGCCATCATGGCCAGGATCGAACCGAAGCTCAGCGACTTGCGCGTATTCGCCTCGACGTCACGCGTCAGGGCGTCGGCCGTCGCGGCGTCGATCAGGCCTGCCTGGAGCCACCGGGCAATGTCGGATCTGACCCGTGTCGAATAGCCCGCCATGTCCTGCATCCCCCGTTAGATCGTTTTTTAGCCGAACCAGCCAAACCGTTGACGTCACGGCACTTTCCGATTCTGGCTTCTTTGTGTCAGGTCCGTGAAGGCGCATTAATGTTGCATTGCACAATTTGCATTGCTGCCATGCAGCCATAGCGCTTTTAAATCGATATGAGCCCGCCTATTTATGGTTCGTACACAAACGGAATGATCCGCAAGAAAGACGAAACGAGAACTACCATGAACCTGATCCGCAACTATCGCAACTGGCGCCGCTACAGGGACACCGTGTCCGAGCTGAGCCGCCTGAGCAACCGCGAACTGACCGACCTCGGCATCAGCCGCAGCGACATTCCTTACGTCGCTCGCAAGGCGGTCTAATTCTTCGGACCGCGAATGGTCCGAACAAGTTTCTGAAAAGAGAACGACAATGAACCTGATCCGCAACTATCGTAACTGGCGCGTATATCGCGAGACAGTTACCGAGCTGGGTCGCCTTTCGAACCGCCAGCTGCATGATCTCGGTATCGTCCGCGACGAAATCAAGATCATCGCCCGCCGGGCGATCTAACGGAATTTCGCTGGGGTCGACCTCCTCCCCGACCTTCAGCGAACGGTCAGCCCTTATCCTCCTCCCGAGGGTTGACCACCAAAACGGCGCCCGCCGCACCTCCTCCCGCGGCGGGCGCTGTTCCCGGGGCAAATGAATTTTGCTCCAAAGGGTTTTGCCCCTTTTAAAAGATGGCAAAAGAGATTTCGTCAAAGCCGACCTCCTCCCCGGCAATGACGAATAGGTCCAACCTTCACCTCCTCCCGAGGGTTGGCCAACCAAACGGCGCCCGCCGCACCTCCTCCCGCGGCGGGCGTTGTTTCCCCGGGGCAAAATGAATTCTGCTCCAAAGGGTTTCGCCCCTTTTCAAAACGCGAAAGAGATTTCGTCAGAGCCGACCTCCTCCCCGGCGATGACGAATACGGTCGATCTTCACCTCCTCCCGAGGATCGACCCCCAAAACGACACCCGCCGGACCTCCTCCCCCGGCGGGTGTTGTTGTTTTCGGCGCCCGGTTCACCATCTGCGGTTTGCCCGCACCAAGCACGGCAATTGCAATCACCGCCCCAAGCGATTATTCCGGCGCTCATGAGCAAAAATCCCATACACATAATCGGCGGCGGTCTCGCCGGTTCCGAAGCCGCATGGCAGGCCGCGCAGGCCGGTGTTCCCGTCGTGCTGCATGAGATGCGCCCGGTTCGCGGCACGGACGCGCACAAGACCGATGGCCTGGCCGAACTCGTCTGTTCCAATTCCTTCCGCTCCGACGACGCCGAGAACAACGCGGTCGGCCTGCTGCACGCCGAGATGCGACTGGCCGGCTCGCTGATCATGAGCGCCGGCGACGCCAACCAGGTGCCGGCCGGCGGCGCACTGGCCGTCGATCGCGACGGCTTCTCCGAGGCCGTGACGAAAAAACTCGAGGCGCACCCGCTAATCACCATCCAGCGCGAGGAAGTTCCCGGCCTGCCGCCGGCGGACTGGGATCAGGCGATCATCGCCACGGGACCGCTCACCGCCCCATCGCTGGCCCAGTCGATCGCGGAGGCGACCGGCGCCCATGCGCTCGCCTTCTTCGACGCCATCGCGCCGATCGTCCATTTCGACACGATCGACATGGATACCTGCTGGTTCCAGTCGCGCTACGACAAGGTCGGCCCGGGCGGCACCGGCAAGGACTACATCAACTGTCCGATGGACAAGGAGCAGTATCTCGCCTTCGTCCAGGCGCTGGTCGACGGCCAGAAGACCGAATTCAAGCAATGGGAAGGCACGCCCTATTTCGACGGTTGCCTGCCGATCGAGATCATGGCCGAACGCGGCGTGGAGACGCTGCGCTACGGACCGATGAAGCCGATGGGCCTGACCAACGCGCACAACCCGACGGTGAAGGCCTATGCGGTCGTCCAGCTGCGCCAGGACAACGCGCTGGGCACGCTCTACAACATGGTCGGTTTCCAGACCAAATTGAAGCACGCCGAGCAGGTGCGCGTGTTCCGCACCATTCCGGGCCTGGAAAACGCCGACTTCGCCCGCCTGGGCGGCCTGCACCGCAACACCTACATCAATTCTCCGATCTTGCTCGACGGCTCGCTGCAGCTGAAATCGCGTCCCGGCCTGCGCTTTGCCGGCCAGATCACCGGCTGCGAAGGTTATGTCGAGAGCGCCGCGATCGGCCTGCTCGCCGGACGCTTCGCCGCCGCCGAGCGACTTGGCCATGCGTCATCGCTGCCGCCGCTCACCACCGCCTTCGGTGCGCTGCTCAACCACATCACCGGCGGCCATATCGTCTCCGACGACGAGCCCGGCAAACGCTCGTTCCAGCCGATGAACGTCAATTTCGGCCTGTTCCCGCCAGTTGAAGCGCAGAAAGTCGAAGGCAAGCGCCTACGCGGCAAGGACAAGACCGTAGCCAAGAGGCATGCCATCACGTCGCGTGCGCAGGCCGATTGCCGGCAATGGCTGGGTTTGCCGGCACAAACGGCCGAAGCAGCAGAATAATTTATGGCTGACAGGCTGCCCCAAGTCTTGCCGCCGGTTTGCCGACAAGCGATGAAGCTTTCACCGGAGACTATGAGGTTATCTGGAGCATCTACATCAGATGCAACAACCTGCAAAAGCTACGCGCGGTTCACATACCGGCGCTCGAGGCGCTGATCGGCCAACCCCATGGCGGCGAAGGTTGGTTGTACGAAATGCGCGCGGCGCTCCGCGCCTTCCAGCGCGAAGAGGAAGAGCATGCAAAGCTGATGGCATCGATCCGGGCACTGGTGAGGGCGTCGATGGGGGACACGAGGCCTGCCGTTCCGCTCGACGAAGCAATCGACCGGGTAAAGAGCCGGATTTCGCAGCTGGCACAAGACAATGATCCAGCATCTCGTCGTCGTTCTTAGCGAAAAACCACACTGGCTCTACTTCATGGCGGAGGCTCCAATGGGCATCAGGTGGCGGGAGATCGCTTTCCAACTTGAACCGGATATCGCGCAGGGGCGGCAGCGAGAGCGTGGTCATGGCTTTTGCCAGAGCCGTGGACCCCGCTTGTCTGCTCAATGGTGGGAGGCATGTTTGTCGAGCGACCGAACAACGCGGTTCATTGCCTGGACACGGGAACGGGCTTGGCCGAGCAGGTAGCTCACAGCAGGACGGACTTTGAGGAGATGATCAGGACTGCTCCTGATCTGGTTAATGAGTGGTTCCTTCCGCCGCTTGTCGAACGCCTTCACGCCGCAGGCAAGAAGCCGAACGTTTGAGAATGCTACGGCTTCACCATCTTGCCCGCCTTTGCCGAGGGCAAATTCGATGTCGAAAACATGTTTGTGGTCCCCGTGAGTGAGCAGTTCGTAGGGATGGCCGATATTCATCGCCGGCTGAGCGAATTGTCCGACGGCTCAAGGGTACGGCTCAAGGTGATCGATTAGGCGCGTAACGCTACTCGGCCGGGTCGGCACCTACCCTCGGCAATCCCGGCTTCCCCCCTTCGCTGGGATTCCGCCTGACATAGGCGGCCTTCAGGCTTTCCGAAGTTTCACGGGAGCCGTCATGGCTCCAGCCGGGCGGCTTGATCAGGTAGTTCAGGCGATCGCTGAGTGTAAGCCCCGGTGCAAACGCATCCCTGAACATGCCGATCCACTCGTGGAACGCCACTTTCAGCGGATTGAAGGTGCCGAGATTCCTGACGATGCCGTAGCGCGGCCGGTCCTCCTCCAGCTCTTCGACGAAGGTGCCGAACATGCGGTCCCAGATGATCAGCGTGCCGGCATAGTTGGCGTCGAGATAGCGCGGATTGGTGGCGTGATGGACGCGGTGGTGCGAGGGCGTGTTGAAGACGAATTCAAACCAGCTCCACATCTTGTCGATCGTCTCGGTGTGGATCCAGAACTGCCAGACCAGGTTGAAGCCGAAGGTGAAGGCAATCACCGCCGGGTGAAAGCCGAGCAGCACCAGCGGCGCCTGCAGCACGAACATGAAGGTGAACAGCCCGGTCCAACTCTGCCTGAGCGCCGTCGACAAATTGTAGTGCTGGCTGGAATGGTGATTGACGTGCTCCGCCCACACCCAACGCACCCGGTGCGCAATACGGTGATAGACGTAGTAGCGCAGGTCATCGAGCAGGAAGGAGGCCAAGAATACCCAGACCGATAGGCCGAGATTGAAGATACGGAACTGCCAGAGCCAGAGCAGCGCCCAGTAGGAGACGACGCCAAGCAGCAGCCCGGCAACGACATTGCCGGTGCCCATCATCAGGCTGGTCAACGTGTCGCGCGTCTCGAACGAGCCCTTCGCGCGACCTGTGCGCACCAGCCATAGCTCGATCAGGATCGCGGCGACGAAAAACGGAATAGCCAGTTGGGTGACCTGCGGAAAATCGTAGCTGTCGATCACGCGGCCTCCCTGGCGGAACTCGTGTCTCGCGGCTCGAGGGCGTTCAGCAAGGCCCGCGCGTCGGCGGTATTGGCGAAGCGGAAGCGGCCGCCCTTCCAGGTGAAGTCCGTCAGCCGCATCAGAATTGTGTTCGTCTCGTCAGGTTCGGACACCGCGGCGTCCGCAGCAGTGACGATACGCGTCAAGAAACAGTCGCCGATGCCATGAACGATACCGATGCGCCCTCGCCCGATATCCAGAAACGCCGTCTTGGCATCTGTCGTTAGGCAGACTGTGACGGCCATCTCGTCCGGAAAATCTTCCGCGAAACGGCTCAACACCTGGTCCACGCCAGCCAGCGTTGCTTCCTTGCTGCCGCCGGTGAAATGCACGGCGGCAACCGACAGCGCAATGCCTAGCACGACGATCGCGACCAGCACGGGCAAGCTCATGGATTTCCTCCTGGCCAGCCTGTCGTCTTCGGCAACAGTTCTCGGCAGGCCGACTCCTTAACACGATTTACGTCAAAGTGTCGGCCAGCCCTTGCCTGCACGACGCAGCAGCAACCAATGCCGGCGCAATGCCGACAGCCGTGCCACGCCGCCGAGCGGTGCGTGGCGCGGGCCTTCCATCTTGTCGAGATAAGCGCGTGACAGCGCCAGCGGCAGGAATGCCGGACGCAATGACCCCGGCAGCGCGGCGGCACCCCGCTCGAAGGCCGAAAGATGTTCGCGCGCCAGCGCGATCATCGCGGCCACCGCACGCTGGGCGCCAGACCCGCCGTCACCGGCAACAAATTCTTCCGGCGACGAGCCCGCCGCCGCCAGGATGTCAGCCGGGATAAAACACTGCCCGCGCCTGCGGTGCAGCGGCAGCAGAAGCAACAGCCCCGTCATTGTCTGGGCGCAGCCCGCCCTGCCCGCCAGTTCGGCAAATCCTGGCGCCTCGGCGGAATCGAGCACCATCGCCGCGAGTTGAATGAGCGCGGCCGCCGTCTCGCCGCAATAGCCCTCCAGATCGGTGCGCGATGGCATCGGGTCATCATAGAGATCGAAGATACGTGCCTCGAGCATGTTCTCGAAGGCCAGTTTCGGCAGCTTGAATGCTGCAATGGTGGCGTTCAAGGCTTCGGCAACCGGATGACCAGCGCCCGCCTCGCCGCCGGCGTCAATGACATCGCGCCACCATTGCAGCCGCACCTCGCCGGGCAACGCCTCATGGATGCGGTCACGGATGCCGGCGATCTCGGCATTGAAAGCGTAAAGCGAAAACAGCGCGTCGCGCTTGTCGGCAGGCGCGTAGAGGCCGGTGAGATACCGGTCATGGTCGGCGGCGCGCACCGCCTCCATGACGATTTTGGCATTCTGCGACATATCAGTCGACGGCGATGAGCGCGGCAGCCACGGCGCGGTTTTCCGCCAGAAGGACGTTGTAGGTCCGCACTGCTGCCCCGGTCGACATCGGGTCGAAGGCTATGCCTGCATCCTTCAATGCCCCCCGCAGTGCCGCCGGCAACGGCTGCAGATCCCTGCCCATGCCCACCAGCAGGATCTCGACCTTGCCGGCCTCGGCCAGAAGCCGGTCGAAATCCGCAACCGTCAGCGCCAGGGGGTTTGCCGGCTCCCAGCCGTGGATGCCGGACGGCAGGCACATGAGCGAGCCGCGATGCGACATGTCGGCAAAGCGGAAGCCGCCATTCCCATAAGCCTCGATCGGGGCGCGGCCAGGGAAATGCGCCTCGCGGATGACGATGCCTTTGCCGGTCACCACTCTGTCACCCCTTCGGGCCCGCGCGTCAGGTCGCGACCGCCTTGCCACCGTTGACCGGCTTTTCCTCATCGGCTGAAGCCTGCGGCCGCAGCTTGAACAGGATCAGCAGCGGCGCCGCGATGAAGATCGACGAATACGTGCCGAACACGACGCCGAACAGCATCGCCAGCGTGAAGGAGCGGATCACTTCGCCGCCGAACAGCACCAGCGCCAGCAGCGCCAAGCTGGTCGTCACGGACGTCAGCGTCGTTCTCGACAACGTCTCGTTGATGGCGTTGTTCAACAGTTGCGGCAACGGCATTCGCTTGTATTTTCGCAGATCCTCTCGGACGCGGTCATAGACGACGATCGTGTCGTTCAGCGAATACCCGATGATGGTCAGGATCGCCGCAAGGGACGACTGGTTGAATTCGAGCCCGCTGATGACGAAGAACCCGAGCGTCATGACCACATCGTGCACCGTCGCGACAATGGCGCCGACCGCGAACTGCCATTCGAAACGGAACCAGACATAGACCAGGATGCCGACCAGCGCGACGATCATGGCTATCGTTCCTTGCTTGGCCAGTTCGCCCGAAACCGTCGGGCCAACCACTTCGACGCGGCGGAAATTATACTGGTCCTGCAACTCGCCGCGCACCTTGTCGATCACGGTCTGCTCGGCATTTTCACCCGCGTCTTGCGTGCCGACGCGGATCAACACGTCGTTGGGCGCACCGAACTGCTGCACCTGCACTTCGCCGATGTTCAGTTCCGTCAATCTGCCGCGGATGTCGGCGAGATCGGCAGTGCCCGACTTGGATTGTACCTCGATCAGCGAGCCGCCCTTGAAATCGATGCCGTAATTGATGCCGACACTCATGAACAGCACCACGGACAGTATCGACAATGTGCTCGACAGCCCGAACGTCCACCGGCGGATACCCATGAACGGAATTTTCGTGCCCGGTGGAACGAAGGTCACCGGTGCTTTCGGCAATTCCTTCGGACGGGCACGCCGCAGCCAGATCGAGACCAGCAGGCGGGTGAAGGTGAAAGCGGTGAAGACCGTGGTCAGGATGCCGATGGCATAGGTGATGGCAAAGCCCTTCACCGGTCCGGTTCCGAGATAGAACAGCACCACGGTCGCAATCAGCGACGTGACGTTGGAATCGACGATGGTCGCCAGCGCCTTCGAGAAGCCGGTGTCGATCGCCTGGATTACCGAGCGACCGGCGCGTCGCTCCTCGCGGATACGCTCGTAGATCAGCACGTTGGAATCGACCGCCATACCGATGGTCAGCACGATACCGGCAATACCCGGCAAGGTCAGTGTCGCGCCAAGCAGCGACAGCAGCCCGACGATCATCGCCACGTGCACCGCCAGGGCGATGTTGGCGAGGAAGCCGAGGAAACCGTAGGCGACGAACATGAACGCCACGACGAGGATCGAACCGATGATGCCGGCGACCTTGCCTGCATGGATCGAATCCTGGCCAAGGCCCGGACCCACGGTGCGTTCCTCGATGACGGTCAGCGTCGCCGGCAGCGCACCGGCGCGCAAAAGCACGGCCAGATCATTGGCGCTCTGGGCGGTGAAATTGCCGGAGATCTGACCCGTGCCGCCGAGGATCGGCTCGCGGATCTGGGGCGCCGAGATCACCTGGTTGTCGAGGATGATGGCAAACAGCTTGCCGACGTTCTGCGCGGTGGCCTGGCCGAAGCGTGCGGCGCCCTTCGAATCGAAGCGGAACGAAACCACCGGCTCGTTGTTCTGCGAATTGTATGTCGCCTGTGCGTCGACGAGGTTTTCACCCGATACGATGACGCGGTTCTCGATCAGGTAGGGAACCGGCGGATCGTCCTGCGAATAGAGCACCGAAGAGCCGGCGGGCGGGCGCCCCTTGAGCGCGTCCTGCACCGGCATCGACTGGTCGACCATCTGGAAGGTCAGCTTCGCGGTCTGGCCGAGGATTTCCTTCAGCCGCTGCGGATCCTGCAAGCCAGGCACCTGGACGAGGATGCGGTCGTCGCCTTGCCGCTGCACGATAGGCTCGGTCGTGCCGAGTTCGTTGACGCGGCGCTCGACCACTTCGATCGACTGCGCCAATGCGGTCGAAGTGCGGTATTTAATGCCGGCATCGGTGACGGTGAACTTGAGCAGGCCCGGCTCGGAATCGTCGAGCGACATTTCTTGGATGGAACCGCCGGTGAACAGGCCGGCAGCCACAGGATCGGTCAGGGTCTTCAACGCCTTCTTGGCGGCATCGAGCTGAGCAGGATCGGTGATGCGGACCTGCAAGGTGCGTCCCGTGCCGCCCAAGCCGGTATAGCCGATCTTGGCATCGCGTAGCAGTGTACGGATTTCATCGCGCGTCGTCTCGAGCCGATCCTTGATCAGATCGTTCTGATTCATCTCCAGCAGGATGTGCGAACCGCCCTGCAGATCGAGGCCGAGCGTCATCTGCCGCTTCGGCACCCAGCTGGGGAGTTGGGCCAGCGTGCTGGCGGGGAACAGATTGGGCGCGGCGAGGATCACTGTGGCGGCCACGGCCAGCCAGATCAGGATCATCTTGAAGCGCGAAAAATAAAGCATATGGCGTCGTCCGTCAGAGCGTGTCCGCGGATCGCTCCGCCTGGAATTTGGTTATTTCTTGGCGTTCTGGTTAGCGACCGGTTCGCCCTTGACGCGCACGTCGGCGATCGTCGAGCGCAGTGCCGTCACCTTGGTGCCGCCGCCAAGATCGATCTCGAGCTCGTTGTCGTCGATCACCTTCGTCACCTTGCCGACGAAACCGCCGCCGGTGACGACGGTGTCGCCGCGACGAACCGCCGCCAGCATCTCGCCGCGCTTCTTCAGCTGCGTGCGCTGCGGGCGGATGATCAGAAAATACATGATCACGAAAATCAGGACAAACGGCAAAATGCTGATGAACATATCGGGAGAGGCGCCGCCGATGCCTTGGGCGTATGCCGGTGTCACGAACATCGAGGTACTCCTGAATTTTGAAAAGCAGCCGCCAAACAGTTAAGCGAGATTTGGCGGCCCCGCGAAATTTGGCCGGAATATAGTCGGTAAAGTTGCCAATGCAACTGCGCGGCCGGGCAAATCCGCTGCTTTTCCGGCCTGTTTAGCCGTGTTAGAGCAGGATCACGAAAACCGACACCCGGTTTTCGGAAAAGATCACGTTCGAACAAATGGTTGCAACCGGTTTCGAAACCGCCGGAATCGAACTGGGTCCGCCTGCCAGAACCAAAGCAAAAAGACCTGATATGACCGATACCAGCATCGACGCCCTGAACCAGAAACTGGACCGCCTGATCGAGGCCGTCAGCCGCCTCGCTCCGCCGCCGGTGCCTGAAACCGACCTCAACGTAGCCGATTGCTTCGTCTGGCAGGCCGATCCCGGTTATCTGGAGCCGGTGGGCAAGGTAAACCGCGTCGACATTGGCCTGATCCGCGGCGTCGACCGCGTCCGCGACATCCTCGTCGACAATACCGAGCGCTTCGCCGCAGGCTTCGCTGCCAACAACGTCCTGTTGTGGGGCGCGCGCGGCATGGGCAAATCGTCGCTGGTCAAGGCCGTGCATGCGCAAATCAATGCCAAGACCCACTCCGGCCTGCCGCTGAAGCTGATCGAAATCCACCGCGAGGATATCGATACGTTGCCCAAGCTGATGAGCCTGCTGAAGACGGCTCCCTTCCGTGTCATCCTGTTTTGCGACGACCTCTCCTTCGATCATGACGACACGTCCTACAAGTCGCTGAAGGCAGCGCTCGAAGGCGGCGTCGAGGGCCGCCCGGCCAACGTCATCTTCTACGCCACCTCGAACCGCCGCCACCTGTTGCCGCGCGACATGATCGACAATGAGCGCTCGACCGCCATCAACCCGTCCGAAGCGGTCGAGGAAAAGGTCTCGCTGTCCGATCGTTTCGGCCTGTGGCTCGGCTTCCACAAATGTTCGCAGGACGAATATCTCGACATGATCAATGGCTATGCCAGCCACCACGGCCTCGACATCGACCCCGAGCAGCTACGGGCAGAGGCGCTGGAATGGGCAACGACGCGCGGCAGCCGCTCCGGCCGCGTCGCCTGGCAGTTCACGCAGGACCTGGCCGGCCGGCTTGGCAAGCCATTGAAGGATTGAGGCGTTTGATCGCGTCGCCAACGCGATCAAACGCCAATGTCATTTGGGCGGCTGCGCCCGTCGCAGGTCGCGCGGCGTTTGGCCGATCTCGCGGCGCATCCAGTGCGCCAGATGTGACTGGTGCGCGAAGCCCGTCATTTCAGCCACTTCGCTTGTGCTGAGATCGCCTCGCTGCAGCAGAACACGTGCGCGTTCGACGCGACGTCGCAACACATAGCGGTGCAGGGTGACGCCCGTCGCCACCTTGAACCATATCCGCAAATGCGAGCTGCTCGCGCCGGCAACACGGCTTAGTTGATGGATCGAAAGCGGCTCGTGGAGAGCCGCCTCGATGTGTTCCAGCACGCGCTGGAGCTGGGCATTCGATAATCGGTTCGTTCGATCGATATCAGGTTCACCGAGGCCAAGCAGCCTCACCGCCAGTGCGGCGCCAATACTGTCGGCAAACAAAGGATCGCTCGGCGAATTTGCGTTCAGCTCACTCTCGAGCGCTCGAGCGAGATGTTCGATGCGCTGGTCACGAAGCAGGTGACGCGTGTCGAGCCGCAATGCTTGCGCCTTGCCGCCAAGCTCCGCCGCCACCCTTTCCATCAAGGCTGGCTGCAACGCGATCTCGATCGTGTCGAACGAGGTTTCGGCCTCGAAGCCCCCCTCCTGACCGGCCGGCACCAGATCAATATCGCCGGCGCGCCTGACGAAATATCGTCCGACCTGATTGCAGTAGGAGCGCGTCGCAGCGCTGGCATGCACCATGATGCGATGGTGTGGCGCCCGGGACAGGCGGTGGACGCCGGCTTCGATATGCCAGGAGGCTATTGTTACGTCGGACGCGACTTGGGCCGGAGCGTATTGCGAACGCATGCTCTCTCGATTCATGGCAAAACCTGTTCAAGATTTGGCAATTCCCGCGCGATTTTCAATGCCTTGGACCTGTACTCACGCCTCGCCATCAAACTTAGACGAGAGGTTATGCCATGAGTTTCTATGTTGTTGTCGGAGCCGGCCCGGTCGGTCGCGAAACCGCTCGCCTTCTTGGCGAGGAAAGAGATGATGTCGTCCTCACCAGCCGGAGTGTCGGTTCGAACGCATTGCGGAATGTACGGGTCGTACAGGCCGACGCCACCGATGCGTCGGAACTCGCGCGTGTCTGCCAAGGCGCCGATGCCATCTTCATGTGCGCCATGGCCACCTATCACAGGTGGCCGACCGATTTTTTCCCCATCATCGACGGCACCGTGCGCGCGGCGGAAGCGGTCGGCGCGAAGCTCATCGTGCTGGGAAACCTGTATGGCTATGGGGAAAATGCCGACAGCCCGCTTCGCTCCGACCTTCCTCTGGACCCGACTTCAAAGAAAGGAACCGCGAGGACAATCATGTGGCAGCGGGCGGTCCGTGCCGACGTACCGGCGATCGAAGTGCGGTCGAGCGACTATCTCGGGCATGGCGCCATCAGCTACTTCTCGCTGGTCGCTCTGCCCTCCATCATCGAGGGAAAGCCCACCGCTTTCATTGGAGACCTCGATGCGACGCATGCGTGGACCTTCACCAAGGACGTCGCCAGGACGCTTGTCGCGGCCTCCCGTTACGCGGGCGAATGGGGGCGCGCGTTTCACGTCCCCTCGCAATACGCCTCACCCAGGCAGCTCATCCAGAAAACCGCTGCGATGCTTCGACGAGAGGTTTCAGAAATCCGATCCTATTCCACTGCCGAGATGGAGGCATCGGGCATGCATGAACTCATCGAGATGAGCTATCTTTTCGAGAACCCCTTGCTGGTCGATTCTTCCGACGCCGAGATGCTTCTCGGTATCAAGGCCAGCAGCCTTGAGGTTATGATCGCCGACACGCTACGCGATCATCTTTGAGCCTTGAGAAGAAGGCATCCGACAAAACTGAAAAAGCCCGCTCCTTTCGGGGCGGGCCTGAGCCGGCGGGCCGGACTGGAGGTCAGACGGCCCGCAAATCGCTTTTTTTATTCTATTCGAGATAGCCTGACGGATTGACCGGAGCCGAGTTCTTGCGCACTTCGAAGTGCAGCTTCGGCGAATCCGTCGTGCCGCTCATACCCGAGAGTGCGATTTCCTGGCCGCGCTTGACCTTCTGGCCGCGCTGCACCTCGATCGAGCTGGCATGCCCATAGACGGTGACCAGACCATTCTCGTGACGCACCAGCACCGTGTTGCCGAATTCCTTCAGCCCGTCGCCGGCATAGATGACGACGCCGTTCTCGGCCGCCTTGACCGGCGTTCCTGCTGGCACGGCGATGTCGACGCCGTCCTTGCCGGATCCGAAACCGGAAATCACCCGGCCGCGAACCGGCCAGCGCATCTTGCCGATCCCAGTGGCACCCGGCGCCACCGCGTCGTCGTCCTCGGCCTGCTGGATGACCTTCGCGTCCTTCTTCGGCGGCGTGTAGGATGCCAGCGTTTCCGACGGCGTGGTCTTTGCCGGAGCTTGCGTCGTTGCCGTGGTCACCGGATCGACCTTGGCCGGCTTGGCGCTGGCTACTGTCGCTGTTCCGTCCGCCGGCACCTTCAGGGTCTGGCCGATTTTGAGCAAGCCATCCTTCATGCCATTGGCCTGCTTCAGCGCGACGACGCCGACGCCGGTCTTCCTGGCAATCGAAGACATCGTGTCTCCCGACTGGACCGTATAGGTGCCCGCGGAGCCTGTTGCCTTGGCCAGCTGCGCCGGCTTGGGCTCCTTGGGCTGGCTCGCGGCGGCCGACGCATCGACCTGAGCCGTGGACTTACCCTCCTTGAGCTTAGGCTGCTGCGGCAGCACGGCGACCTTGTCCGGCGCGGTGGCCGGCAGATCGTGCTTGCCGTCTTTCGCCGGCTTTGCGTCGGCAACCTTCGGCTCGCCCTTGCTTGAATAGCCATAGGCCGGGATGACGATCTTCTGGCCGGTCTTCAGCCCCTTGGTTGGGCTCAGGCCGTTCACCTTCTTGATGACATCGGCCGGCACCTTGTAATGCGCAGCCAGGCCGGAAATGGTCTCGCCGTCCCTGACGACGATTTCTGTCGCGTGCGGTGTGCCTGCCTGGGCCATCCTCGGCTCGTCGGGCTGGGCATTCTTGAAAGGCTTGGCGGCCGGCGCGACAGCACCTGTCGTCGTCCTGTCGACATGAGGAGCGGGCCGAACCAGGGCCGGCGCCGATGCGACGCGCACCGGATTGGCGGCGGGCGCGAGCGCTGGAGCCGGCTGCGCCTGCGCGGAAGCCGGCGGCGGCAATGGCCGGCTGGAAACCGGTTCGAGACTGGAGCGACTGACCGACTGCGTATGGCTGCCGTCGAGCGGAGCTGCCGAGACATCGCCCGGATAGGGCTGCACCGCATCCTGCTTGTTGATGATGGCGCGCTGATTGTTTGTCGAGGAGGTGAAGACGTCATCGACACTGTTGAAACGCGAAGCCTGGGAACTGCACCCGGCCGCCGCGCCCGCAATCATCAGAACAGCGCAGCCCCGCGCCAGATTGCGACTATTTGCCTTCAAAACACTGAGTTGCATCGCACTAACCCGCACAAACGCTGCACCAACTGGACAGGATTAAAGCGCGTTAATGTTACTGGGCGGTTAACCCATTAGAATCTGACGAAAATTTTCTTAAAACATTTGAGGATGGTCAGCGATGCCGATAGCCGGGCCCGAAAGGGATCTGGCAGCCGGCCTGAAACTAGATAACCGCTGCCAGGCTGCGCAGAATTGGTTGCAGCCGCACCATGCCGATATCCTCGCGTTCGAAACGGCTGCCGACCTTGGTGAGCTTGGCCAGCACCTGCTCGCCCTCCTCCGGCCCGATCGGCGCGATGACGATCCCGCCGCTCGACAACTGGTCGAGCAGGAAGCGCGGCAGGCTGTCGAACGCCGCCCAGGCCACGATGCGGTCAAACGGCCCCTCATTGGGCAATCCGTTGGAACCATCGGCCTGGCGCACGATGGCATTGCCGATGCCGAGCGCCTCGAAACGCTGCCGGGCTTGCTCGACCAGCGTCTTGTAGCGATCGACGGTCACGACGCGCGCCGCCAGCCGCGACATGACAGCCGCCGTGTAACCTGAGCCGGTGCCGATTTCGAGCACGCGGTTTCCCGCTTCGATGGCGAGTGCGGCGATCACCGCCGCCTGCATGTCAGCCCCTTCGATCGCTTCGCCGCATTCGATCGGCAGCATGCGATCCGACCAGGCGATCGGGTGGAACTGCGCCGCCAAGAAGCCGCGCCGCGGTGTCGCCTCGAAAGCCGCGACCAGCGCCTTCGGCACCGTTCCCCTGCCGCGCAGGCGCAGCAAGAAAGCGGCAAATCCTTCGCGATCGTCGATTGGAAAGCCTTGGTTCATGCAAGCGCCTTGCTCAATTGGTCACGGGTCTCATGCGCGGTAAGGTCAAGCTGCAACGGCGTCACCGACACCAGCCGGTTGCGTAGGGCAAAGAGATCGGTTCCCTGCTTGCCTTCGACCGGCTCGCGGCCGAAGCGCAGCCAGTAATAAGGCAGGCCACGGCCGTCGCGGCGCTCGTCGACCCACAGGCTGTGCACCAGCTTGCCCTGCGTGGTGACCACAGTGCCGGCCACCTCCTCGGGAAGGCAGTTGGGGAAATTGACGTTGAGCAGGACGCCATCGGGCAGCGGCGCCGCGACGAGCTTCTTCAGCAGCGCCGGCGCCAGCGCTTCGGTCGTCTCGTAAGGGACGACACGGTCCTCGCCGACATAGCTGTAGCCCTGGCTGAGAGCGATCGACCTGATGCCGAGCAGCGCGCCTTCCATGGCACCGGCGACGGTGCCCGAATAGGTCACATCATCGGCGATGTTGGCGCCCGAATTGATGCCGGACAGGATCAGGTCGGGGGCATCGGGCAGGATCTTTCTGACGCCCATGATGACGCAATCGGTCGGCGTGCCGCGCACGGCAAAATGCTTCTCGCCGATTTTTCGCAACCGCAGCGGCTCCGAGATCGACAGCGAATGGGCATAACCCGACTGGTCCTGCTCCGGCGCCACCACCCAGACATCGTCGGACAGTGTGCGGGCGACGCGCTCGAGCGACGCCAGGCCCTCGGCATGAATGCCGTCGTCGTTGGTCAGAAGAATGCGCATTATTTCGATTCGATCTTTTCCAGACCGCCCATGTAAGGCCGCAGCACTTCAGGAATGGTTACGCTGCCATCCTCATTCTGGTAGTTTTCGATGACAGCAATAAGCGCGCGGCCGACAGCGGTGCCCGAACCGTTGAGCGTATGGACGAAGCGGTTGCCCTTGCCGTCCTTGTCCTTGTAGCGGGCGTCCATGCGGCGCGCCTGGAAATCGCCGCAGACCGAACAGGACGAGATTTCGCGATAGGCGTTCTGGCCGGGCAGCCAGACCTCGATGTCATAGGTCTTGCGCGCGCCAAAGCCCATGTCGCCGGTGCACAGCACCATGGTGCGGAACGGCAGGCCGAGCCGCTTCAAGACCTCCTCGGCGCATTGCGTCATCCGCTCGTGCTCGGCCAGCGAGGATTCCTGGTCGGTGATCGACACCAGCTCGACCTTGTAGAACTGATGCTGACGCAGCATGCCCCGCGTGTCGCGGCCGGCCGAGCCTGCCTCCGAACGGAAGCAGGGCGTAAGCGCGGTGTAGCGCAGCGGCAGTTTCTCATGCGCGGTGATCTCCTCGCGCACGAGGTTGGTGAGCGGCACTTCGGCGGTTGGGATCAGGCCAAGCCTGCCCTCCCCGTGCGGCGTGAAGAACAGATCCTCCTCGAATTTTGGCAACTGGTTGGTGCCGAACAGAACGTCGTCCTTCACCATCAGCGGCGGGATGATCTCCTCATAGCCGTGCTCGGTCGTGTGCAGGTCGAGCATGAATTGGCCGATCGCGCGTTCCATCCGCGCCAGGCCGCTCTTGAGCACGGTGAAGCGCGAGCCCGACAGCTTTGCCGCGCGCTCGAAATCCATCATGCCGAGAGCTTCGCCGATCTCGAAATGCTCCTTCACCCAGTTGGGCCGCGTCGGCGCCTTGCCAACGACATGCCTGACGACATTGTCATGCTCGTCCTTGCCGACCGGCACATCGTCGAACGGCACATTGGGCAGCACCGCCAGCGCGTCGTTCAGCGCCTTGTCGAGCTCGCGCTCGCGCGCCTCGCCGTTCTGGATGAAGGTCTTGATCTCGCCGACTTCGGCCTTGAGTTTTTCAGCGAGTGCGGCATCGCCCGAACGCATGGCGTTGCCGATCTCCTTCGAGGCGGCGTTGCGGCGCTCCTGCTTGGTCTGCAGTTCAGTGACGTGCTCCCGCCGCGCCTCGTCCTTGGCGATTAGCTCGTCGACCGTGGACTGCGCCTCCTCGGGCGACCACGAGCGCTTGACCAGCGCCTCGACAAGGGCCTTCGGGTTGTCGCGAATCCATTTTATGTCAAGCATGGTCTATCCGTCCTCAAACTAGGCTTGAGGGGCGTAAACCGCATCCTTGATCGATGCAAGATGGGCTGATTGCTGTTTTCCGCTGCTGTCGCAGCCCCTGTTGTCCTACGAAGCAGCTGGCGCTGGCGGCTCGTCCGGCGCCTTGTCCGCCACGGTCTGGCCGGCTTCCTGCTTCTCGCGGGCAAGCCGCTGTTTTTCCTGATCCCGCTCGATCCATCGCGCGGCCCAGATGGAGACCTCGTAGAGAAGGATGGTCGGAATGGCCAGACCGATCTGGCTCATCGGATCTGGAGGTGTCAGCACCGCGGCCACGATGAAGGCGATGACGATCGCCCATTTGCGCTTTTCCGCCAGCGCTTTGGACGACAGCATGCCGACACGCGTCATCAAGCTGGTCACCACCGGCAGCTGGAACACCAGGCCGAAGGAGAAGATCAGCGTCATGATGAGGCTGAGATATTCCGACACTTTCGGCAGCAGGGAAATCTGTACCTGGTCGTCCGTGCCGACCTGCTGCATGGCGAGGAAGAACCACATCACCATCGGCGTGAAGAAGAAATAGACCAGCGAGGCGCCCATCAGGAACAGGATGGGCGATGCGATCAGGAACGGCAGGAAGGCATTGCGCTCGTTCTTGTAGAGGCCGGGCGCGATGAATTTGTAGATCTGCGTGGCGATCAACGGAAAGGCGATGACCATGCCGCCGAACATGGCGAGCTTGACCTGGGTGAAAAAGAACTCTTGCGGCGCGGTGTAGATCAACTCGACCTTGTGCGGGTCGAGCCCCGCCCATTTCGTCGCCCATTTGAAGGGGACGACCAAAATGTTGAACAGCCTCTTGGCGAAGAAGAAGCAGACCAGGAAGGCTACGAAGAAGCCACCGAGCGACCAGATCAACCGCCTGCGCAACTCGATCAGGTGCTCCATCAGCGGCGCCGACGATTTTTCGATCTCGTCCTTTTCCTTGTCCGAAACGCTCACTTGGCGGCTCCAGCCGTCTTTTTGGTCGCCTGCTTCTTCGCCGGAGCAGGCTTCGGTTCGGCTTTCGTCCCAGCCTTGGCGGCGGTCGACTTGGCGGCAGGCTTCGTCACGGCCGCGGCTGCAGGCGTTGTCGCTGTCGTGGCCTTCGTCGGCGCCTTGGGCGGGGGTACGGCTTTTGCCGTCGGCGCGGGTGCGGCTTTTGCCGTCACGGCCTTCGCGGACGTCGAGGCCTTGGACGGCGCCTTCGCAGCCGGTGCCGTCTTCGCGGTTTCCTTAGCTGCCTTCGGCGCAACGGCAGATTCCGTGGATGCCGCCACCACCGATTCATCGGTCATCGCCGGCAAAATCGGGGCTGGTGTCGTGGCTTCAGGCCCGTTGACGCCAGGCATGGTCGTTGCACCGTTCTTCAACGGCTCGGCCGCCTGTGGCGTCGAAGCGGCGGGGGCCGACGGATCGGCCGCTGGTTTCGGCTTCATCACGGCGTCGACGCCGGCGCGCACATCGGCCGCAGCCTGCTCGAACGGATTAAGCTGCTTCTTGATCTCGGCAACCGGGCTCAGGCCCCTGAGCTCGTCGACCGACTTCTTGACGTCGTCGAGCTCGGCTTCCTTCAACGCCTCGTTGAACTGCTTCTGGAAGTCGCCCGCCATAGCGCGCAGCTTCGCCGCCGTGCGGCCAAAGGTGCGCAGCATGTTGGGCAAATCCTTTGGCCCGACGACCACGATCATGACGATCGCGATCACCAGCATTTCGGTCCAGCCGACTTCAAACATGGCAATCTGTTCCGACTAGAACTCTTTGGCTCAGCTCTTGCTGGCCTTTTCCTTCGCGGCCGAAACGGTCTCATCGGCACGGTGTTCGACGGTGCGCTTGTCGTCGGCGACGTCGTCGTCGGCCATGCCCTTCTTGAAGCTCTTGATGCCCTTGGCCATGTCGCCCATCAGCTCGGGGATCTTGCCGCGGCCGAACACCAGAAGCACGATGACCAGCACGATCATCCAGTGCCAAATCGAAAATGAACCCATAGCAAATCTCTCTCGAATAGTTTCCCTGGCGATGATCTATGCGTTTTCGCGTTGGGATTCAAACACAACCGCGACAGAGTTTATGAAAGGGTGTCGGATGTCACGCATTTTCAGCGAAGCGGCCCGCTACCAAACGGCGCATGTAAAGGCGTAAAGCGGCTTTTGATAGGCGCTCGTGGTCAATCTTCCGTGACGCGCGGCGTCAGCAGACCGAGCTCCTCGAGATCGATATCGGTCAACGGATCCTCGTCCTCCGTCAGCACGTCGGGATCGGCGGGCGGCTGCGGTATGGAGAAGTTCGATGGCATGCGGCCTGAGAGCAGACCAGCGCCCTTCAGTTCCTCCATACCCGGAAGATCGCGGATCTCCTCGAGCGCGAAATGGTCGAGGAAGGTTTCGGTGGTGCCATAGGTGACGGGACGGCCGGGCGTTTTGCGCCGGCCGCGCATGCGCACCCATTCCGTCTCGAGCAGCGTATCCAGCGTCCCCTTCGAGGTCTCGACGCCTCTGATGTCCTCGATCTCGGCGCGCGTCACCGGCTGGTGATAGGCAATGATCGCCAGCACCTCGAGCGCCGCCCGCGACAGTTTTCGCTGCTGCACCGTATCGCGGCTCATCAGGAAGGCCAGGTCGCCGGCGGTGCGGAACGCCCAGGCGTCGCCGACCCGCACCAGATTGACGCCGCGCCGGGCGTAGATCTGCTGCAGCTCTGTCATGGCGAGGGCGACGTTGATGCCATCGGGAAGCCGTGCGGCGAGCTGCTTTTCGCTGACGGGCTCGGCGCTGGCGAACACGATCGCCTCGGCCATGCGCACGGCTTCCGCCATATGCAGCCGCTCGGCCGGATTCTGTACCGAAGCCTGGTCGATCTCACCCACTTCCGGCTCATCGTCCATCTTGAAAGGAATGACCGAAGCGTTGGCGCGTTCGCTCATGATGCCACCTCGACTGCCTTGATTGTCTGTGCGCGGTGGTCGCGCAGATAGATCGGTGCGAACACCTCGTCCTGCCGCATATCCATCTTGCGCTCGCGCACCAGTTCCAGTGTGGCCGCGAACGAACTGGCGATCGCGGTGCGCCGCTCTTGCGGGCTGGTCAGATATTGGATGAGGAAGCTGTCGAGTGTCGTCCAGTCGCGCAACGAGCCGATCAGCCGGGTCAGGATGTCGCGAGCATCCTTGAGTGACCAGACGCCGCGCCTGGCGATCGTCACATTGGTGATCGCCTGCTTCTGCCGCTGCTGGGCATAGGCGGTCAAGAGATCGTAGAGCGAAGCCGAATAAGTGTTGCGCTTCTCGATGATGACCATTTCCGGCATGCCGCGCGCGAACACGTCGCGGCCGAGCCGGTTGCGGTTGACCAGCCGCGCCGACGCGTCGCGCATAGCTTCGAGCCGCTTCAACCGGAATTGCAGCACCGCCGCCAGTTCCTCGCCGCTTTCGCCCTCTTCGCCCGGCTGCTTGGGGATCAGGAGCTTCGATTTGAGAAACGCCAGCCACGCCGCCATCACCAGATAATCGGCGGCAAGTTCGAGCCGCAGCGCCCTCGCTGTCTCGACAAAGGTCAAATATTGCTCGACCAGCGCCAGGATCGAAATGCGCGCCAGGTCGACCTTCTGGGTGCGGGCAAGATGCAAGAGAAGATCCAGCGGGCCTTCGAAGCCGGCCACGTCGACGACCAGCGCCGGGTCGCCCGTCAACCGTGACTCATCGTTCTCGGCCCACAGACGGTCCATCGGTGCAGCCTTCGCGGCCTTGCTCTCCAATGCTTCCGCCACTGCCTGTCACGTCCTCTTGCTAGGCCACCGCGTCGAAATAGGTGGCGAATTCGGCACGGATCTCGGTTTCTTCGGCCGCGTCGCGCTTGCTTATATAAGTCATCGCCCGCTTGGCGCGCTCCAGCGACTTGCCTTCAAGCCCCGTGGTGCGCGATGCGATGCCAGCCATCTCCTCAAAAACACCGTTGCAGTGAAGGACCAGATCGCAGCCCGCCGCAAGGATCGAGGCCGCCTTTGTCGGGAAATCCCCAGAAAGTGCCTTCATCGATGTGTCGTCGCTCATCAGCAGTCCATCGAAGCCGATCTCGCGTCGAATGATCTCGTCGATGACCTTGCCGGAAGTCGTCGCCGGGTTCTTGGGGTCGATCGCGCTGTAGACGACATGCGCGGTCATTGCCATCGGCAGATGGTTGAGCTCGCGGAACGGAGCAAAGTCGTGCCGCTGCAGATCGCTGAGCGAGGCGTCGACGACAGGCAGTTCGAAATGCGTGTCGGCAAAGGCCCGGCCGTGCCCCGGAATATGCTTCATCACGGGCAGCACGCCACCCGACATCAGGCCCTCGGCCGCGGCGCGGCCGAGTTCGATGACCGGACGCGGATCCTTGCCATAGGCGCGCGCGCCGATGACATCGCTGGCTCCTTCGATCGGCACGTCGAGCACCGGCAGGCAATCCGCCGATATGCCGTAGCGCAGCAGGTCGAAGGCATGCAGTCGCGCCATCAGCCAGGCGGCGCGGGCACCGGCGTTGTGGTCATCGCGCCACAGCGCCCCAAGCGCGCCACCGGCCGGATAGTTCGGCGCCAGCGGCGGCCGCAGGCGTTGTACCCTGCCGCCTTCCTGGTCGATGAACACCAGCGCGTCGGGGCGTCCGATACAGTCGCGCATTTCGGCGACCAGATCGCGGATCTGCTCGGCCTCGCCGATATTGCGGGCAAACAGGATGAAGGCCCACGGGCATTCGTTGCGATAGAAATTGATTTCTTCGCGGGTGAGCGATTTCCCGGCACAGCCGAGGATCATGGATTTTGATTCGGTCATTTCAGAAGTCTAGGGCTTCGCGCGATCAAAGGGAATCATGCCTGACCGCATGCGGCGGACTGCAAGACATGCTTCCACATGAAAAAGTCAGGCATATGAAGGTCGCCATATGAAAAAGCCGGCGTGGCCTTGGGCCGCGCCGGCTTTGGGAGATGGATCGAGGTCTAGCGCGAGACGAAGCAGTTGCCGCCCGCAGCCTTGTAGCTGGTGCACAAATTGATGGCATCGTTGCGCGACTGGGCCGGAACGCGGACGCGGTAGAACGTGCCCTTGCCGGCAATCTCGGCCTTGACGATGTTGGCCGTGCGGCCGGAAAGCACGCTGCCATAGCGGCGCTGCAGATCCTGGTAGGTCGATTGGGCGCTGTCCACCGTCGGCTGCGAAGCGATCTGTATCGACCACGAACCGCTGCCGGTCGCGGTCGAGGCCGGATCGATGGAAGCGACCTGATCGGGCTTGACCTCGCCGACCACGTCGACCGGCTGGTCGGACGGACGCTGCGGCGCGATCGCAACCTTGGCTGGCGTATTGGCCGACTGCGTCTTGGCCTCAGCCTTGGCAGGCTTGGCGGCGGGCTTCAGAGCCGGCTCGTCGTCGGCCCGCGCGGCGGCGGGCGCCACGGTGCCGGTCTGGTCAGTGCCAGTCTGGTTAGTGCCAGTCTGGTCAGTGCCAGTCTGGTCGGCCTCGGCCTGACCGGCAGGCGCCACATGCTGAGGCGCCGGATCGGTCGGCTCCGCCGCGGCCACCTGAGGTGCCGCCGGTGCCGGGTCTTCGCGCGCCACCAGTGAGCCGTCGGATTTGACCACCATGGTCCTGACCTTGCGCGGCGCAACGGCAACGACATTATTGTTGGTGCCCTTGTCGGCGTCCTGCAGGACCTGGGCGATGCGATCCTCCGACTTCGGCGAGGGCGTCGCATTGTCGGCCGAGGCCGCGCCGGCGGTCGAAACATCGCCACCACTATCCGTGCCGGCGGCGGCGTTCTGGTCGGGGGAAAGATCGACGGCGCGGGCCGCGTCCTTCGCCTGCACGTTCACCGGTTCCTCGACGTTGGTGACAAGCTTCTGCTGGACCGGCTCGGCGGGCTTCGCACCCTTGACCACCGCGTCATAGACCTTGTTGTCCTGGTTCGGCACCACGGTGCCGCCCGGATTTTCCGGCTTGATCTTGATCGGCGAATTGTCGGCCTTGACGATCACCGGAGCTTCGCTGCCGCCCTTGCCGCCAAAAGACAGCGCGAAGGCGCCAAGACCGCCAGCGACCGCCACGGCACCGACAATCGCGGCAATGAACAGGCCGCGCCGGCCCGACGACCTGGCGGCTTCCCGCTCGCCGAGGCCCGGAACCGACATCGCTTCGTCCAGTTCGGGATCGTAGTCGAGTTCATCGACGGTAAAATCGTCCGCCTGCGAGACCGGCTGGCTGCCGGGCAGATTGTCGAGATCGAAGCCTTCGGCAGCATCGGCATAGGCCGAAGCCGCCGACGCGCGGGCAGCCATTTCCGCCGGCCGTGCCGCATAGGTCCGCGCCTCCGGCTGATAGGCTTGCCTGGGCTCTTCGGATCCCGGATTGGCCGCACCATATCTGGGATTGACGCTGTCATAGCCCGGATTGACCCTGTCATATCCCAGATTGACGCCGACATATCCCGGATTGTACCCGGCATTGTAGGATTCGTCGGCATAAGCGGCGGCGCTGGCGTCGGCAGGCGCGACCTCCACGGAATTCATCTCAGTCAGAAGACTGGCGAATTCGGCGTCGAGATCGTCATAACCGGACGCTGCCGGCTGATCTTCCTCGAAATGCAACTCTGGAATGTCTAGATCGTCAGCCAGCGCCACGACACGCTCCGGCACATCGACCGTCTCGACGTCGGGCATCTCTTCATAGCTTGAGGACTGCGGCGCCTGCGGTGCCGACACCGGAGCCAAATAGGGAGCAACTGCAGCCGGCTCGGCCGAACGGTAGGAAGGCACCGTGGCCACTTCCGGCGCTGCCGTCCTGGCCGCCGTCGAGGCGACAGGCTGCGCGGCAAATGCCGGCTGTTGGGGGACCGGTGTCACGCGGCTCCAAGAACGGGCAGGCTCCGACTGTGCGGAGCGATCCGCCAGCCAATCGAGCGAATCGGCCTGATCCCGCCGGGACGCTGTTTCGTCATGCGAATCGATGCTTTTGGCCAGGGCGGCATCCAAGGCATCATTGTCGAGATCGACATCGCCCAGTTCAGCGCCATCCGAACCGAAATCCTGGTCCTGAAGTTCATCGAGCAACAGGTCGTCGAGGTTGGCGCCGGCGGCCTGGGCGGATCCGGCGTGATGCACATCCTCGGATACTGCTTCATCGAGATCCCAGTCGAGATCACCAGCAAGATCGGCGGGTTCCTCCGCGACCTTTGCTGTCGCGCCGAGAGGCGGCTGAACGGGTACCGCGGCCGGCTGGTTCACGACAGGCTGAGCCATGACCGGCTCCTTGGCCGATGGCGGCGTGCGCGCGGTCATGGCGCCAAGAAGCGCGTTCAACTCGTCTTCGAGGCTTCGTTCGTCCGCGATGGGGGCTTGCACTGGCGGCACAATGGTTGCCACGGGCGCTGCCGACTGCGCCGGAGCCGCGGCGATTTCAGCGACGGGCTCTTCGCCGGGTAGGGCAAACGCCTCGTCCAAATTCAGGTCGAAAGAGTGGTCCGAAATGGCTTCAACACCTGGAATCTCGTCCGTCGTGTCGACCGCATCGGCCAGCAACTGGTGCGCTTGCGTGTCGTCAAAAGCCTCTGGCTCATCCGCCTGAACGTCAAAATCCACGTCGACATCTGCCATGGCGTCTTCGAAGTGACCCACGAAATCCTCTTCGGAGATCGCCTGGGTCTCACTCGCGGCGGCCAGTACAGGTTCTGGATATTCGACAGCAGCCTCTTGGCGCTGATGGTCGTCGAGCATCAGCTCGTCTTCGAGCGAGATCGCGACCGCATCGTCGACTTCATGATTGGAGGCCGGCTCGACGGCCACCGGCACTTCGGCAACCGGCGATTCAACGGCATACCGGGTCTCGGCTGCCTCGTCCTCGATATGGAAATCCTGGTCGAGCGAGGCGGCAAGCTTGTCCTCCATTGGCAGATCGTCGTCGAAGGACGAAACGTCTTCGAGAGAACTGGCGACGGCACTGTCGAAAGCGGCGTCCAAGGCAGGCTCGACGGACAGCACGGCTTCCGAGGCGCCAGGGTTCGCATGGCTGGCGGCGACCGTCTGGTCATCGACTTCAGCCATGTCCAGGTGGAAATCGTCATCGAGCGACAGCGCAAGATCGTCGTCAGCCACATCGACGGCCATCGGCTCGAATGCCGGCTCACGAGCTTCGACAACTGGAGCAGCAACGCTATCGACAGCGTCGAACTCGCCCATCAGTTCCTTCTCGAGATCGATGTCGAAATCGCCCTCTCGCGCAGCCCCATCGGCGACAGCGGCTTTCGGCTCGGCCGGCTTGACCGGCTGGCGTGGGTCGAATCCCATGATCCTGGTCAGTTCCGCGAACGGATCATCCTCGCCGATATCGTTGTTGTCGGCTACTCTCAGCTGGGTTCTGTCTGCCATTATTGTTCCCGAACTCGCACTCATTCGGACGCCTTGGACGTCGCGCAGGGTTGGCCCTTACCAGCGCAATGTGGGCAAAAGGTGACAGGTTTTTTAGTCAAACCTAACGCATTTCGGTGGGCGCGGCGGCTCCGATCAACGTCAGGCCGGACGTCAGAACATCCGAAACAGCCTGCACCAGCCCTAGTCTGGCATGCGTCAATTGTCGGTCGTTAACCTTAACAAAACGTAAGTCCGGATTATCCGTGCCACGGTTCCAGTGTCCATGGAAACTGGAAGCCAGATCATAGAGATAAAATGCCAGCCGATGCGGCTCGAGCGCAAGAGAGGCGGACTCGATCAGACGCGGATATTCAGCGAGTTTTCGGATCAGGCCGATTTCACCTTCGTCGGTCAGCGACGTTACCGCGGCCGCCAGGCCGTTGCGATCGAAATTCGCCTCCCCCAACTGTTCGCTCGCTTGCCGGAACACCGAATGGCAGCGCGCCGAGGCATACTGCACGTAGAACACCGGATTGTCCTTGGACTGCTCGGTCACCTTGGCGAAGTCGAAATCGAGCGGCGCATCGTTCTTGCGATAGAGCATCATGAAGCGGATCGGATCGCGTCCGACTTCCTCCACCACCTCGCGCAGCGTCACGAAGTCGCCGGACCGCTTCGACATACGCACCGGCTCGCCATCGCGAAACAGCTTGACCAGATTGCACAAGAGGACGGTGAGCTTGACGTCGTCGCCGGCAATCGCCCGCGCCAAGGCTTCCAGGCGCTTGACGTAGCCGCCATGGTCGGCACCGAGAACATAGATCAGGTCGACGAAGCCGCGATCGACCTTGTCCTTCAGATACGCCACATCGGCGGCGAAATAGGTGAACGAGCCATCGGACTTGACCAGCGCCCGGTCCATGTCGTCGCCGACGGCGGTCGAGCGGAACAGCGTCTGTTCGCGGTCTTCCCAGTCGTCCGGCTTCTCGCCCTTGGGCGGCGGCAGCTTGCCCTTGTAGATATGGCCCTTCAGCGTCAGGTCGTTGATCGCAGAGCGGATCTTCCGGGCATTGTCTGCATGCAGCGTGCGTTCGGAGAAAAACACGTCGTGGTGGACGTTGAGCAGCGCCAAGTCCTCGCGGATCATCGCCATCATCGCATCGATGGCGCGATCCTTGACGATAGCCAGAGCCTCCTCGTCCGGCATCTGCAGCAGGCCCCGGCCAAATTCCTTGGCTAGCGCCTGGCCAAGAGGGACGAGATAGTCGCCCGGATAAAGCCCTGGTGGTATCTCGCCGATGTCGTCACCGAGCGCCTCGCGGTAGCGCAGTATGACCGAGCGGCCGAGCACGTCGATCTGCCCACCGGCGTCGTTGATGACATATTCCTTGGTCACGTCGTAGCCGGCGAACGCCATCAGGTTGGCGAGCGCATCACCGACGACGGCACCCCGGCAATGGCCGACATGCATCGGCCCGGTCGGGTTGGCCGAGACATATTCGACGTTGGTTTTGTGGCCGGCGCCGATCGTCGAACGGCCATAATTGCGCCCTTCGCCCAGAAGCGCCGACAGATGCGCCTGCCAGAAACCGTCCTTGAGCCGCAGATTGACGAAACCCGGACCGGCGACCTCGGCGGCGGCGACGTCCCTGTCGGCCCGTAGCGCTTCCGCCAGTTTCTCGGCCAGCGCGCGCGGGTTTTGTCCGGTCGGCTTGGCCAGCACCATTGCCGCGTTGGTCGCGAGATCGCCGTGTGTGGCGTCGCGCGGCGGCTCGACGGCGATACGCGACAGATCAGGCGAAACGCCGTCCTTGTCTTTCAGGTCAAGCGCTTCGACAGCTTTTACGACTCGCGCGGTGAAATCGGCGAAGATGTTCATGGTGTATGCTCTGGCGGCTTTGTGACGAATCCGGCCCGTTGGCCGGCAAATCGAGCCCGCCCTAGCTCAAATCCGGGGTGCGGTCAAACAAACGCCTGTGTTCCTTGAGCGCGTAGGTGTCGGTCATGCCGGCCAGGAAATCGGCGACACTGCGCGCCTTGATGCGATCCTGCGCGCGGTCCAGCCCTTCGCGCCAGCCGTCCGGCATGGCGCGCGGATCGGCAAAATAGACATCGAACAGGTCCCTGACGATCTGCTCGGCGTCCGCGCGCACCCGCATGACCTCCTCGTGCCGGTAGAGGTGCTTGTAGAGGAAGGCCTTCAGTTCCTTCTCGGCTTCCGCCATCTCGGCCGAAAAGGTCACCATCGTCTCCCCCGCCGCCCTTACCGCGTCGGCACTCGGCGGCCTGATCCGCTCCAGATTGGCGGTCGTCGACTTGATCACATCCTCGACCATGGCCGTGATCTGCCGCCGCATCAATTCGTGGCCGGTGCGCACGTCATCAAGCCTGGGATAGCGCTCACGCACACTCTTCAGGATCGTTCCGGGCAGCGAAACGGCCTTCAGCATGTCCAGCGTCAAAAGCCCTGACCGCAGCCCATCGTCGATATCATGCGTGTTGTAGGCGATGTCATCGGCAATCGCCGCGCACTGCGCTTCGATGCCGGCGAACCGGTCAAGTTCGAGATCCTGCAATTGCGAGTAGTCGCGGATCGCCTGCGGTACCGGCCCTTTCAGGCCCTGGCCGCTGCTGTCGGTGAGCGGACCATTGTGCTTGACCAGGCCTTCCAGCGTTTCCCAGCTCAGATTGAGCCCATCGAATTCGGCGTAGCGAGCCTCCAGCCTGGTCACGATGCGCAGCGATTGTGCGTTGTGGTCGAAGCCGCCCCAAACCGCCATCTTTTCGTTCAGCGCGTCCTCGCCTGTGTGGCCAAATGGCGTGTGGCCGAAATCATGCACCAGCGCCACCGCCTCGGCGAGATCCTCGTCGCCGCGCAGCGCCCGCGCCAGCGCACGCGCGATCTGCGCCACTTCGATCGAATGGGTCAGCCTTGTGCGGTAGTGGTCGCCTTCATGGGCGATGAAGACCTGCGTCTTGTGTTTGAGCCGCCGAAACGCCGTCGAATGGATGATCCGGTCGCGGTCGCGCTGGAACGGCGTGCGGGTCGGACTTTCCACCTCATCGAACAGCCGGCCGCGCGAGCGGGCCGGATCCGTGGCATAGGCCGCGCGTGGCCGATAGCCGAATCCGATGTCGCCAAGCTCATTTGTCATGGCTGATGCTGCCGCAGTTGACTTGCCCCGTCGCGCTTCATACCTATCATGTGAAACCGAAAGCAAGGTGACGCCTATGGGCGCGGATGCCAAGACCGCCATGAAAGTCGAGATGACCGAGGCTGCCGCCAAGCGGATCGCCAGGATTGTTTCGGCCGAAGCCGGCAAGACAGCGCTGCGCGTTTCGGTCGAAGGCGGCGGCTGCTCCGGCTTTTCCTACAAGTTCGACCTGGTCGACACACGCAACGACGACGACGTCGCTATCGAAAAGGACGGTGCCACGGTGCTGATCGACGATCTGTCCCTGGTCTATATGGGCGGTTCGGTCATCGACTTCGTCGACGATTTGATGGGCCAGTCGTTCCAGATCAGGAACCCGAATGCGGTCGCCTCCTGCGGCTGCGGCACCAGCTTCTCCATCTAGGACCGAGATGCCCGCAACCGGCGCGGTTCGTCAGGTTGCGCTCTCCGCCGGTCGCGACCTCGACGCGACGTTGGCCTTTTGGCGCGATGTCCTCGGCATGAGCGTTCATGCCCGCTACGATCCGCCCGGCATCGCCTTCATCATGGTCGGCGATGTCAGGCTGTTGTTCACCGATGGCATCTCGGCCGGCACCATCTATCTCGATAGTGTTGGCCTCGAAGCCTTCCACGCCGAGGCAAGGGCAGCCGGTATTCCCTTCACCGCGCCGCCGACGCTGGTCCATCGCGACACCGAGGGGCAGTTCGGTCCGGCGGGGGAAAGCGAATGGATGGCCTTTATAAAGGACCCGGCAGGCAATACGATCGGACTCGTCGAACGCCTTCCGTCGCAGGAACAATGAGACCGTCATGAAAATCGTCACTTGGAACATCAATGGCGTGCGCGCCCGCATCGGCAACCTGACCCATTGGCTGACCGAAAGCGCGCCCGACATCGTCTGCCTGCAGGAGATCAAGACGGTCGACGAGCAGTTCCCGCGCGCCGAGATCGAGGCGCTTGGCTACAATGTCGAAATTCACGGCCAGAAGGGCTTCAACGGTGTCGCGCTGCTGTCGAAGCTGCGCTTCGACGAAGTTATCAAAGGCCTGCCGGGCGACGATGCCGACGAACAGGCGCGTTTCATCGAAGGCGTGTTCTCGACCGACAAGGGGGCGCTTCGCGTCGCCTCGCTCTATCTGCCGAACGGCAACCCGATCGATGACGAGAAGAAATTTCCCTATAAGCTGTCCTGGATGGCGCGGCTGGAGCGCTGGGCACAGGAGCGCCTGAGGCTGGAAGAGGCGCTGGTGCTGGCCGGGGACTATAACGTCATCCCCGAGCCGGTCGACGCGCGATTTCCCGAGAACTGGCTGGGCGACGCGCTGTTCCAGCCGCAGACGCGGCAAGCCTTCCGGCGGCTTTTGAACCTCGGCTTCACCGAGGCGGTGCGCGCGGTCACCGATGCCTCGGACACCTACACCTTCTGGGACTATCAGGCCGGCGCCTGGCAGAAGAACAACGGCATCCGCATCGACCATCTGCTGTTGTCGCCGGAAGCCGCGAACAGGTTCTCATCGGCCTCGATCGAAAAGCATGTGCGCGCCTGGGAAAAACCGTCCGATCACGTCCCGGTTGCCATCGACCTCGCCTTGCTGCCGGCCTGACCTGGGGCCTGCCGCTGCGGGCTAGTGCCGGGCGCGCCGATACCGGAGGACCTCATATCGCCACATTCCGACGCATGATGGGAGATCATCATGGCGGCCGGGGTTCCCATGACCATTCGATTTGCTCTTTGTCCGATCGGCGTGGCATTCGCCACGGTCGCGATCGTGCCGGCTCTCGCCGCGCAGGAATGTCTTGCCAATGGAAAATCCTATCCGGTCGGCCAGGTCGCCTGCCTGACGGTCGCCGATCAGAGTCATTTGGCTCGCTGCGACATGGTGCTCAACAACACATCCTGGACCAAGGTTGGCGATAGCTGCCCCGCAAACACCATGGCGCCGCACGTGCACGTCACGCCGATCTCGACACCCGCGCCAAGCATGGTGCCGACGGAACCGACCGAAAACTGATTTTCTTCTGGATTGCCTCGCCTTCAGATCGAGACGAGCCTTGATAGGCCGACGCTGCCCCTCGGTGCCTTGCTGGCGTTTGTCGCTCGAAAAGCCAAGCAGTTGGCTTTTCGTCCACTACACGGATCGCTCCTCCGCTCGTCGCATGGTAACGGGAGAAAGAGCCTACTGATCGGTGTTGTTGCCCTTGGTCAGGATATCGTCCGCCAGCGAGATCGCGGTGCGGCGGTCGGCTTCGCCGGCCGCGGCGAACGCCTCTTCCTGCATGCCGCGGATCCAGGGCTGATCGGCCGGCGACGCACGCTCGAGGGCCGCGGTCATCATCGCCAGGCCACGCACGATCTTGCCGCTCTGGAACAACAGGTGGCCAAGCGTCGCCTGTGCGCCGGCATGGCCCTTCTCGGCGGCGAGCTGGAACCAGCGCCCGGCCTGCTTGACGCTGGCCTTCACGCCGCCCTCGCCCTTCAGGAACATCTGGCCCATCTCGAACTGGGCGTTCGGATTGCGGTAGTTGGCGGCGGCGCGCATGTAGTATTCCTGCGCCGCCACCTCGTTCTCGGTGACCGGGCTGCCGGGAATGCCCGTGCGCAGATAGTCACCGAGCGCCACCAGAGCGTCGGAGACGTAGCTTTCTTCCGGAGAGCCGGGCTCGACGTCCTGGTCGACGATCTCCGAGAAGAACTTGAACGCCTCATAATCGTCGCGGGCCACGCCGTCGCCTTCGGCATACATGCGGGCAAGCTTCCAGGTGGCGCCGATCTGGCCGTTTTCGGCGGCGTATTTATAGGCCTCGGCGGCCTGCTCCTTGTGGCCACTCTTGTAGGCGGAGAAACCGAACTGGAACACCGCCCAGGGGCTCGACTGCGGCTTCACGCCGGTCTTGTCGTCGAACACCTTGTCGTCGAAGGCCATGGCCTGGCCCACGGCGCCAAAGATCGCGACCGCGACCAGTGCCGAAAGGACGGATGACCTCAACAACTCTGGTGTTGACTTCAACAACTCAGATATCCGCATAGCAGTGTGTTTCTTTCGCACCGCCCGGATGGGTGACCGCGCCATCCCTGGCGGACCCTACCGTTTGTGCGTATTTCCATATCGCGCCAGACTGATAGTCAGTCGTGCGCTCCTTCCATGTCTTCGCTCGCGCCGCCAGCTCGCTCTCGGACAGCGCCACCTCGATCGTGCCGTTCACCGCGTCGATCGTGATCACGTCGCCATCCCTGATGAGACCGATCGGGCCGCCCACCGCCGCTTCCGGCCCGACATGGCCGATGCAGAAGCCGCGTGTCGCGCCCGAGAAGCGGCCATCGGTGATCAGCGCCACCTTGCCGCCCATGCCCTGGCCGTAGAGTGCCGCCGTCGTCGACAGCATCTCGCGCATGCCCGGGCCGCCGCGCGGTCCTTCATAGCGGATGACCAGAACCTCGCCTTCCTGATAGGCGCGGTTCGTCACCGCCTCAAAACATTCCTCTTCCGAATCGAAGCAGTGCGCCGGGCCGGAGAATTTCAACTCCGCCATGCCCGCGACCTTCACGATCGCGCCTTCGGGGGCAAGGTTTCCCTTCAACCCCACGACACCGCCGGTTTGGGTAATAGGTCTGTTGGCCGGGCGGACCACATCCTGGTGTTCATTCCAGGCAACGTGCTCCATATTTTCGGCCAAAGTACGGCCAGTGACCGTCAGGCAATCGCCATGCAGATAGCCGTGGTCAAGCAGCGTCTTCATCAGCAGCGGGATGCCGCCTGCCTCGAACATGTCCTTGGCGACATATTTGCCGCCTGGCTTGAGGTCGGCGATGTAGGGCGTCTTCTCGAAGATTTTCGCCACGTCGAACAGGTCGAACTTGATCCCCGCCTCATGCGCGATCGCCGGCAGATGCAGTGCCGCATTGGTCGAGCCGCCGGTGGCCGAAACCACGGTCGCCGCGTTTTCCAGCGCCTTCAGCGTGACGATGTCGCGCGGGCGGATGTTTTTCGCGATCAGCTCCATGATCTTTTCGCCCGAGGCGAAATTGAAACGGTCGCGCATTTCGTAGGGCGCCGGTGCGCCGCAGGAATAGGGCAGCGCGAGGCCAATTGCCTCCGCGACGGTGGCCATGGTGTTGGCGGTGAACTGGGCGCCGCAGGAACCGGCCGACGGACAGGCGGCCTGCTCGATTTCAAGCAGCTCGGCATCGTCGATCGTGCCGACCGAGTGCTGGCCGACCGCCTCGAACACATCCTGCACGGTGATCTGGCGGCCGCGATAGCTGCCGGGCAGGATCGAACCGCCATAGATGAAGACCGACGGCACGTTGAGCCGCACCATGGCCATCATCATGCCGGGCAGCGACTTGTCGCAGCCGGCGAGGCCGACCAGCGCATCGTAGCAATGGCCGCGCATCGTGAGCTCGACCGAATCGGCGATGACCTCGCGCGACACCAGGGACGACTTCATGCCTTGGTGGCCCATGGCGATGCCATCGGTGACGGTGATGGTGCAGAACTCGCGCGGCGTGCCATTGGCGGCTGCGACGCCCTTCTTGACCACCTGCGCCTGGCGCATCAGCGAGATGTTGCAGGGTGCTGCTTCGTTCCAGCAGGACGCGACGCCGACCAGCGGCTGCGCGATCTCGGCCGCCGACAGGCCCATGGCATAGAGATAGGACCGGTGCGGCGCACGCGCCGGACCGACAGTCACATGGCGGCTAGGGAGCTTAGCCTTTGAAATGACCTTGGCGTCCATTCTCATCCTTGCCGCGGGCGGTGCGGCCTGTCCCATCGCCGAGCCTTTTGGAGCATGTCCCGGGACAAGATCGAGGTGCGCCGGGTTTATGGCGGGAAATAGGCAATTTCCTCGGCCGGACTTCTGGCGCAGGGGTTGCTCGCAAACTGTTGCCAAAACGTCACAATCGCATCAGGTGGCAACAGTGCGGCCTATATGCAACGCAGGTTGCATAACGGGGTTGCCGAAAATGCCGGATCAGACAAAAAGGCCGGGCTGAGCCCGGCCTTTTATTATAACTTCCAGGAGGCTTAGAACTTGATCTTGAGGCCGCCCGAAATCGCGGTAACCAGGTCGTTGCCGAAGTCGTAGCTGACCTCTTTGCCGGCAACGTAGCCGTTCTCACCCGCCACTGTGCCCGAATGGCCGCTGGTCAGGACGCCGATCGCACCAGCCAGACGAACTTCGATGTTGGGCTTGGGCGTGTAGGCGACGCCGCCGCCCAGCGTCCAGGTATCGGTTTGCGAACCATAGCCGTGCGAGGTGCCGCGATCCCAGGAAAGCTGACCGGCCGCGCTCCAGTCATCGTTGAACTTATGGCCGAGGCCGCCCGTGACCGTCCAGCCGTCACGATACATCAGATCCAGCGAGGTGATCTGGCCTGAATGCAGAGCATCACCTGTAACGCATGCCGCGGCGGGAGTACCTTGAACGCAAATCGGAACACTCTGCAGCAGGCTCCAGTTGACCCACTTGAGCGACCCAAAGGCAAGCCAGCCGGGCGCTATGCCTGACTGCAACTTCAATTCTACCGTGTCCGGCATGTACTCGGTCGCGCCGTAGATCGGAAGCACGACACTGCCAACATGCGTCAAATCCAGCGTGCCCGAGATGTTGTCGAGCTTGACCCGCGAATTGTACACGAGGCTCGCGCGCAGCGCGATCTCAGGAATTTCATAAGCCAAGCCAGCGCGCCAGCCCCAGCCGGTGCCTTTGAGATCAACACGGCCGGTGCCCTGAAAACCAGGCACCAGCGGCGACACCAGATCTTGCTTGAAGCCATAGACTTCCTGATAGAAGACACCTCCGATGAAGCGGATCTGGCCCTTGCCGGCGTCCATTTTGTAAGAGCAAGTACCAGCATAGTTGTTGCTCTTGATCTCGGTTTCCATATTGGACTCGGCACCGGCCCACAGACCCGGATTGGTGTGTGCACCCCAAGGCTGGGAATAGTCGAACATACAGTCGATGCCCTGGACGACCTGCGCCTTGACGCCGATGCGCGGCACCCAATAGTTCTCGCTGTCATTCGCTGTGCTGCCCAAGAACGTGACGTTTCCGTCTTTTGGATCTGTATCCACCGCATTCTTGAGCTTGCGTTGCGGCATGACGTAAGTCGCTTCCGCTTCCGTGGCGAACGGCGCCGGATCGAACAGCAGGTCGATATCGTAGCCGCCGCGCTCAATGCCCCCGGCGTGCGCCGGGTTCGTCGCCGTTCCGATTAAAGCCAGCGAAAAGCACCCTGCCACCAGCAGTGCTTTCAGACGCAAATTGTTCACGGATGTCCCTCCCCGAATTCGAGTGCGTGAAGCTAGAACCAATTCAGGTTAACGGTGCAACAACGAATTCTCGGGGTGTACATGTACATGTTCGCCGGACGCATTTTGGACAAAATGCAAACCGCTGCCACGAGGCTAAAAAACGGCCCGTCAGGCGTATCTCGCCCCAAAAAGCAGCAGAAATCATGCAAAAGGGCTCAAAATAGCCAGTTCTGAGGGATCAGACGCCCCATTGTTACATTAAGGCAACAATAGGGCGAAAAGTTTCCGTTTACGTCAACATTAACGCAACGGAATGCCTGTTTTCGAGGCCAAAAGAACCCGATTGAGCCGTCCCAAAGAGACCGCGAATCTGCCCTTCAGCCGGCGTCACGAACCCTGGTCAGCGCCACCGAAAGCTTGTCCTGCGCGTCGCGATATTCTGCGAGCTTTTCTCGTTCGCCTTCGACGATCTCCGCCGGCGCGCTGGCGACGAATTTCTCATTCGACAGCTTCTTGTGCAGGCGCGCGATTTCCTCGGTCACCTTGACCAGTTCCTTTTGCAGCCGCACGGCCTCCGCCGTGAGGTCGATCAGGCTGCCAAGCGGCAGGCAGATCGTCGCCTCGTTGAGCACGATCTGCGCCGACCCCTTGGGTGCCGCATCGGCGAGCGAGATGTCGCCGACGCGCGCCAGCCGCTTGATCGCGGACTCCTCGCGAATCAGTCGTTCGCGCGTCACGTCGTTGGCGCCGACCACCACGAGCGGCGCAATGGCCGCCGGCGGCACGTTCATCTCAGAGCGCACCGAGCGGATGCCGGAGACGAGATCGACCAGCCAATTGATGTCGGCGGCTGCTTCCGCGTCCTCGAAATCCGGCGACGGCCATGCGGCGTGGCACAGCAGCGAGGCCCGTTCCCTGCCTTCGCCCGCCGTCTGCGCCCACAACTCTTCGGTCATGAACGGCATCATCGGATGAAGCAGCTTGTAGATCTCGTCGAGCACGAAGGCGACGCAGGCGCGGCTTTCAGCCTTGGCCGCCTCGTCCGTGCCCATGAACACCGGCTTCAGCAGTTCCAGATACCAGTCGCAGAACAGGTTCCAGACGAAGCGGTAGGCCGCTCCAGCCGCCTCGTTGAAGCGGTACGAGGTGATGCCGTCGGTGATCTCGCGCGCGGCGCGCGTCAACTCGGTCAGGATCCAGCGGTTGACCGCCAGCTTGGCGTCGTTCAGCCAGAAATCGTCATTGCGCGCGACTTCGTTCATCTCGGCAAAGCGCGTCGCGTTCCACAGCTTGGTGCCGAAATTGCGGTAGCCGGCGATGCGCGCCGGGTCGAGCTTCACGTCGCGCCCCTGCGCCGCCATCACGGTCAGGGTGAAGCGCAATGCGTCGGCGCCATATTCGTCGATGAGATCGAGCGGGTCGATGACGTTGCCTTTCGACTTCGACATCTTGGCGCCGTTCTTGTCGCGCACCAGCGCATGGACATAGACGGTGTGGAACGGTTCCTCGTCCATGAAGTGCAGGCCCATCATCATCATGCGGGCAACCCAGAAGAAGATGATGTCGAAGCCGGTGACCAGCACGTCGGTCTGGTAATAGGTTTTCAGTTCCGGTGTCTGGTCCGGCCAGCCAAGCGTCGAGAACGGCCACAACGCCGACGAAAACCAGGTGTCGAGCACATCCTCGTCGCGGATCAGTATCTCGCCCGGCTTGAAGTTCTCGAGCTTGTCCTCGACCCAGGCCTTCCATGGCCCTTCCAGAGCCAAATAATATTCGATCGCCGCACTCAGCGCCTCTTCCTCGGTCTTCTCGACGAAGACGCGCCCGTCCGGCCCATACCAGGCCGGAATCTGATGTCCCCACCACAACTGGCGTGAAATGCACCAGGGCTGGATGTTCTCCATCCAGTCGAAATAGGTTTTTTCCCAATTTTTCGGGACGAAGTTGGTACGACCTTCGCGCACCGAGGCGATCGCCGGCTTGGCGAGCTCGGCCGCATCGGCATACCACTGTTCGGTGAGGAACGGTTCGATCGGCACGCCGCCGCGGTCGCCATGCGGCACCGCGTGGCGATGCGGCTCGACCTTGTCGAGGAAGCCGCCGGCCTCCATCAGTTCGACGATCTTCTTGCGCGCGACGAAACGGTCGAGGCCGTCGAGTTCGTCCCATACCGCCTGACGCTCCGGCGTCACCTCGAGGCCGGCGAGGAAGTCCTCATTATCCCTGAGCTTGATGGCGGCTTCGACGGTGAGGATGTTGATCGCCGGCAACTTGTGGCGCTTGCCGACCTCGAAGTCGTTGAAATCATGCGCCGGCGTGATCTTGACCGCTCCGGACCCCTTTTCCGGATCGGAATACTCGTCGGCCACGACAGGTATCTTGCGCCCGACGATCGGCAGGACGACGTTCTTGCCGATGAGATGCTGGAACCGCTCGTCGTCGGGATTCACCGCGACAGCCGTGTCGCCTAGCATCGTCTCGGGACGAGTCGTCGCCACGATGATGAAGGTTTTCGGGTTTTCCGGATCGAAGGCCACGCCTTCGACCGGATAGCGGAAATGCCAGAGATTGCCGTTGACCTCCTGCTGCTCGACCTCGAGATCGGAGATTGCGGTCAACAGTTTCGGGTCCCAGTTCACAAGGCGCTTGTCCTTGTAGATCAGCCCTTCCTTATAGAGCGTAACGAACACTTCGAGCACGGCCTTGGACAGGCCCTCGTCCATCGTGAAGCGTTCGCGCGACCAGTCGGCGGAGGCACCGAGACGTTTCAGCTGGTTGAAGATCAACCCACCCGATTCGGCCTTCCATTCCCACACCTTCTCGATGAATTCTTCGCGGGTGAGATCGCGGCGATGGATCTGGTTTTCCATCAGCCGGCGCTCGACCACCATCTGCGTGGCGATGCCGGCATGGTCCATGCCGGGCTGCCACAGGACGTTCTTGCCACGCATGCGCTCGAAGCGCACCAGGATGTCCTGCAGCGTGTTGTTGAGCGCATGGCCCATATGCAGCGAGCCAGTGACATTGGGCGGCGGAATGACGATGGTGAAGGCCTCGGTCCCCTCCTCCGCCCCAGCGCCGGCGCGAAACGCGTCGGCTTCCTCCCACACCCTGGCGATCTTCGGCTCGACGGTTTTTGCGTCGTAGGTCTTTTCAAGCATGGGAAAACGGTCCGCGCTGTCGGGAATTTTGCTGGTTCGGTGTAAATCGGAAGGTCCTGGCCAAGTCAACCGCGAGGACGGCTGGCGGGCACTCGCCGGCCTAGAGATAGACGGCCTCCAGGTCGCGGGCAATGGCGTCAGCGGCTGCCGCGCATTTCGTTCAGGTGCGGCTGCGAGGAGCGGGGGCAACGGTGCCGGACATCATCCCGCGACGCGCGCCGTCGCTGGCCAATGCCCTTGCCAGCAGCGGCATCCGGCGTACCGCAGCTTGACCGCGTATGGCAGCGGCGCGTAAGTTGCCAGCGCTGCTGTAGAGCGCATCGGCTTCCGGCCGGAGGGGCATTGCCCGCCTACGCTACCCTCAACATCAACGCGCCCATGCCCACACTCGAGCACCATAAGAAACAGGCGAAACTCTACCTGAGATGGCATCGCCAGCGGTATTATCCCGTCGCCGATGCAATCGGCTCGCTGTTGCCGCGCTTCCGTCATCTGACCGACAGCCAGATCCTGGATCACAGCTTCAAGCTCACTGACGCCCAGGAACTGGTCGCTAAGAAGGCGGGTTTCGAGACTTGGCAGGCGCTGAAGAAAGGCCTTCAGACCATGATCGACAGCACCACAGCCGATGCCTCGCAGCCGTTTCTCGCCGTGGCCGAGCCTCAGCTTTTCGTTTCCGACATCAAAGCCGCCTGTTCATTCTACGAACACAAACTCGGCTTCAAGACGCGCTTCACCTATGGCGAACCGCCCTTCTACGCGCAGGTGTTTCGGGACGGTGCGCGGCTCAACCTGCGCCATGTCGACCAGCCTCTTGTCGACGTGGGTCTACGAGCGAAGGAGGACCTGCTCTCGGCAACGATCGTCGTCGAGGCGATCAAACGGTTGTTTCTTGAGTATCAAGCGGCGGGCGCCAGCTTCCATCAAACGCTGCGCGCGGAGCCTTGGGGCGCCCGCACCTTCATTGTCGGCGATCCCGACGGCAATCTGCTCGCGTTCGCAACATCGGCGGAGAGCTGAGCCTGACAAAAGCGGGGGCTCAGGGCGGCACTTTGATCCCGACGCGAGCCTTACTGCGCCCCGCGTGCCACGCGCTCGATTTCTTCGCGCACCAGCCTTTCGACCAGCGTCGGCAGATTGTTGTCGAGCCAGTCCTGCAGCATCGGCCGCAGCATTTCTTCGGCCATCTCGTCGAATGTCTTCTTGCTGCGGCTTGCAAAGGCGTCGGACAGCTCGCCGAAGGCGGCAGCAACCTGCCGGCCCGTATGTTCGGAAAGAATCGCGGGACGCACCGCATGCGCTTCGTTTGCCGCCGCGCGCGCCTGAGCCGTGCCCGGAGCATCGCTCGACGAAGACCGCTCGGTCGCGGGGTCCACCGCGGTTTCGCTCGCCGCCACGTCCGGCCGTGCCGCTGGCTTGCGGATGCCCCGGTCCGGCATCGCCTTGGCTTGCTCGCCAACCGCCGCGATCTCGCGACGCCAATCGGCGATAATGGCTTCACTCGCCGCAAGCTCCGCGGGAGCCGCTGGCGCGTCGCGGCTGGGCACCGGCCCGGCGGCAACCCGGGCGCTGACCTCGGCCAATGTCGTCGGCGTCCTGCCAACAGCCGGATCGGCACGTGGCGGCGCTTCGGTGCGTGCGATCGCCGGCTGTACGGCTGGCGCCTGGACTTCCGCCATAGCGGCCGGTTTCCTGACCTCGGGGACGGCATGCAGTTCGGCGCGGAACGCGTCTATGTCGGCGGCCGCAACAGCACTCGGCGCGGGCTCCAAATCCTGCTGCAACTCATCGGCCTCGCCGGGCTGCTTGCGACCGTTGTCGCTATCTTCGATGATCCTCCTGATGGAAGCCAGTATCTCTTCCATGGAGGGTTCGCGCTGTGCGCTGCTTGCCGTTGCCATCGTCACATCCGCCGCCCTTGTGACCCGTTGCAGGTTTCCGCTCCGGCAAAAGCCGGATTCGAATCATGACGACAGCGTAACCGACGGATCGCCGCACGAGAATCCCCAATCCGGGGACATGTGGGATTTCAACAGATTAGAGCGATTCCGCCAAAGCCGTGTGACGGTCCCCGTCAGCAACCCAACGAAGGACAACGACAGTCAGGCGTTTCCGATCGAACCGCTCAGCCCGGAAACGCCGTTCGAACGAAAGGCCTAGCGGCCGTCCGGCGTGCGCAGGCCGATCCACTTGTCCTTGACGGCGTTGTAGTGCTCTTCGGGCTTGTACTTCGTCACCTGCAGCGCAAGCCGGTCGACCGACAGGTGGCCGATCGCGGAGAGGATGGCATAGCTCGCCACGACCACGTCGTGTTCGGAATTGGCCTGGTTGATCTTGGCGGTGATGAGGGTAGCTTGGGCATTGAGCACGTCGAGCGTCGTGCGCTGGCCGACATTGCGCTCTTCGATGACGCCGTTCAGTGCCAGTTGTGCGGCTTCGATCACCTGCCTGTTGGCGGATACGCTTTGCTGCGCGGCGGTGTATTGCGACCATGCCGTGGCGACAGCCTGGCGGACCTGGTCGCGGCTGACGTCGACCTGGATACGCGCTTGCCCGAGTGACTCCTTGTTCTGCCGCACGATCGCCGAAGTCCGGCCGCCTGAATAGATCGGGACGGTCAGCGTTGCGCCGATATTGGCCGAGGTCGAATTGCCGTTGGAACCCGCCACGTCGGGGATGGCTTTGCGGTAGTTTTCCGAAATACCGGCCGAGGCCGACAGCTGCGGCAACAGCGCGCCCTCGGACGATTTCACCGAGAAAGCCGCGGCGTCGACCAGATGCTGGGTGGCAAGGATGGCCGGATGTTCGGCCGAGCCGATGGCGATCGCGGCGTCGAGGCTCGACGGCAGCAACCGTCCCAATGGCGCGGCTGGCTTGAGCTTGCCCGGCTCGTCGCCGACAACCTGGTGATAGGTCGCGGCACTGGCCAATGCCTGCGCACGCGCAGCACTGAGCGAGGCCACCGCCGAGGCGCGCTGGGCATCGGCCTGCGCGACATCGGTGCGCGTACCTTCGCCGACGTCGAAGCGCGAGCGCGCGGCGCGCGCCTGCTCGGTCAGGAACTGCAGGTTCTGCTCGGTCAACACTGCGATCTGCCGGTCGCGAATCACGTCCATATAGGCGGTGGCCGCGCTGAACAGCGTGTTCTCCTCGGTGTTGCGCAGGCTTTCGACCGACGCCTTGACGTGGGATTCAGCCGCCGCCACGTTGTTTCTCGTCTGGAAACCGTCGAACAGCGACTGGTTGATCTGGATGCCGTAGCTGCCGCTTGTCAGCTTCGAATTGCCGCCGTCATTTGCCCGGCGCGTGTTCGTGTAGTCGATGTTGGCCGATCCGGTAACCGTCGGACGCCAGCCCGATTTGGCAATGGCCACGCTCTCGTCGGTCACACGCACGCCGGCACGCGACGCATTCAGTGTGGAATTGTACTGATAGGCTTTTGCAAGGGCACCGGTGATGGTCTCAGCCGATGCAGCCAGTGGGGATAGTGCGGTCGCCGAAACAAGGACGGCGGTGAAAAATGATTTGCGTACTGACGGCACGGTATATCCCTCATTCGTTTTCCATGGGAACCGCGCCGCGCCGGCTCCTCCTTCTGGAGCAGCCGGCGTGGCGTGTTTCATGTTCCCTGTCGCTCCGCCCAAAGTGCCCCCAGTCTGGGATCAGCAACGATCGTTCAAATGCAAGCGACCATGACAAAGCCTTTGCTGCAAGGCCAAATCATTCAGAATTCGAAAGCATGCTCACGTTCGAAGCCGGGTAGTGGCTTAATTGCCGCATTAAATGCCCTTCTCCCGGTTACAACCCCTCCAGCCTTGACAAAAAGCCGCGCCACGCCGGAATTGCCCTGTCCTTCGACCGCGACCAGGCGTCCGCCCTCGGCGAGCTGGTCGAGCAGCGACGCCGGCACTTTGCCGACACTGCCGCCGATGAAGATGACATCGTAAGGTGCCTTTGCCGCATGGCCTTGCGCCAGTGCGCCCTGAACCACGGTCACATTGCCGCAGCCCAGGCCGGACAGGGTCGACGCGGCGGTTTGCGCCAAGGCCGAATCGCTTTCGAGCGCCACGACGAATCTCGCCAGGCGCGACAGGATCGCCGAGGCGTAGCCGGTGCCGCAGCCGACATCGAGCGCCGAATCGGTGACGCTGATCTCGGCCAGTTGCATCAGCTTGGCCAGCGGCGAAGCTTCCATCAGGTAGCGCGGGCCATCGGCGCTGCCGGTGATGCGGATGTCCTCGTCGATATAGGCCAGATCGCGCTGGCGATCGCCAACGAAAACCTCGCGCGGCACGGAAAGCATCGCGTCGAGCAACGGCGCGCTGGTCACGTCGGTGGTGCGAACCTGACCATCGACCATCTTGACGCGAAGTTCGGAAAAATCAGCGCTCATGCTCCAAGCCTCGCTTTTCCGCGACACAATCGCGGTCCATTGGACAGGACGCTCAGGCTCCGGCGCTGACGCGCGGGAGCCTGGCCTGGAGATTGGAGGCCTCGCCCGGAATCGAACCGGGGTGCAAGGATTTGCAGTCCTCTGCGTAACCACTCCGCCACGAGGCCTCGTTGCTCCCGGCGTTCCACCCGGTTCCAATAGGTTGCGGCGAAAATGCCGTCAAGCGGCCACGACGTATTCCGAACGCTTTCCTCTGCGCCGGCTCCGCCCCTGTCAGATCGCCGTCACAACCGCCCTATTAGCAATCCGTTAAGCATGGCGGATGATCGAACGAAACGCCGCGCACCGGCTTGCGTTGAGAAACAGGGAGGACTGCGCCATGCCCACGGCAAAGCCAAGGGACGAAACGCACGAAACGGAAAGCGTGTCGCTGCTGGGATGCGAGGAATTGGTGCGCTATGCCATCGACTGCCTGAGAATTGAAGGCACCGGCAGCCTGTCGCCGCGTGATCGCGCGCGTCTGGCCTCGGCTTCCGCGGTCCTGAAGGAGATCAGCGAGGATTTGAAGGCAGGCGCACAACCCGATTCGGAGGAATCCGTCGGCGGCACGGAGAGACGGCGCCAGGATTGATTCTCTTTCGAAGGCCACCGCCGTGCGAGATGCGCCGGCAAGGCCGCTCAGTCCGGCCGGCGTCGCCGCTCCCACCAGACGACCAAGCGGCGCCGCTGGCGACGGACCATGGCTATTTCGTAGGAGAGTACCAGCAGTCCGAGCGGCACCATCCAGAAGCCAAGGATCGGCAGGAACCCGAGAAGGCCGCCAATCGTCAAAAGCACGCCGATAGTGATTCTGAGACCGCGCGACTGCGGCATGGTGAATTCGCGCCCGAAAACCGAGATTTTTCGTTCTGGTATCCGGTTTTCGTCCGCTGCCGTCATTGCGAAAAACTGCCTGTCTGGGGGCTCGATAATGCCATCTTACGAAAGCCGCGGCCGCCCTTTCGGTTCCGCGCCCGTCGCCAAGACGGCTAATATGTGGGTGGGCAAAGCCGATTGCGAGAAACCACCGCGCGAAAAAGTCTCGGCAAAATGCGAAATGCTGCTTTGCAAAGCCGAAACGGGTTTGCTATAGGCTGCGCCACTTGCTCAAAGAGCCTCCGTTCCCCGGTAGCTCAGTGGTAGAGCAACCGGCTGTTAACCGGTTGGTCGCTGGTTCGAATCCGGCCCGGGGAGCCATTCGCTAACCTTTTAGCCTGCTCAACATTCTCTCAACGCCTTGAAATCGCCCCTTAATTCCCGCCAAACCGGCCGAAAGACCATTTTGCGCGCCCAAATTTGCTAATCATTTCGCTAAACAATTTGCCATACATGTCCGGCATCTGTAATGTTGACTAACACAACGTACCTTGCTGGAAATGGTGGCACGTGAAGCTGATACTCCGCAATCGCACCTATCAATTGGTCCGACGCGTCCCTAAGCGCTATGCCCCAGTCGAGACCCGAAAGCAGGTATGGGTCAGCCTTCACACCGACTCAAAAACTGTCGCGGAGCAGAAAGCACCTTCCGCATGGGCGCATATGGTTGAGGGATGGGAAGCCAGCCTTGCCGGCGCAACCGATGATGCGGAGAGACGGTTTGCAGCGGCGAAGGAACTGGCCGCCGTGCGAGGCTATAGCTACCTGCGGGCTGATCGCGTCGCCCAACTCCCCCGCGAAAAACTGCTTGAACGTGTTGAGTCCGCCCTGAAGCTCAATGGCGATGCTGCCGAGATCGAGGCCCGCGCCGTTCTGGGTGGCGCTCGCGAACCCGGCATCACGATCAGCAAGGCATTGGAAACATACTGGACACTCGCCAAGCAGGACACGCTTGGCAAGAGTGAGGATCAGCTTCGCCGCTGGAAGCACCCCCGCGAACGGGCTATCGCCAACTTGATCGAGGAAATCGGCGACAAGGAGCTTGCTGATATCAGTGGCGATGACATGCTCGACTTCCGCATAACGTGGGGAGAGCGGATTGCGGCCGGCGACGCACTGCCCGGCACGGCAAACAAGGATTTCCAGCATATCGGCAATATCCTTCGCACCGTGGTCAAGATGAAGCGGCTAGGGCTGGTCCTGCCGCTCGACGGACTTAACTTCAAAGACGACAAGGTGCGGACGAAACCGCCTTTCTCTGTCGAATGGATCAGGACCAAGTTGCTTGCCCCCGGCGCGCTCGACAACATGAACAAGGAAGCGCGCTGCATACTGCTTGGCATGATCAATACCGGCTATCGCCCCGGCGAAGCGGCAGGGCTCTTGGCTCACCACATCCGCCTAGATGTTGATGTGCCGCATATCTCAATCGAGGCGGAGGGCCGGCAGCTAAAGAACAAGGTCGCCCCACGGATCATCCCGCTTGTTGGAGTCAGCCTTGAAGCGTTCAAGCAATGCCCGAAAGGCTTCCCACGCTATCAGGAGTCCAGCGCAGGCCTTAGCGCCACCGTGAACAGCTTCCTTCGGGAGAATGGGCTACTGGAGACCGAAGAGCATACGCTATACAGCCTGCGGCATTCGTTCGAAGATCGTATGATCGCCGCCAAGGTGGACGAGCGTATCCGGCGCGACCTGTTCGGCCATGCACTGGGAAGGGAACGCTACGGCGAAGGCGCGACGCTGGCGCACAAGCGCGACGTTATTCAGAGCTTCGCCCTTTGAGCGGCGACGATTGCACGGGCGCGGGCAATAGGATCGCCCCTCGCCTCTTCGGCCGCTATCTCCGCTTCTAGCCGTGTGAAGATCGGAGCGTAGATCGCATCCTTGACCACAAGCCCAGCAACGAACGCGTGAGCGGCTTTCAGCCGGGCCAGCATGGACCCGTTGTCGTCGTCTATGGTCGATGAATGCAGCATGGCTTGGGTCTGCTATTGAAACTGGGCGCAAAACTCAGCGGCGCACGACATGCGCGCCAGCCCAGATGAAGGGCCAAACGGCTATGAACAGCACCGCCGCGACCAATGCGGCCGGCCGGCCCCGACGAAGGTCTTCCACCACGGCGCGGGAGTTCGCTCCAACGGCCGGGCTGGGGTCCCGGTTCGCCACGATCCCCTGAAGGAAGAGCAGGCCACCGCCGACCCATAGCGCGCCCGCCAGTAAACCCATGTCCATTGTCGTCATCGTAAATCCCCGTCCGTTTTTGATCACGGTCGGAGTCTACGACAGCCGGTGTTCAAGTCAATAACCCGGAAGAATTCATGTAGACAGCATACTTGAAATCTACTTCCCCAAGCAGCATACAGTGTCTTCGTCAACAGGGTTAGTCTGAATTTTGCAACGGGGTGCAAGCTATTTCCTGAAAGCGAAACTGCAAAACCATGGTAAAAATCGGCCTTCCGTGCTAGTTAAGGGGCGCGCTGGTTCACGCTGCGCAGCGTGGGCCGTTAACAGGGGCGGCACCGAGTTTTTCCTTGGTCGGATGGCGGTGCCGCCCCACTCAGACCAAGGAATAGACCAATGTCCCCTCGCCTAGCCCATTCACGCCCGCAATCCATCTATGATGCCGTACACGACGATGCTAGGGGCTGGCTTAGCCCTGAACTGGGCAAGCGTTGGCATGGGAACCGCATCGACCCTCTGCATCAGCAGCATGTCCGGCGACGCCTCGACCGCGTATGGGGGCCGTACCTATCCAACGCCAACTATCGCATTGTGGCTTTCGTCATGACCCACACCATTGATCTGGGGCTTCCGGTATGGGACTTCACCTATGCGGGGCTAGAGAACGGCTATCCATTGAAGGGTGGCGGCGGAATGCTCTCTCACGGGACTGGCCTCGCTAAGGCCACCCTCCAAACTGGCATTGGCGAGCTTAGAGAGATCGGCCTCCTATTTGTCGACAAGGGACGCAAGGGGAACCTGATCCGTATTAATATCGACTGGGAACCGGGAGCAAACGTGCCCTTGGCCGCCCAGAAGAGAAAGCAGCTTGGCGCGATTAAAGAAGCCGCGAAGAAAGCAAAAGCCCAAGACCGTAGTGAGGGGGTGTCTTGCACGACACCCCCTGGTGTGGAAAACCACACCACTCCTGCTGGTGCAGCAGTACCCCATACTGGTGGAGCAGTACCCGAGGATACTGGTGCAGCAGTACCCGAGGTGTCGGTGCAGCAGTATCCTAAGAGCTTCAGTCGTAGAGCGGGAGTTATAAAAGCCGGAGAAAAAGAGTTGTCGCCGCCTGCCGGCAACGACGCCCCGACCTCCCCTTCAACGTCTATTCCCGTCCGGGAAAGACAGCGCCCGGTCTACCCGCTGCTTCCGGGGAAGGAAGACGCCTCCGGCGAAGTGAAGAACCCCCCGGCTCCGGCCGCCCCCCTTTCGGCCCCTGAAGAGGCCGCGCTTGACGAGACGTTGCGACGGGCCGCCGCCCGGCAATGGCCGAATGCATCGGAACCGTGGCCGGATGAACAGCGCCGGGCCGTTGCACGCGGGATCGCGACGATCTGGCCTAGGACCCGGCTGGATGCCGATCAAGCGTATCGGTTCGCCGACTGGTTTGTGGCGGATTGGCCGGACGATGCCCCGGGCTACCCTGGCGCCAGTTTCATCGACCCGGCGCTACTTACCCGGTTCATGGCGACTGACAGGTCGCACACAGTGCATCAGGTAGAAATGCCGCTTTCCCCACCCAGCATGCTGTTGCGGTCTTCCGCAACCGTTGGCAATGTTTCCCAAGCGAAGCAGTCGGGGATAAATCATTGCTAGGCTGTTTCCGATTCGGAAATCGTCCGACACTGTTGATGAAACAGTCGGGCGTGGAGAAAATTCTGTGACGTGGGAACACATAAAAATACCGAGGACGATGGATGTTGAAAAAATCCTTGGTATAGCACGGCTGATCGATCACTACGCAGACCGGGATCAGATCAGAATAGCGTTCGAAGAAGAGGCTTTCTTTCCTCCGTTTGCTATGTTGTTCATCGGAGCGAAACTTCGGTCAGTGCGCGAGCGCAATCCAGAGCTAAAGATCGACCTACGCTATCATCACAGCCAAGCCTATGCCGCCCACATGGGATTTTTCAGACTATTCGGCGTCGATTATGGGCGAGATCTTGGCGAGGCGTGGGGAAGTGACAATTACATCCCCATCACCTGCTTGGATCGTGCAGCGCTTTATCGAGAGCCGGGAGATCGGTACGTTGAACTAGGGGATTTAATTCAGCGCAAGGCTGAAAGGATCGCCGGTATCGTGACGCGAGGCCTAATAGCTGGTGATCCTATGTTCGACGCTCTTGCCTATTCAATTAGAGAATTGATGCGCAACGTTTTCGAGCATAGCGAATCTGAGCAGGTCTATTACTGCACTCAGTTTTGGCCGGCCAGCAACAGAGTTGAATTTGCGGTAGCCGATTTCGGCATAGGCATTCGCAGAGGCTTAGGGACGAACCCAAATTTTCGTTTCAACACCGACAAGCAAGCTATCGAGTGGAGCTTAATGCCAAGCGTTTCGGGCAAAACCCATCTTGCCGGTGATCGTGGCACTTGGACCAATTCTGGTTATGGCCTTTATATGACAAACCGTCTTGCCCGAAATGCGGGAGGGAACTTCGTCTTGGCCAGCAAATCGATGGCAATCCACCTGTCCCGAGCGACGAAGCACAATTACCAAACTTCGTTTCCTGGGACAGCTCTACGGTTCAATATGAATCTGAGCGCAATCGAAGACGCGAAGGCCAAACTGGATCAATTTAGGCGGGAAGGATTCGAAATAGCAAAGACCATCAAAGGCTCCGGAAACAGGCCGCCGTCCGCGATGTCAGTGCTTCTTCGCCGCGACTATCGATGAGGTATCAAATGCCCGCATCCGTCGCAGCCTCCATCGGAAATCATGAGTCGCAATAAGGCTGGCCAGCGTAACACATCGTGAAAGCTACTGGTTCTCAGAGCCCTGTCAGGTTAAGGCGACTGGCCGAAAAAAACTACGAGCGCTCTTGTTAGCCTCGTCCGAGCCACGGCTTTGGGATGCTGCCGCCGAGAAACGTTGCAACCCGTTGCAAATTCTGCCGTCCGCAGAAGGACAACCGACATTAGAAAGGGAGTTCATGAGGCTATTTGCGACACGTGTGTGGGGCAACCCTGTGGATGGAAACGTTCCCATGGCGACCTTTGGCAGCGAGGGTCACATGTCTCGATTACTGGCGATATCGGCCCCGGGTGACCGCTTGGTCTTTGTCGGCACCAAAACCGACCGTACTTCTCAGGAGCATCAGGGCCGCATTCTGAGCATGGCTGAGTTTGGCCGTCTTCGGCTACGCACGCTAGACTACTTCACGAAAGACCAACTCGATCAGCGAGACTTCGATACACGAGGCAATTTTAAGTTTCCGTTCGGCGTGCCGATCGTGCGGGGGTGGGTCTTCAATCCGCAGCCACTCGTGAATGAGCTTCTGAAGCAGCGCCTCACCATGCTAGCCACTCCGGGAGTCGAGGAACTCACGGACCCGGATGACGTCGACAAGATCATGGCATTGCCATCGACGCCCTTCGAACCGCCGCCTAACCTGCAATTTGACCAAATGCGCCGCGTCAACGATGCGCTGAAACCCACGACAGGTCCAATACCCTCAACTTCAAATTATGAAGTCGAGAGGTCGGCCATGGACACGAGCTGGACCTATGCCATGCGTTTCGGCAACACGAACATATCGAAAATCGGGCACGCGACGTCTGTGCCCGGACGACTTGCCGAGATTAATAAGCACATCCCGCACGAAATCGGCATTGCCATTTGGAAGATCGAGCTCCAGCAAAAATGGCCGGACGCAATTACTGCGCACGCCATGGAACAGAAAGTGTTCGAGATCTTGGAAGGCAAGCGCACAACGGGCGAGCGGATCAACTGCTCGCAGAAGGAATTAATGACGGCGTGGCAACGCGCGATCGTCGGGGATTAGCCATGAAACTGTCCTACTTCATGCGCGAGACTTGCCGCTTGGATGCAGGAGAACGAAAACGTCTTATGGACATGGGCCGAAGCCCCCACCCTAGCAGCTAACGATCTGCCACAAAATATTGTGGGTGACGGGGTAGTGCATCAGTGTGAAAATTCTGAGGCGGATCTATTTCCTGATGATCCAATCCAGCAAGGCAGCGTCAACGCGCTCGCACCCGGTAAAGTCGTAAACCAGGCTCTGAGCGAGGCCGCGCCATCGACACTCCGGAGCCTTCGTTTCCAAGACCAACTTCTGAAAGACGTTGCGGACAATGTCGGCATCGAACCCGGACACAGGGTGCTGCTCAACGTTTCTGGTCGCCTCGTCGACCTTGCGCTGGCGCAACCGCTTTAGAAGGTCGCGTGATGCAGCAACTGCCCGCCGGGACTGGTCCAGATCACGACGAAGCGAGGCGATGTCACTTATAGAGCGGTGGCGCGAGACAAAGGTGGCGTCGATCATCGCCCGCGCAACGTCTGTACGGCTTTCGATCATAGCTACCTCCCAATAGCTAAGATTGTAAGTACCTCCATTTAGAGCCGATCCGCGACGGATTCAATGTCGGTTTGATACGAAGGAAATGGGAGCCGCAACGCCCGTGGCCAGCTTCTTCCGTGCATTGTCGTCGGCGGACGTTGCCATGGAGTTATGGCCGGGGTGGGACTGTTCAGGGCGCCATTTTCAAACTGATGCACTACCGGTGACGGCGCACAAGATCGGAGAACGCAAGTTCAGGGTTGGGTCGACATTCGCTTGGCCAATCTCGCGAGCGTTGAGCGGGAGCATCCCGTTGCCGAAATGATGGTGTTCCAGCTTTGCCCGCCTCTGAGCATGTTCAGGATAGCATTGTTGCGTGTCTTGTCTTCGGGACGGCCTCGATATTTGCCCTCGTCCTTGGCCTTTACGATGCCCTGCTTCTGCCTACGGCGTCTGTCGTCATAGTCCTTTCGGGCGATAGCTGCGATCATGTCGAGCATCATGTTGTTGATCGCGTCCGCCATCCTAGATGTGAACTCGTCGGCGTTCTCGGACGCCATGCCCCAACTCGTCGGGAGATCTAGCGCGACAACCTTGACCCGCCGATCTCTGATCTCATCCTTCAGTTTGTTCCAATCTGCTCCGTTCAGTCTGCTCAGCCGATCCACCTGTTCGATCAGCAGAACATCTCCGGGCTGGCAATCCGAGAGGAGCCGGAAGAGTTCGGGCCGCGAGAGCGAGGCCCCGCTTTCATTTTCCAAGTAGGAAGCTGCGATTTGCAGACCACGTTCCTTGGCAAACGCGAGGAGATCGCCCCTGGCACGGGTTGCGTCCTGCTCTTTAGTTGAGGCTCGGAGATATGCGCGCACGAACATCATTGTGACCCCGGTTCGATATGATTGGTCTGATATTGCCCGGTACGATTAGGGTGGTCAAACCTTATTATCGAACCACGTCAAACGGCGGTCCGCTAAAGGCATACTCTGCAGACCTCATTGGGCCTGCCGGTCTCGCATGGCTGCGCCATGTTCGGCATGTCTCAAGATCTGAAGATCGAATGTCGGCCACGCTCATCGACCGATTGTCTAGAGCCATCTGCGCCGGGCGTCTCAATGCGAGCTCTTCTGCGAGAAAGAAGCTATCGCCGGTTCGTTTGGTCGTAGCTCGCCAAGCCTTCGCTCGCTATTTTTTGATGTTCCTTGAGTGCCTCGGAGGCCAGATCAGCTAACGCGGGGTCTTGTATAGCGCGTAGTGTTTGCGCGGCCTCGGGGCGACCAGACAGGGCCAATCCTAGGATGGCCTGCTTACTGAAATCGACGTCACGCTCACTCGTGCTAGCCTGGAAAGGAGCTATGCCCATGGCGCCCCTCTGTGCCCAGACTTCAGGCCTCGTGCTTTGCTGAAGATAAGCGAGCGCTCCCTGATTGCCAGTTCTGTTGACCAGATAGCCCAAGGCCATTAGGGCACTCGTCTTCGCGCGGTAACGTGCGGCCGACAAGCCAGTCGGGCCTGGCTCAGCCTGGATGAACGAGATGAGTGGCTCCACCACCCGCTCATCGCCAATCATCCCTAGCAGGACGGCAACATTAGCCCAGGAATCGGACTCGGTGGGATCCTGGAGCATTGCCAGCAAGGGCGGGATAGCCGAGGCTTGGTACAGACCTGCTTCCTTGTAAGGGAGGCCGTGGATGAAAACCTGCCTGACGAACGCACGGACGTCCCTCAGAGGGGCTCCATTGTCAGTTTGAGCTTGCGGCGGGCCTGCAGCGGTTTCAATGAAAGGCAAGGTGCGGTATGCGGCGCATTCTTGAGCATTGACCCCCAACTCCGTGTAGCCGATTGTGGGATTCATTATGGCGTTTGGATCATTTCGATGATTCAGCCCTTTATCGTGACCGAACTCATGAGCCCAAAGGATTCCTTCCTGAACAGTTGGAGCCCACCGAACGACGGCCATCGAATTGCCAGGAGTCGGCGAACACCCAATTACATTAGGGACTAGTGCCCCGCACCAGTTGATCTGGTTCACGACTTTGACCCATCCGGGCAACCCAATAACAGCATTGAAGTCGGCTTGGCTGTTGATCGTTCCGCTGCCCTGCGTGAAGGCAGTTACGCTGCCGTCGCGAATAAAAGTCACAGGGCAGGCAACGTCTCCCGCGACATCGGATACAGACACGACGGTAGTAGCAGCTGCGAGCACGTCGTCTGCGTCCTTGTCGGTGAGACGGGAAGTCGTGAAGCGGCTAACTTGCAGGTGATGCCAGGTGATGCAGTCAGGGCACACCCGGTCAATATAGCCAATGTCGCCCCAAGCAATAGCTTGCCGATTGCCTCCGACGTTCAGCACCACATATTGGTCCGAGACACTCACTACCTGCCCAGTGGTAGTTAGCCAAAACCCGCCGCCAGCAGCGCCCGAATCCCGAAACCAAATATAACGCACGTTGACCGTGACGCCTGGGACTAAGCCGCTGTCAGGCGGACTTTGCGCCAAACCCTCTATTGGGCCCAACAACATTGTCATGACCGCGAGATAAGCTGCCGAAACTGCCATTCTCACCTTCATGACGCTTAACCTCCGGAAAATCGAGCGTCCCTTCTCATGTATCCAAGCTACTTGACGTGGGCGGCAGAACATGTCTCCGGCCAGTCTAGAACCGGATGTAGAATGACTCGACTACGGCTTCTTGAAATCGATGTATGTTATCGCACCCCAGCGAATAACTTGCCGATTGCCTCCGACGTTCAGCACCACATATTGGTCCGAGACACTCACAACCTGCCCAGTGGCAGTTAGCCAAAATCCGCCACCAGCAGCGCCCGAATCCCGAAACCAAATATAACGCACGTTGACCGTGACGCCTGGAACCAAACCTGCAGTTTCTAGTTGGCTCTGCGCCCAACTCACAGTCGGCGCCAAGAAAATCGTCATAGCCAGTAAATGACCAAGCAAAGCCTTGTTAAGTCTCATAGGGCACCCTCTGCAGTTTGATATCCACGGATGGCTGACCTTCATAGGATTATATAGCTACTGAGCAGCGGACTGATGAGGACAATCACCTTTACTTTTCGGTAGCAATGCTGTCTTGCATGGCAAGCTTGAGGCGTTTTCTTAGGGAACCGCCGTCGCATTATTCTTGGCTTTCTAGCTTGCAACGAGACACTAGCACATGATCGTACTTTGCGAAACGAAAAAGACTCCAGGTACGGCAATGGGATGTGGCGAGGCGTTTCTACCTAGCGCCGTCTGGAGCCGATGACCTTGGTGACGCCACCTCCAAGACGACATCGGCCGCTCCCGGTTGGAAGACAGCTTGCGGCTAAAGCAGCCACTGTGCCATCAGAGCGCTACCACCAATCCGCGACGTTCTCCCAGTTGTGATTTGGTCAAACTCGTCAGACATCGGTCGCCGTGCCTTGAGCCTCACCAGTTCGGGGAATAACGCCCATGCCGAAGCGTGCGCAGCTTTTGCGTCCAACGACGAGCACAAGAGTTCTCAAGCTTTGCCAGGATATCCAGCGGTGGATTGCACGCCAACGATTGTCTCGTGCGGTCACAGCGCCCGGTTGGCCAATCATGTCATTCAGCGGCTATCTGATTACTCCACTCTTCCTATCCCTCCAGCCAATTGGCACAGTGACGCGAAAGAAGGCGGATGCCGCGCTCTATCGAACGACAACAATTCTTCACTGCCCAAAAAAAGTGACTTTTCGGGTTTTGTCGGCAGTGCCCGCAGGCACTTCATCACTTTCGTGGCGACCGCTCTGGCCAGAGGAGGAGGAACCGAATTGCCAACCTCCCTTGCACCGTGCCACTTGGTCATACTTAAAAGAAGTTTGGTTGCAGGCGGCCTACAGCCGTAGCTTCAGCGCTATTTCAGTGCCGCATAGATATCCAACACAATCGCGGCCATGGTTGAGCAGATTCCGTTCCAATCGAAACGAGAGAGCGCTACTTCGTGTTGGAGCGGCCGAAAGTGAACAATTGAGTTACGCAACCAGTATATGCTCCTAGCTGCACAAAGAGGTGACTCGCTTTCACCGATTTTGACACGTCCAATCAAAGTCGTAATCCTGTCGAGATCGACTTTGAGAGCGAGACGAAGGAGACGCTCTAGGCTTCCGTCTTCACGGGGATGCCACCCCAACGTATCCTCCAATGCTGATGCTATCGCTCCCCAATTTTGTGTCAGATTTAGCTTCTTTGATAAATCGCTTGCGCTGCTGTACGCGAATAACGCCTCTATGCACCTGTACAATGCTAGAAAGAAGCTTGATGGGTCTACATCAAAAATCGACCGGCAAAGGACCTTGTAGGGGATTCTGTCATCATCAAGGTCGACGACCATCTTTAAGTCATCGACCAAACCTTTCTCTATCCAAGTGCCCGCCAACTGCGTCTCGGATAGCGCAATGCTGAAGAACGTACTCCATGTCGGGACGGGCCTCGAAAAACGCAAAAGCCTCACCAGCGGGAAAAGTGCTCCCACCAGTTCGGGATCATGGCCGCCATATCCAGAGTTTCGTTTGTCGGCGTATTCGACGATTTGCCGAATTTCATCTGGGCTTCGTAGGGGTAGTGGAGAGAGTTCCGCGAGTGCGACAGTAAGGTGGCCACCGAGCACATCCTGTTCCTGAAGACCGAAGATCTCCTCGTCAAAGTCGAAACCCACGCAAAATATGTATGTTTCTACACCTTTGGAGACACTGGCGATTTTTCGTCTCGGCGAGAAGCTGAGAATCTCTTCGATTTTGGCGGAAATCAGAAAGTCCCGGTCCGACCGCTCTGTCGCGATCCACCGTGCCTGGCCGGCGTTCGCTAGGGCCAAGCCGCGCAACCGGCAAAAATCGTCGAGGCTGACGAATATGGCCTCGTTCGCCGATTTCATGTGACGAGTCATTAGTTAGCCCGCCAGCACGGCTCCATGGAACTTAGTTTGAATTCCTCGTCTATGAGAACCTGAAACGCGTCGAAGAAAACCGCACGCTCGTAGCGTCCCACTTGGCCTACACGCTTATCGAGCGTCTCCGCGAGTACTTCCAACCGCAGAAAGTCGCCCAGTGCCTCGTCATCCATGTCAGCAAGACGAAGCACAAACAGCTTGGCGTTAGATTCGACCGCTGACATCCGAGCATCTCGCTCGTCGCTTGGCCGATCCATACCCGGGCGGCCCAAAACATGTTGCGCCAGCGCAGAAATAAACCCAATTCTCGAAGGTTGTCCGTCGAAAATGTTTCGGCCCTTGCCAAACCGAACAGGAGCACCGCTATCATACCTAGAAAAAGCATGATCGAGCGCGGTCAGAACATTCAATGCGTTATAGAAATGACCCTGGAACTTCTCGTCCGATACATTCTCAATGAAATCAAGCCGCGAGAACTCGTCAGACAGCGACTCCTTGGCGTCGATCGTCGTTTTGCGGAGATTGAATGCAATGTAAAGTTCAACCAGAGCGTCTGCGCTAAACTCGCCAGCTGACACACGTCGACCCGGCTTGTCGGGGGTATGGATACGACCGATGTCAGGAACCTTAGCTAGCACTTCCTGAAAGAGGGGGGCATAGACAACGGCTAGCTGCCGTGCCAGCGTCCAGGGCACTTGGCCGGTATTAAGCACGAGCATCCGATAGATCATGGTGCTGACGGAACGGGTCAGCCAAAATTCAACTCGCACACTCCGACCTTTGACGCTGTCGTCGGCATCTACAGCCTCGATCAATGCGGTCGTTCTTTGCATGCCGTCTATGATGGAAATCTGGGCAACGTCGCCTTTCGGAGCGATGTCAGCCGCTGTTGCCGCATCTCCCAGAGGAAACGTTTTAAAGACTTCGTCGGAGACAACGACACCTATCACAACAGGAGGGAGCACCGCCCCTCGGCGAATGTCGGCAACCATCCGCTCGCGGATGCGCTTTGCCGTCGTCGTCTTTAAGGCGTCTCGCTGACCACTCAGCGCTCCCTTCTGTGAATAGGCGTCTTTTACTAAGTCGAGATACTCGCCGACCGACAACGTCGTTTGGACTGAGTAGCAATCCGTTCGGGCGTCATAAAGCCAGTCCATTGTCCCCCCACCCGCTTCAAACGTGGCCAATTACTAATCTAGGATTGAGCGAGATACTAGATGAACCAGTAGCTCTCTCCGAACCTATTCACACTTGCCTTCCTGCCCATTATTGTGAGCCCGGAGTGGGGCAATCGAAATGGAGCCAGAGGACGATCTGAAGTCCCGTATCGAGGCTGCTCTTGTTCGCGGCTATCTCAGCCAATGGCAGCGCCAATTCCTCCTTGACATGCGTGATCGACTGGTGAAGTACGGCCCGCGCACACGGCTTAGCGCGAAGCAGTGGGCGAAGCTTCACGAGACCATAGGCTCCGTACCGCCAAGCACCTACGCGCCGTCGCAATCTCGCCCGAACAGACCCCTAACGCGACCGCGCCGCTGGCGAGGCTCCGTCGGTCGCGAGGCCCGGTATTTGGCGGCAAGGTTTACCAGAACCTTTGGGATCGCGCTGGCATTGGTCTTGGGGTCGCTGCTCTACTCGTATGTCGTGAAGGGCGCGCACCTTACTTGGCCAAGCGTGCCTTCCTTCGCAAGGTCTGCTGGAGAGGAGAGAGTGCCGCTTTCCAGATCACAGTTCAGCATAACGGATGGAGACACGATCCGACTTGACGGCCATGCCAAAGGAACGCGGTTGGTCGGTTTCAATGCCCCCGAGAGCATCGAGCCAAGGTGCGCAGTTGAAGCGGATCTTGGGCGTCGAGCGAAGGCGCGCCTCACGGAGCTAGTCGCTTCCGCAAAGCTCGAATTGCGAATGATCCCATGTTCATGCCCATCAGGCACCGAAGGCACAGACCGCTGCAACTATGGACGCAGCTGCGGCTCACTTTTTGCCAATGGGATGGACGTTGGCGACGTGCTGATCTCTGAAGGGTTGGCTGTCCCGTTCATCTGCGGCGAAACGAGCTGCCCGCCGACCCCTCGGCCTTGGTGCACCTCGTAGCTTCGATGCCTCCGTTGGCGATTTTGCACCCCGTTGCAAACCTGCGAGGCCGGACGCCTTGCTTTTATCAACGCTCAAAGCTTCTTTTTTCTTGCAAGTGTCAACCGCTGCTCAACTGAAAGACTCCCTGATCCAATTGGGCTTCGGTATGACGATTGAGCATCTCGCCAACGCGGCCCGGCTCGGTTACGAGCAGGTAACGCCAGTTCCCATGCTGACCAAATTTCGTTACGGCTTTGCACCACCGCTCCGCAGCTTTCGCCTTGGCGTCCGCGTTGTCCGTCACCTGACCTTTGATCTCAACGATCACGTAATTCTGGGCGTCAGTCACGACGATGAAGTCTGGAATATAGCGCGCCGGCAACCCATTCCGGCGGTACGGAATAGAGAAGCCGAGCCGCTCGTTCTTTACCCACTTTTTCACCCCGGGATGCGCGTCGAGAAGAAGCGCCGCTATCTGCTCCCACTTCTGCGTGTCGGCGACCATCGCGTTGAGATGGCAGCGGTTGGCGGGTTGGATTGGCTTCGTCGTGTGGAAATCGACATATAGCGTGCTGCCGCGCCCGGCGGCTCCTTGCGGAATGACCGCCACTTCCGCCTCGGACGTTGAAGCGCCCTTCATAATGGCTGCGAGCAGCGCGTCGATAGATGCCTGCATATACTGACCAACCAGCAACACGTCGCAAGCCTTGCTATCCCCTTTCGTTTCCAGCTTCTCGGCAAGGAACCGCTTCGCGGCAAAGGCAACGCGCGGGAAAAGCGCCTGGACGGGCACGGCCGCAGCGCCGTTGTCGTCGAGCCAACTTTTGCAGATTTCCCGGGCGAGGCGGAAGGCGACCTGTTGATCGCGAAACAGGGCGCGCCAATCTTTCAGCGAGAGTACCGGTTTCTCGCCGGGACCGTAGGCGGCAAGTGTCCCGTCCGGGGTCGTGAGCGGAGTCAACTCGACGACTTGCGGGATGCGCGCTGGATCGATGGTGACTTTCGAGACTTGGCTCCAATCGACCGAGACATCGAAACTTCCTGACTGGTGATAGCCGGTGACGATAGGGAACGTAATCTCGTATTCCGCCTTCTCCGGCACCGAATAGATATGGTTCGGGTCCGGCAGCGGCGGCTGCGGGCCTGCCGGCGCGACCTTGAATGGAATCAGCTCGAACGGCACGCCGAAGACCTTGGCGGTTTCCTCGGCGAACATCTGCGTGTCCTCATCGAGGGCGTAGCTCTTGCGGCGGAGCGCCCGACCGACGACCTGCTCGCAAAGCAACTGCGAGCCGAACGGACGCAGGCCGACGATGTGGGTCACGGTGTTGGCGTCCCACCCTTCGGCCAGCATGGCGACCGAAACGATGCAGCGCACATCCCGTCCCGGCGGGATGCGCTCGTCGATCCATTTGAGGGAGCCTTCACTGTCGTCGCTCGCGGCCTTGTCGTTGTGCTTGCGTACAAGCTCGGACCATTCCTCCGGCACCTTGCCGCCGGGCCATTCGGCCTTACCAATGGTGTCCAGGATGAAGCGCAGGCGGCGCGTCTCATCCTTCGTGCCACCGGCCTCGATATCCTCGATGACTTTGGAGTCGATGCGAACCGTAACTTCCTGGCCGGGCGCATTGCGGAACCATGGGGGCGATACGCCGTATCCGTCATTGCCGTTGGCGAGCCAGGAATGGGCCTCGCGCGCGACGGCCGTATCGCGGCAGACGACGATGAAGACCGGCGGGACCGGGTGCTTCTGCTGCTGCTTGGAGAATTGCTCCCATTCAAGGAACCGGCCATGCCATTCGGCGGCAAGTAGGTTGATGGGGGCGCTGGCGTAGTTCATGACGATCTGCGGCGTCATGGTGTCGCCGTACCCGTCCTCCTTGGCCTTGGCCTGCACCCACCGCCAGATGTTGAAATAGGCTGCTTCCTCCGCGCCAGTCACGTCGCGGGCGGGCAGCTGCGGAATCTTTACAAGGCCGGATTCGATGGCATCGAGAAGGCCAAAGTCGGAGACGATCCAGGGGAACGGCTTGCCGACTTCGTTTCCTGAGCCCTGGATGTAGAACGGCGTTGCGGAAAGATCGACGCAAAGATGGATACCGCGCCGCCTGCTGCCGCCGGCTAGCTTGTTGATCCGGTCAAGCCCTTCGATCCAGATCGTCGCCTCGCGTTCGTTTTTGCTGGCGAGGTCCTTGTCTTCGTCGAGGGATTGTTCCTCGGTCGCGGCGTCGCCCCGCCGATAGGCGTGATGCGCCTCGTCGTTGAAGATCAGCCAATGCGGGCTGCGGCCCTTGCCACTGCCGAGTTCGCGGCGGATGCGCTTGAACCAGGCGGTGTCCGACTCGAAATACTTCGTCTCGACGGATTCGTTCTCCTTGCCCGCGTTCTTGATGATCTCGACAGGCTCGCCGGTCTTCACGACCTTGGCAGAGTCGCCGTTGACAGTATTCGTCTCTTTCTTGGCGAGGCGGTGCCAATTCGCGATCATCACCTCGCCGCGCCGCAAATCCTCCATCCGGTGAACCGGGACCAGCTGCCGGGTTCTGTAAAGCGACAGATCTCCCAACGACGGGTCCAGTTCCTGCAAGCGTTCCCGGATAGTAACGTTCGGGCAGACGATCAGGAGCGTATCGGAGAAGCGGTCATCGCGCGGCGACGCCACGGCATTGAGAATGGACCAGCCGGCCAGCATGCCCATGACGGTGGTCTTGCCGGAGCCGGTCGCCATCTTGCAGGCGTGACGGACGAAGGCACGGACCCCCGCCGCCTTGGATTCAAGGCCGGGTTCGTCCTTTGGGATTTCAGGGAGGCCCTTGCGGTAAATCTCCGACGCCTCGGCGAGAAAGATTATCGTCTCGGCCGCTTCGACCTGGGCAAAGAAAAGACGCTGCATGCGGTCGCTGCTGCGCCAGAGTTCCAGAAGATCCTTCGTAACCGGGGACGCGCCGTCATAGGCGATGCCGCCGGACCTCGTGCCGTCGCGCCATTCCCTTACTCGTTCGCGGATAAGGTTCACGATTTCGAGTTCGACTTCCTCGCCTTTGGCGTCATCGAACAGTTCGGCCTGCTTCACCTTCTTCCGGCCGCGCCCAGCATGTTCAGGGACGCGGTAGAAATAGCTCGCGCGTCGCCGGCCCTCTGCTTTGACCGGCGGCTTTCCCCGCGCGATTACCCAATGATATCGGGGCTCGCGGAACGGCGAATTGATGATCGGCGAGTCAACCTCAGCGACGGTGAGGGACGGCTCCTGCGGCTGAGCGGCAGCGGGCATCACTTGCCCCCTTCCGCGTTCTTGACGACCATCAACTCATTGCCGCGCTCGTCGATGGCCTTCACGGCGATGCGCTTCTTGTCGCCCAGGATAAAGGGCTGGCTGACGGTGCCGGCAAGGTGTTCCCAAACGCTGTCGCTGAATTGGCCTTTCAGCGACTTCTGCACATTCTCCCATGCGCCAGTCTTCGGGAAGAACACCTGCGTCGCCATGAACACCATGCCGTTATAGTTGCTGTCGAGCATCCAGCACGGCAAGTTCTCGGCTTTGATCTCGTCCGTCTCCATCGTGTCGGGCCGGAATATGTCGAGGCCCTTGATGACGACGCGGTGGAGTGGCGTTCCATCCTTTTCCTTCCCCGCCGGCTCAAGCGACACGTCGGGCAGGCCGGTGATCGAAAAGATTTCGCTGGATTTTGCCGTCTTGAGCAGGTCCGACATGACTACGTCGGGAGTGACCGAGACATAGGTTGTCGGCACCTTCAGCCTGCTGAGCATTTCGCGCGCTTTCGGATCAATCGCGAAACCGAACAGGAAAAGCTGCTGGAAGCCCTGTTGCAGTGCCTCGGTATGGGCGTCGTAGGCATATTGCGACCCGATGGCCCCATCCTCGGGGCCGAAGACGAAGGCGATGCGCTTGTCGCTGCCGTTCTTCGCAACGCCCTCGGCGTGAAGGTATTCGCGGTCCGCAAGCGGGCTGATGCCTTCCAGTTGTAGCGTGACGTTTCCGGGCAGTTGCAAGGTCTTGCTCTGACGCAAGACCTCAATCATGCGGTCGAGATAGCTGCGCGGGTTCTCGGCAATCGCCTGCGGTGCTTGCTGGCCTGAATTTTCGTCAAAACTCAGGGCGGACTGAATGGTAGCCTCGACGGCGAAGGGGCCGCAAACGCGCGTTACCTTGTCGTTGACCTCTGCGCGGTCGACAAGAACCTCCACCTTGGGGTCTTCGCCGTTGGCGATGGATTTTAGGGTGGTGCGCGGCACAAGGCCGCCAACGTCCTCGCCCTTCTTATTCCGCTTGCGCTCGTAGACGAACCCGCCCGCCGGACCTTTGGCTGGTTCCTTCAAGCGATACCATGGGAAGGTGCTGGTCAGCAGCCGCTGCCGGGCCAGCGCAACGGGGACGCGGGACGTGTCCACGGTGACCCAGCGCCTTCCCCACATCTCTGACACGTAGGCAGTCGTTCCCGAGCCGCATGTGATGTCCATCACTAAGTCGCCTGGGTCGGTGGTCATTTGGATGCACCGCTCCACGACCTTCACGCCGGTTTGGACCACGTAAACCTTTTCATCTGTGAAATTCCCGGTTGCCGTGTCGGTCCACATGTTCCCGACTTGCTGGAATGGGAAATCGTCAGCGTAGCGAATGTACTGAATGCTATTCGCGGCAACGTGGATGCGCCCGGCTTCGGCGAGCCGCTCCATACCTACCGGGTAGTTGGCCTTCCAGTGCGAGTTTGCTCCCGGCGTGTATGTCTTTCCTTTGTACTCAAAAGGCTGAGGCTGCGATGACGCCCCTTGGGATTGGATATTGTCGGGCTTGTAAAGCCTGGCTCCCTCCGGGATCGGTTCCTCGCCTCTCGCCTCCGAAACTTTGACGCCCCGATAGGTGCCATCGGGCAGAAGGACCCATCGCGCGTTCCCCTTGCCAGGCTCGACTGGCTGCGGCTGGAATACCTTGTTGTAGTGAACCTGATCAGGGTTCTTCGCATACCAAAGCAAGAAATCCCCAACCGTCGGCAATGTTGTCGAGTCAAACCCGGAGGTGGTTTGGAAGCTGATTTGCGAAACGAAACCATCCGGGAAAACCTCGTCCAGGACCTCGCGGACATGATGGACATTGTCATCGGAAATCTGGACGAAGATTGAACCGGACTCAGTCAGAAGCTGCCGCGCAAGCGTAACGCGGTCGCGCAAATAAGTGAGATAGGAGTGCAGTCCTAGTTCCCACGTGTCGCGATACGCCTTCACCATTTCTGGCTCGCGGATCATCTCGTCGTCCGATCCGTGCGGGACGCGATTCTTGCGCACGAATGGCTGAAAATTCGATCCGAATTTCACGCCATAGGGCGGATCGAAATAGATCATCTGCACCTGACCGCCCATGCCTTCGTATTCGAGCAAGGAGTTCATGACCTGCAACGAGTCGCCAAGGATCAGGCGGTTGGTCCACGGCCCTTTATGCTCGTAGGCGTCGAGCTTGTCGGCGACATCGAGATCGGTGTCGCCGAACAGGTCGAGATTGGTGCCGAGGGCCTTATGGGATTTCAGGGTTTCGAGGATGGCCTGGGTGGAATGGCGTTCGTGAACGAACAGCGGCAAAGTCGGCACCGTGACCTGCTGGCGCTCGGCCTTGCCGGTCCAGTTAAGGAAGGGCTTGGTAAGGCTCCTGAGCCGGGCGACGCATTGCGATAGCGACGCGAAGCTCTCGCCGTTGCCTGCCCATACATGTGGAGATGCGAAAACCTTGGCTTCGCCATTTTCCGCCGAGTCCGCGACTAGGGCTATCAACCATTCGGCAAAAGAGCGGTCGGCACTCTCGTCCCAAGACAGTTCGGGCGCAAGGCTGGAATCGTAGCGGTAAGCTTTCGGCGCTTTCCTGTTCGAGAACTGGGCTTCAACGCCAGCATCCGGTCGCAGAACGGCGTCCGGTCCATGCTTATAAACCGTTACGCTTGAAACATTCTCCCCGGTCATCGGGTCCCCCTCGCCTTTCGAATCGCTATCTGTGCGTCTAGAAATAGACCGTGGAGAAGATGCCAGCCAGTAAATGAGGGATCAATGGCGTCAAAAGTTCAACTCTGTGACAGTTTTCGAAAAGAGGCAGGCCGCGTCTGGCGACAGATGACGGCCGCTCGCAACATGGGTCTGTTTCTCGGCGAGGAGACGATAACCGAGACATGCCTCTACAACATCGCGGCGGGCCACTGGACAAGCAACATAGCGATCATTCCCGCGACTAAACCGCAGGAATACGTTCATGGAGCCGACTGGGAATGGTGGTTCACACGGAACGGGCGCGGCGTCGGTTACCGAGTGCAAGCCAAGCGTCTCTTTCCGAGCGGCCGTTACGAAAGCCTGTTTGAGTCGGTGAAATCTAGTGGCGGTAAATACGGCCAGCTACATAAGCTGGTCGCTAAAGCGAAGGCTGATAAACTCGATCCGCTCTACTGCTTCTACAACTTCGACTACTCGCCTGGCCTTCGCGGTCGTCCTAATAGCTGCGTGCACTCCTATCGTGGCCCGAGTTTTTGGGGTTGTACGATAGCATTGCCCCAGGATGTTGAGCTGGCTGGCTCCGACGCCATTAAGGTCCTGCGTCACAACATGGTTCCCTGGCATTCGCTCGTCTGCGCTGGTCCAAAAACTGACCTTCCGACATCTGTTCAGATGAATATCGGCCACCTCGCATCTAGGACATTCGTTGGCCCGAACGGCGTAGTGCGTCGAGCTGCTATCGAGGTTGCTTCCGAGCAGCGTGAATTACCCGACTACGTGAATCGGTTGATCGAACTCGGCAGATCAACACGTGATGCGCCGCCCGAGGAACGATCTTTTATCGATACTATCTATTGGCTTGGGCAGCCCTCTATAGATGACGGTGGCACGGATCTTCCAGGTCATGACATCGCTGGTATCACCGTTTTCGATCAAGAAAAGTGAATGCGACGACCGTGGGTTTGCGCCGATGCCTTCATCAAATCGTCGAACTATCTAATTGATGGCTCTGCCCTGGTAGGGGCGGAGCCTTTCTTGCGTTGCTGACGAAGATCGTCGGCCAGCACCCGCAGATGCTTCTCGATCAAGCAGAGGGCGGCGAGACCACCGCACAGGATCGCGGCCACCGCGAACCCGACGACAGCCCCCAAGAGCGCGCCGGCCTTTAATAGGGACGCGTTCCCTATGACCGCAAAGACTGCGATGATGACAATCGCAATGAAGATGTTGATGGTCGACAGCATGTTGACGAGTATGCGGCTCATTTCATTCCCCCTGTTGCGCGACCGAGTGATCCTGCCGCCTAGCAATATCTAATTTTTGGATAATCCAGATATCGGATTACCGGCGGGTTGATCACTGGTCAACTATTCAATGCCGAAGTCGGTTCACTCCGAACGCCACAGAATGATTGCGGCGGCGCTGGCAACTCAGCGGCGGGCAAAAGGGCTATCGCAGGCCGAGGTCGCTAAAGGTCTCGGTAGGCATCAGCCGTTCGTTGCGAACATCGAAAGCGGCGAGCGCCGAGTCGATCTTGTTGAACTCATGGACATCGCCAAGATCATCGACTTGGATGTGGTTGCTCTGGTGCGCGACCTCCAAGGCATCCCGGATTGACGTCGCCAGCGAACAGACAACGTGCACGAAGGGAATCCACAACCGTTGTAACTTTCAGCAGGCACAAAGTATTTGTCTACCGATCCCAAGCTCAGCGGCAGGGTCGTGGCGAGCCGTGCTAGCCCCCCTGGACAGCGGCAATGTTGTTCGGAGGGAAAGGGGCTTTCCGGAAAACGTCCGCGATATGAGCCCCGTACCGGGCACGTAGCGTTGCTGCCAAGTCAATTGGCTGCGTGGCGAGGGCGCAAAACCACTCCGCACCGGTCACGGCATACCTTTCTACGATCCGGTTCCAAGGATCGGGTTGCCGGAACCGGCGATGCAAGGCCATGTGAATTGACCGGCTGATCGGATACGGCGACCATGGGGTGTAATAGTCCTCGCAGTGCATTTGGAGGGCTTCCGTAGAACCCGAGACTGAACATCGCTCGGGGTTTGCCAACCAGCCATTGTCGATGAAGTGGCGGATGAGTTGCCAGCCGCGAACTCGCTCCTCGTGAGTGAAGCCGTTGTAGTCAGGCATACGTGGCCACTTCCATTCCGGCAGGCCAGTAGGTTCGAAGAGGCTCATAAGTTTTGCAACCGGATTCAAAATCCGTTCCGTAAGCGACGATTTCTGCTAATCATTTTGCTATACAAAACGCGATACAGAAACAAGGTAACTAGTTGATAATTTTGCGTATTATTTTCATTGTGGCTCTGGCCCGGGGAGCCAACATTTCCAAAGAGTATGCGCGGGCACCACACACGGCGGCGTAGTGGGCTTGACTGGTCGGCTACCCGTACTGAGCTGCGGCAGCGACACCTCTGGGCAGTGTCGCTGCCGTGTCGCAGCTAGGCGGCTATCCCACCGCGGCCTGATTTGGTACCACTCATCCAGGGCAGCGGAGCGAGCGGCTCCTGCAGGATCTTGACGGATTTCGCGAAGCCAGCGACGGCATCGCGCGCGACCGACAGTGGTATCTGGCCATCGTAAGCACGCTGGCAAGCCCGGAAAGCCGTTTCGAAAATCGGGCCCCGCCGCTCCCGCGGCCACTCGTCCAGGAAATCGAAGGCATCCTCAAGACTTCCTATTTCTTGAATGAACTGGCCATCCTTGACCAACACCGGTCGATCGAACGTCCTGTCGTCCATGTAGTCCTCCATTCGGTTGAACGAATTGGTTTGCCGATTCAGGTTTTCACGCGACGGCATGCTCAGGCTCCGCGAACATGCCGCCATCACCACGTCTGGGCGGAACGCCGGCATACGCCGGAACCGGCGGCGGATCATCGTCATCGTCATCTCGCCAGGGGTACCGTATCCAACCGCGCCTGGCTTTGTTGCGACGCCGGTCTGAAGACGGACTGCGGTCAACCGTTGCCCTGGCTGGCGGCTTGCGCCCGATCTCGTCCAGGCTGCGGAGCGCACGAAGAATCTCTCTGACCTGCGCAACGGCACCGCTGTCCAACTGGCGTAGGGCGGGATTGTCAGGAACCGCATTGGCGTCCGAAGCCCAGAAGGCGAGCAAAGCCCTCTTTTCGTCGATCGTCATTTCTTCGTTCAGGACGTCCTCCGGCGTACGCACGGCAGCGAATCCCGCAACGTGATCTGTCAGTTTGGATTCATGAAAACAGTAAGCTTGCGATCTCATCTCCATTCTCCGCGATCTGTGCCTCCCGGCCGAGCCGGGAGGCGGACCACAGACTGAGGTTTCCGGTATCAGGCCACCTTGCGTTGCGGCTCTGAATCTATGGACTGCTTGTTGCCGCTGTCCTGAAGCGGAACCGCTCTGGCTTCGGAGCCGATCTCGATGCGCCGAGGCTTGAGTTCATCGGGCACTTCGCGGACCAGGTCCACCGACAGCAGGCCATTATGAATATTGGCCGCCTTGACCTTGACGTGGTCCGCAAGTTTGAACACCTGCTTGAAGTTTCCTGTCGCAAGGCCGCGATGGAGGATTTCCCGATTTTGCTGATCGGGCTTCCTCTGTCCGGTCACGGACAATTCAGGGCCGTTCTGCACAAGCTCGACTTCGTCAACACCGAAGCCGGCGACGGCCATCGTGATACGATAATCGTTGTCGCCATTCTTCTCGATATTGTAGGGAGGCCAGTCGGAGCGCACGCCGTTTTCGAGCATGTCGAACAGTCGGTCGAAGCCGACCGTGGTGCGGTAAAGAGGGGAATAATCAAAGCTTCTCATAGCCATATCCTCCGTGAAGCAACATGGGTCGCGGCAACGCCGCCGCGACGAACTATGTCGAGCCGAAGCCTCGACGGAAACGATCTGGGAATCACGTTTTTTTTGTTCAAGAGGTCGCCCGAATTTTTTTTCGGAGCGGCACCACGGTCGTTCATGATCGGCATACGTCCGACTTTCGCGGCGAATTTTGCGGCGAAAGCGTTCGGTTCGAAGCGGGAATATGGTTTCTGTGATGGATCGCCTGCCCGTGCAAGTGCGCGCCAGGTTCGGCCTCTGGTCAGGAGCGGTCTTGCACACGCCCCGCCACCTCTTGCGTGATGAGAGGGTTCTCAGCAGCCGCGCAGCGTGCGGAGCGGACTTGCTCGGTGAAGACTGGCGCAACCTCACGGGCAACTCAACGTGCAATCCGGACGCCTTTCCATCCACGCTCACAAAGCGCCTGAGCTCGCTCTGCAGCCGCACGCCGGTGTGTACCAGTGAAAGACATTTCTTTGCGTCGAAAACGAAACCGTCGGGAACGCAGCGAGAAGCGCGGCGTTGGGATCGTGAAGGGACGGCCGTCCCTGCCGCCGTAAGGCCGGCATCGGACAGGCAGTTATCGGAGTATCCGTCATGCGAACTCTCATCGTCATTGCGGCGTTTTCGCTGCTTGCCGGCCCCGCGTCGGCAGCCGATCACCTCTTCACCGCCACGTCGGCCGGGGGCCTGACGACCTCGAGCCAGCCGTTCATGAACGGCATAAACAACAGTGCGCCGACAGCCGACGCTGTGCCGGGCCAGGGCAGTCCGCTGTCGGGCGACGAGCATACCGTACCGGCCACTGATACGCAGACCGGTGCCTCACTCAGGACCCCGCCGTCGGTGACTCAGGGTAAGACGGCACCATCGGCCAAAGCCCGGTAACAGCCCTGTCGCCTGACGGACGCGCAAGGCGGCACCCGTCATCAGCGAGTGCCGCCCTCGGGTCCTAAGCGGACTGCACCCCCCGGAGGTTGATCGTCACTCGCGACCGCTGACCGGAACCGGCCAGGCGGCGCGTCACGTTTTTTTCTGCCCCATGGACTGGCTCCACTGGTATTGCTCTGCGGCGCGGGCTCTATGGCCTAGACCTCAATACGCTGTCGGCAGGTGGTGGCGGTCTGCTGCTGAGCCCGGCAGTGACCTTCCAGCAGGGGCGCAAAAGGCGATCAATAGGCCATCTCAAAGGATTCGCCTGCGACGATTTTCTCTAACAGCCGTGTTACGGCGCGGGAGCCGCCGTGATCTGCAATCCACCTGCTTACCCGGCAGGCAGCTTTCGCGTACAGGCTGGCCGATGCCGCACTTTCAATCCAGGCGCTCCTCGTCGTCGGCAGCGCGCCATCCGGTTCAACCAGGCAATGATCGGGCGATGATATTGGCTTCAGGTAGCGGTCGTCATCCGAAACCAGGACCGCAACGCCCTCATCAAACCATTGCGGCACATCACGACGGAAAGTCTTGACCAGCCCGATCCGGACATGAAGTTCGATGTGCGACATCTCGTGTGATGCAATGGTAACGGTCACGCCTTCGGGCGAGAGGAACAGCGCGAGATTGAGGACAGCCATGCCGCGCGATTTGCCACCGCCGATCTTGCGGTAACAATTGTCGTCACCGCAGACGAAGATCTCGGGATTACTTTCTGTCGCCCCGTAGAACTGGCGAAGCCGTTCGCGAGCCATGGCGATTGTCTCAAGCGCTGCTGCCTGCTGCTGAGGCGTCATCCCCTCCTCGACATAGACTTGACCCGAGGCCTTTTTGAACCCCAGGCAGCTCGGGCACGCTACAGCGGCCGCCGTGGGATATGCGACCGCGAGGCCGGCGGCTGTCGTCACAATCAGAAGGATTGCGAGTGCGGTTGCTTTCATCGATCTCGACACCATGCTCCGTCAGTCCCGCGCGGGTATGAGCTTATACAGTGGCTTTCGCGGCGATGCGGGTTGGCGAGCCATCACGAAGCACAGAAGACGGAGAGCGCTAGGACCCGGCCGCATCGCCGACGCCGGACGAAACGGTGTTCAACTGAGAACGCGCGAGCAGATAGAATGCGGTGAGATGTGAGATCATCTGCAACGGCATATAGATGATCAGGAACGCGTACATGGCGCCGAGTTCGCCCGCGGCTGCAGGAAGATTGACCTGGACCGCGTGGTAGGAGTCGAGGGCAATGTCCGCCACCCCTACAAGGTTGAAGGCGAGCACGAGCAGCCAGAACAGCGGACGCATCCTGATCGCGAGCAGCGCCAGCATGGATAACGCCCCGGTCGCGAAGTTGCCATAGGCCGCGAACGTGGCGAAGCCGTCAGGCAGGTTGGAGCCGACGACCCCCGGAAGGAGAAAGGCAAGCCCGATGACGCGGAAATTGTGCACGGCCGCAATAGCACGTTGCGCATCGAAGTAATCCATCGCGTTGAGCCTTGGCCAGATGTACGCGCCAAAGAAAGCAGCCACGAGACATACCCCAGGACGAGCTGGGTTAGGAACACGGTTTGCGACGACATGTGAGCTCCTACAAGCTGGTCTCGTTCGTCAATCCGCCGGCGGCCTCGAACGTCGCGTTCGGTGGCCGAGCAGCCTTCCTCGACTAAACGGTCCGAAGGAAGTCGATCATGGCGGCGTTCACCTGCGGCGCACGTTCTTGCTGGGTCCAATGACCGCAGCCCGGCAGCATGACTGCGGGCCGGAGCTTGGGAACCATTGCCGACTGTTTGGCGATGATCGGTTGAAATAGCTCCACGATCATGTCGTGTTCGCCCGCAATGTAGAGCGCCGGAACAGTCACCACCGCCTGGCTGAACGCGGCCATGAGCTCCCAACTGTGATCGATGTTGCGCCACCAGTTCAGAGCGCCGCGAAATCCGCTGCGCGTGAATTCCTCGACATAGATATCGATGTCGGCCTCACTGACCCAGGAAGGCAACGACACCGGATTGGTCAGGAAATCTCCGTTCCGGGGCACCATTCCGGCGGCAAATCCTCCGGCGCCTGCCTGTGGCGGGCTGTCGCCCGAGAGCGAGTAGAACATGGAACGGAAGGTGCGTTGCAGGTCGCCTTCGAGCGCCGCCTCAGCCTCGGGGGTCTGGAAATAGAGTTGATAAAACAGGGCGTCCTTGGTGTGTGGCATCAGCGTCGTCGGCGGCCCGAAGTCGCCGAACCCTCGCGAGCGGAACGGCGGGCTGAGCGCGACAACAGCCCGGAAGCGATCGGGGCGCAGAAGCGCTGTTTGCCATGCTATCGCAGCACCGATGTCGTGGCCGGCGATCACGGCTTGTCTGGCGTCCAGGGCGTCGAGGAGGCCCACCATGTCGCCGATATTATGGAGAATCGTATATTTCTCCACATCCTCCGGGCGGTCGCTCCGCCCGTAGCCGCGCAAGTCGGGCGCTACCGCACGGAACCCGGCGTTCGCCAGCGCGCCAAGCTGGTGCCGCCAAGAATACCAGCATTCGGGAAAGCCGTGACAGAGGATGATAAGCGGACCTTCACCCTGTTCGGCCACGTGCAGCCGGATGCCGTTTGTCTCGATCATGCGATGCGTAACGTCGGGCATCGTCGGATCCACCCACGACGTCGGCTCTGGGCCGCCTACGGCGAGTTGAGCGGCAGCGGCTTCAAGTGGCTTTGCGAGAGTAGCGCCGACTGTCAGCGCGCCCCCTGCCAAGAGCACCTCGCGTCGGGAAAATGTCGCGTCGGCCATTGTGTGTCTCTCTCTTGATCTTCGCGCATCTGGAGCATCGACGACGTCGCAGGCTCTCGAATTGCGGCGCGAGTCCAGATTTCCACGGGAGAGGTACCGCCGCTCGCTGCGATCGACTATTGGCGATAACGTCGATGAGCTATGAAGTAGAACTTCACAATCAAGCGCTGAGCGCCGGACTCGCGCCTCGTTCGGGCGTGCCGTGAATCCCGTAACTTTCAATGGACAGATCGATCCAGACCGATCCGACAGGATTGTTGGGCCCGGCAGCGTCGGGCGCGCAAATGTAAACTTCGGCACCGCTGGGGAGGCAGCAGACTTGCGTTGAGGATATGTGCGGCCGCGTTTGAGATGGATACGGGCTCGAACTGCTTCGCTCAGAGGGGTTGGCGCGCTCCCCTCGCCGCCCGGGCCGCTGCGACCGGCTCCTGATAAGTGGTTCCGTAAGCAATTCCGGACGGAAACCGCTCACACTTTTCCTGGAATTGCTCTTCCTGGAATTGCTCTGGTCCTTGCCACAAGTGCCAGTATCAGCACGGCCGGCATGGTCAGCATCGTCGTCTTGGCGCTTATGCCGACGCTGGTGGAGTTGATCAGCAATGCGAAAAAGAGCGGCAGGATCGCGCCACGGCCGCCGACCCGCAGCATCTCGATAAACCAGCTCAAGATGCCCAGCCACAGAACCGACGAGAAGACGAGACCATAGCGCAACAGGTGGCCAGCCCACGCGTTCTCGATACCCTCGCTGAGGCCGTTTATACGTACACTGGTCTCCAGTTCGTCCTGATTAAATCCGATGAGCAGTTCGCGCAGCCCGAAATTGTCGAACAGGCGAAACAACTGAATGCGAGTCGCCGCACTGCCGCTGTCATTGGTAAAACGCGCGAGGAAATTGTCGAAATAGCCGAATTGGTACATTGCCGCGACAGCGACTACGCCAAGCGGTGCAAGAACGAGAATGGCGAGCAATGCGCGCACTGAAATCGCGCCGCCGCGCATCAGCTTCACAATGAAGAGCAGGCCCATCACCGCCGCCACGCCATAGACAACAGCAAACGAGGTTCGGGCGCCGAGAAGCGGTATCGTCGCCATGCACAGGAGTATGATGGGCAGGCGCCAGCGCGGGCTCAGCCCGCGAACATCTTTCACGGTCATCAGGATCACCGCGTAGACGCCAGTGACCAGCGCACCACCAAGCGGGTGGCCAAGCAAAGCCGTGGCCCGATGATCCCAGGTCTGGACCCGATCCTCAATGAGGAAGGGAAACAGTCGCCACGATGTCAAGCCTTCGGTGATCGCAATCAGGCAATTGAGGACCATCAGCATGTGAAGGCAACGGGCAGCATAAAGCCGCAGCTTCTCGCCCGAGTCGTAAAACAGCATGGTAATAACGGCCGCGACCATCAACGCGTCGATCAGGAAGGAGGCGGATTGATCGGGCTTGTAACGGGAGATGAAGTACCAGAGCAGCAGGCAAGCGGCGAGCAGGCTGGTCGATCCGGCGCAACGAACGAGAAGGGAGACCGCGTAGCCGACCGGGTTTCGATTGGCGAGCACCGCCAGGACCAGCGCCAAGCCAAATGTGTAGGTTGCCGGATGGATCTTGGTGACGATCGATCCGCTCGATGAATCATACGGGATGCCGAGAAAGTCGAGCGCATAGTTTGATAGGGAGAATAAAAGTACCGTGGCCAGCAGAATGAGCGGATCGACCAGCTGCCGCCAGGACGCAGGGTCGCCTTGCACCTTTAGAGGGAAATCGGCCACGTTCAGCCGATACTCTATTGATCCCATTGTCATTGACTTTCAGTGGCCGCGTTGGGCCGATGAATGCCTCTCGCCGCGTCGCAATTTCTTGGCCAGGGGAACTTCATGCGGCCTGATCGATAGCCACGTCCTTCTCAACCGACACCACCGAAACATCCATGTCGCCATCGCCGGCCAACGCATTTAAAGCCTGGCGTTCGCGTAGACCAAACACACCGTCCCGCACCGCCAGCACCGACCGGCTTGAATATCCGGCAATCACATCGGCCATGGGACCGGGGCTGGCCTCGAGTGTCCCTCCATTGACAACGATGTGGTCATATTCCTGAATTATCGCGCCAAGGACCGCTTCCACTTTTCCGGGCGACAGGCGCGCGACAGTATCCTTGCGCCCGGCGTTGAGCATCTGAAGTCCCGATTTACGGCCGATCCGGATCGCTTTCGCGACCGGGGATTCACCAATTGCTAGTTCTGCAAGTCCGGCTATGTCGGAAGGTGCATCAGACGCGAGATCGATGAAAATGACCTTCTGGTCGGCCGCCATTGCGTCTCGCGCCAACTCGAACGCGGCCTGACGGGCAAGGGCGGGATCATGGATGGAGACGACTGTTACAAGCCCGCCGGTGATGTCCGCCTTGGCAGGCTCCAAAGGCTGAGCCTGAGGACGCGCGGCGAGCGCGCCGGCAGCCAGATCCCGCAATATCGCGGCAAAGACGCCTATGAACAAGCCCAACAGTCCGGCGGCGATAAGCAGCGGCAACTTAGGTGGATACGAGGACGAACTTGGAACCGCCGCTTCAGCGATGATACGGGCGTTGGGCGGCGAAATATTTTCCTGCTCGGCGGTTTCCTTGGCGCGGACCATAAACGCCTCGTAGACGACCTTGCTGGACTGCGCCTTGCGCTCAAGTTCACGCAGCTTGATCAGATCCTGGTTGGTATCGAAGGAAGCTGTCTTGGCGGCATTAAGGTCTCCGGTGACCTTGTTCAGCGTGTCAACAGCTGCGCGATAGTCGTCTTGCGCGGCTTGCACCAGCCGCTCACTTTCCGCACGGATTGTTGCGCGAGCTTGCATAACCTGCCCTTCGGCAGCCGTGACGCGCGGATGACGTGGTCCGAGGATCTGCTGGAGCTCGGCCAAGTTTCGCTGCGCCTCGCCAAGCTGGGTGCGCAGGTCGACCATGGCGCTGTCGGTACCGGTGATGACCGTGCTGACATCTCCGCGCGTCTTCAGCGCGGCCTGCATAACCTCGAACCGGGCCTTTGTTTCGTTGACTCGCGCAGCACTAGCCGACTGGCGAGCCGAAAGGTCCGTCAGTTCGCGATCGCCGAGCAATCGTCCGTCCGATTCCGAAACATTGTGGTCGCGCTTGAAGGCTTCGACCTCTTCCTCCGAGCTATTCAACTCGCTTTGCAATTGTGCGAGGCGGTCACGGATCGACGTGCTGGCGTCGCGTGCGGTGCCGGAAGTTGTTTCGGCCTGATAGCCCAAATAAGCGGCAGCCACGGCGTTCGCGAGACGAGCCGACTTGATGGCTTCTTTGCTGGTGACGCTGATCTGAAGCACGTAAGTGTTTTCGGGCCGCACGACCTTGGTCGCTTGCGCCAGCGCTTCAAGCGCAACGACGGAGGGATCTTGCCCGCTTTTGATGGCGGATATGAATTCCGGATCCGTGGCAAGACCGCTGCTCTGGACAACCCGCTTGAGCACCGCTTCCGAGGTGATCACCTCGATCTGGCTTTCCACCAGCGCCATGTCGGAGCCGAAGCCTTGCTGCACCACCTCGTTCTGCATGACCCGCTGCTCACGCGGGTCGATAAGGATGCGCGACGTCGCTGTATACCGCGGCGAAATCAGGAACAACGCCAACAGTCCCAAGGCGACGAAGGTCAGCGTGAACGAAAGAACGATCCAGCGCCGGCGGATTAGCGTATCGGCAAGGCCGAGCAAATCCACCGAGGTATCGACCTGCGCTCGCCTGGCGGCAGATCGATCGCGTGAAATGCCGCCCATGGAGGTCGCCATAGTCTCGTCTCCACCGCACATATCGCCAATAATTTATGCGCGGATATGCTTAATATCGGGTTACAGGATATTCCTCAGCCGCGATGCCGGAGCCACCCTCATCGGGAAGGCGCCGGTCAGGGCGAGGTCTCAGTCCGGGATCTGACTGACATCTGGTCAGCGACGGATATGCTCCCAAGGAGAGGCCTCATGCGGTTCCTCAATCGTGCCGTAGTCCGTGGAAGCACCCTTCGAAAATCCACGTCCGACATAGGCTGAGCTTGCAATTTTAGCTTGTCCGTTGCTTGAAGATTGCATCAGTTCGGCCACGCTGGCGTGCAGTTCGGCGAGCTCGGCATGAATGCTGTGGATGGTTTCAGCGGTATTCTCATCCTGGTCTTGGAATATCTCGTTGTCATGAGGAAAGTAGTCCAGTTCCAGTGGATCAAGGAGCCGTAGTCTGGCAGGCGAGCCGGCAAAATCGTCATCCCCGTAGATCACGCCGGTCTGTGAAGCCGCTATATTGCCGCTCCTCTTGGGCAGCAAATTGGTGATCAAGGACAGCAATCTCAATTTTTTCTCGCTCGACGGTGGCAAATCTGAGTTTTCACCCGGCCTGACGGCTGTGTTTCGCGCGTTGGACATTCCGCGATATCCATGAAGATAAAAAGCCTATCCCAATTGGTATGCCAGTTTGGGAAATAAAGAATTAAAGTGCCGGCTGTCGATTGGCCGTCGAGCAGGCCCCAGGTCCCTACCGCCCATCGGCGGCGGGGCTTAACAACTGTGTGACGTGCTCGACAAGCCGAGAGCGTGCATGGGCCGGCGTCAATGTATGATCGGCGGCATCCAGACGCACGAGAGTGACACCTTGCATGCGCCTCAAACGCTCGCCGTCCGGCCCGAAGTGACGAGCAATTTCATCCAGGCTCCGATCGTTTTCGGCGCTTACCATCAAGACGCGCGTTCCACGCGCGGTCAGATTTTTCATCCAGGTTTCCACGGACTGGCTTCCCGAACCGCGCCTGCGCCAAAAATTGGACGTCGTGGATTTCGACAGTTCCAGGCCGAAGCGCAGGGTGCGCCCGCCAAGTCTCGACAAGAGCGCTTTCAAGCGAGGTGATCTCAAGGCCGTTCCGTGTGAATGCGGCTCAGCCACATCCGCCTCGCCGGCGCCGTCCTCTGGTTTGAGTGAGCCACGCGCATTGTCCCTGACTTTCGACAGTTCCATGTCCAGGGCATATGAACTGTTCCATGCGAAGCACAAAGGATTGACCATGGTCAGCGAGGCAATACGGCGATCGAATCGCGCGGCATGGAACGCCTGATAGGCCCCGGCGCATGTGCCGATCGCGCTGACCTGATCAAATCCATGCTGCTCGAGCCAGTTTATAATACGCAGCATGTCATCGCGGCCACGCTCATCGTAGAGAAACAGCCGCTTCTCGTCCGGCGTCCCGCTCTGGCCGAGGCCCGGCAGATCGACCCTCAGCGAGGCTATGCCATCTCGGGCGAGTGAACGCGCCATGTCGACCGCACCACGTGCCCAACCGATATGCGGTATCGCGCCGGCATTGAGGATAAGGGCGACCTGTCCCTGGGGCTTGGCCTGGGCAGGCATGCACAGCACGCCGCAAATCTCCGGCGCGGGCGCGAGGACCAGTGGCCATTCGTTATATCCACCCTCCGCCAGAAACACTGGCGCGGTGGCCACCGGCTCGTGGGAAGCCGCGCCGACGGGCTTTCGGCGCTCGACTGCCCACCCCACGACCATCTCAAGGGTGGATTGCGGGATGTCGTTGGCGGTCGGGTTGCTCATCAGCCGGGCAAAACCGGCAAATGTCTCGATCCGCACGCTGCCACCGGCCGCGGCCACGCCTTCGGCGAGCGCCGAATGCGACGTGGCGGGTTGTGTCGTCACAAGCAGAATATCCTGGCGCAAGGAACCGGCGAGTTCACGCCACTCAAGCGTCCGCAGATCCGCGATCGTCTCGGCGCTCATCCTGAAGCCGGCGGTTTCGATGCCGTCGAATGGGTCGACCTCAGTGCCGTATGGCGGCAGGGCTGCGTCGATCATTCTAGCCAGGCCTGCCATCTCGCGCACATAGGCCTTGCCCGATATTGGCGGCGCAAGCAGTGCCAGACCGGCAACGTCATCGCGTCCGACTATGGCCGATGGAGCAAGGAGAGCACCGAGACGGAAGCCGATCACCAGCACATCGGTCACGCCGGTTTCGGCTTTCAGTCGCGCTATCGCCGTCTCGATGCTCGACACCCAGGCAGCCACGCGATGGGGCTCCGTGTGATCGCCGGTGGCGTCTCCACAACCTGGATAGTCGAATTGCAGAACCGGTAGACCAGCTTGGGCCAACCGCCTTGCCATCAATGTGAGAAAACGCCGGCTGCAAAGGTCTTCGAAACCGTGCGCGCCCGCTATAACCACGCCCCGGCTGCCCCCTGCGGGATGAACCCAGCCGACAGTCCCTTCGAAGACGATCGGCCTCACGAAATGCCCCTGGCTGCACCCATTTTAGGGAACGGCTCGGTCAGGTCGAAAACAGCAGGTTGCTGCGCATTGAGGGCTGTAACGGTCCCGATAGGCATCGGTGCGCCTGTCAACGCGACCAGCCGCACTGTTTTTTCGCGACCAGGCAACAGATGAAAATAATCCTCTTCGGCCCGATAATGGGGACCGCCGACATGGACATAATACGCGGCTCTGTCGCAGGCGAGCCGAAGTCGCCAGCAATCGCTGCCAGGTTCGATCTTGGCGCGAAGGCCGACATCGCACCGTTTCGTCATGATATTAGGCAGAACATGGAAGGCTTCCGCCAACTGGGTTCCCTGCGAATCCGTAAACTGCCCCACGCTCAACTCATGCGCGACCGGACCGAAGCGATAGGCGTAAGAGATATCGAAGAACGCACCGAACAGCTCGAAGGCCGAAACCGTCACGGCATCATGCGCCGCAACCGCGATCTCGCGTTTGCCTGTGACGACCGGTGTCAAACCATCGCGCAGGCAGGTCAGGGTGAGCCTGCCTTCAACCAAGTTCGGTCCATCATTGATCACATGCACATGGAGGCCGTTCAAGCCTTCATCGCTAAGGATCAGGCGCAGCGGACGGAAGGCCCGCTTCATCGCATGCCAAACCGATTTTGGCCGGCCGGTCGCATCGATCGCGCCCCAGCCGGCGCCGACGGCCAGATCTTTCCAGAACAAGGTCAGTGCACCCGCCGTCGGCGAGGCCGGTCGGCGCCATTCGTCAATCGTGCGCTCCACAACCTCGGCCGTCACGGCACGCGAGAGGTCGAGGTAGCGTGCACCGTCCTGCAGCCTCAACGCACGGGCGTCGACGCCGAAGACGTTTTCCAGATAGTGGTCGCGTACATCCTCGAAATCCCAAGACGCCCCAACGTCCCTCGGCGTCGCGGCTTTCCAGCGTGGGTCATGCACGGGCGCAACGGCCAGGAAGGCGTCCAGCGTCTCCTGATCCGGCACGTTGGCGAAGGCAAGGCACTCGCTGGCGAAGCGGACCTCGGCACGGCGCGCATCCTCCAGCGGCCGGCAATAAGCGCCCACGCCGTAATAATGTACCGGTCCCGCTTCAGCGGTGAAAGACAGGCTGCCGCCATGCGGCGAGGAAGCAACCTGCACGAGATCAGGTCTAATGGCGCCCGCAAGCGGCCTCACCACCGTGTCGAACCATGGCGTCGGGTCCATGGACGCTGGAATTCCCATCATCGACGCCTGCTGGGCGATTTCGCTGCCGCCGCAAATCACAGCAAGCGAAGGCGAGTGCCGCAATCGTCGCAGCAATGTTTCTACCTCCGCCGCCAGCGCAGCGCACCATTCGTCATCCCGGGCGGGATAGTCGAAATTCGCCAGCATCAAATCCTGCCAGACGAGTATGCCGAGTTCGTCACACAGGGCATGAAAGGCGTTGGATTCATAGACGAAGGGGCCGGCGACACGCAGCATGTTGACACCGGCGTCACTTGCCAGGCGCAAGGCGGCGTCCAACGGCGCCGCGCTCCCGTCCAAGGACACTATGTCCGACGGTGTCCAAACCGCGCCGCGACAAAAGACCGGGATGCCGTTGACGATCAGCCGAAAGTCGCGCCCGTCACGGCCGCGATCCAGCTCCAGGCGTCGAAAGCCGACACGTCCGAGGTTTACCTCGTTACTCCCGATGGTAGCGCTGACACCATGAAGATCCGGCGTTCCATGGCTGTGCGGCCACCAAGCCGCAACGTTGGCGATGTCAAGGCGCGCATTCAGCTTCTCGCCATCGCTGGTGAGCGTCGCGGTTTTTCCGGCACAGCTGATAAAGGCGGTTTCGCCGTCGACAAGCGGCGTGAAGAGCGTCAGCTCCACATCGAGCCTGCCTGTAGTCCCTTCGAGATCGGAACGCATGTCGACGCTAGCGACGCGCGAAGCCAAATTCTCGCGCACCAGCAGAACCGGCCGCCATGCGCCGACCACGTCGAAGGCCGGGCACCAGCCCGGCATGTGGCCAAGCAGGGTCGTGCGAACGAGCCGCAAGCGCTGATCGTCAATCATGCGCGCCTTCCAGCGGGCCCGCGGACCCTTGAGGCCGTCCATATAGGCGTCAAGACTGCGAAACGCGATGGCAAGCATTTCGCCGCCTTTCAGCGTCAGCGACGTCTGACACGGCGCGAACATGGAGGTGGAGACAAGGACCAATCGATCGTCGATGTAGATTTCGGCAATCGTCGCAAGGCCTTCGAAGACAAGCCGCACCGGCCCGCTGGCTTCAAGGCGACAGCGATACCAGATGTCCTTGTCGTGCAATGGCATCGGTGCTTGCCGATCCCAAAGGCCGCCCGCCTCGAGCGCCGCCGCCGCGGTACCAGGACATGTGGCGCGCAGCCATGTTGCCGAAGGGTCAGCATCGCCCGGCCCGCGCCATGCACCAGCCGGCGTCAGGGCAAGCTGCCATCCTGCTTCCAGCAACTCAGCTGAATCGGCGACGGAGATCACTGTCGTCATGGATCTGATCCAGGCTACGGCAGCCGAATTCCGCTCGCCGTTCAGGCCGCCTCCGCCAGGGTTGCCATGCGCGCGTCAAGCACGTTGATGATAACATCATAAGCGCTGGCCATCGGTTCCAGCGTCGCCTCAAGGCCATCGAAACGCCCGCGCGCCATAGCCCTGGCGAGTTTGAACTGCATGACCTTGGCGCCTTCGGCGATATCGCCGGCGGCCTTGGCCGCTTGCTCGAAACTCTCGCGGCGATTTTTCCCGAGCCACTCCAAATGGCTGCCGAGAAGCTCGAAATTCGCGCCTAGCTGCCGCAACGTGTTGAAGGAGTAGATATGAAAATACTCCGGCGGGCGGTGGACCAGCATATCGACATGGCGGCCGAACGCAGCAGCGTAGGATCGCAACGGATTGTGCTTCGGGCGGCGTGACAGGTGATGTGAGAGCAGTGTCGCGGCTGCTCGTGCCATGTCTTCCGGCGGCTGCGTGATGCCGAATTTCACGAACTCCGCGTAGGGAAACAGTGGCAACGAGCCCGCGCTCGCAAGGTCCGCGCCGCCGAAGATGCCTTCATAGTCCTCACCACCCAGTGCGAAGACACCATCATTGTGAAAATAGACCATCCGCTGCGTCCGCGGATCGACCTCATTGATACCGATGGTCGTCTTGGAATGGGCCGCGCGATAGGTGATTCCCCTTGTGTCGGGCAGGTAGAAAGCATCGACTTCCACCAGCGGCAGGCGTCCGAGGTCGATCTGCGTCGCAACATGCGTTTCCAGCCGGTCGAAGATCGCCAGTTCCTGGATATCGAGACCCGCAAGCCGCTGCAGATCGGCGATCGGAAACTTGAAGAAGGTGAACTGATCGCCTTCGAAATCCTGGGCAAGGGTAAAGCCGAGCGCGGCCACCGGATCATGGCCGGTCGCATGCATGACTTCAATCAGCAGGTCGACGTAGCAATTTGTCTGCGGCCAGCGTCGTTCGGCGCTGTGCAATTCATGCGGCCTGTAGCCCGCCGGGTCGAGACCGGGGATCACGGCGTTCATGTCAGGCATCCCAGAGAACCGCGCGGACAGCCGGCGGCCAGGCATTAACGTCGGGGCCATGATGACGAAACAGCGCCAGCGCCACCCGTTCCAGGCCGAAGCCGACGCAGGCCGAATGGCACAGGCTGCCATCGGCGAACTTCAATCCCCAGGTCTGGCCGAAATGATCCTGGTGATAGTTGAAACTCAGGCAGGCTGTCGGCTTTTCCTGGCTGCTCACCGGTATCAGCAGCTCGAACTTCAGCCCCTGGTCGCGCTGGTTGTTGGCCAGCATCTTGCCGCCGCGACCGAAGAACGGGTCGTTGGCAAGATCCAGCTCACAAGGCAACTCCAGCGACTCGATCATCGCCTTGCCACGCTCAAGCCAGCTCTGGCGAAACGCATGCACATGATCGGCCGTACCGATGCAGACGAATTCCCGCATTCGGAAAAGCTGCATGCGGGCCGGGTCCTGCGATGGCTCATGCCGGAAACAATAGGATGAGAGTTCAAACAGGAGACCGTCCATCGGAACTGGTCCGCGCGCGGCCACCGTCGGATAAAGCGGATAGCAAGCGGCAGGCGTCAGCGCCAACTCCGTTGGCTGCTGCAGTTCGGTCCAGTCCTGGCCGGCGTCCATCATGCCAAGCAGCTTGGCATGGTCGCGCTCGCCGCCCATGAAGGAGTGCACACACCCGGCAAGCTGCGGAAAGCTTTTCATGTAGCCGCTTTTTTCCAGCGTCGCGCGGCTCATGCCAGGCGGAAAGTGGATACGGGTAGGCTTGTCGACCGCGCCGAGGCGCGTGACCAGGCGCTCGAAACGTTCGATGACTTCCTCGAACATGCCGGAGCGGCCATAGAGGCCGTCGACGCCGGTCTCAAACAGGATGCCGTTATCGAACAGCTTGTCGAGCAGGTCCTTTGAGGTGAATGTCCCGGTATCCATCTCAACCTCCCAGCCTGGCATCGAAGCGGCTCATCAGAAGCAGCGTCGACGTGTTCGCATGAATGCGGTCGTTCGAGATCATCACTGTAGCGGAGGTGATGTCGCGCAGATGCCGGCCGACGCTGAACGGCGTGCCGTTCTTATAGCCAAGGATGCCGCAGATCAGCATTGCGAGCCGCACGATTTCGCCCGCCTTTTCGCTCGCGGCCACCTTCAGCGCGTTGATTTCAGCGGCAAAGCCTATCGAGGAGAGATCGTCCTCATTGCGTTCGGCGATTTCGAAACGGCGGATGGCGGCAACGAGATGTCCCTTCATCTCCTGCAGCTTGGCGGCTGCCTCCGACAGGCGGAGCGCGCCTGGCGGCGTCAGGTTTGGCTGCTTGCGGGCGGCTTGCTTGACGAAGGCCTGGGCACGCGCGAAGGCATCGGCCGCAATGCCAAACCATGTCGCTGCCCAGTAGATGTGCGAACTCGCCAGCATTGATTGGGCAGCGATCTCCGAAAACGGCTTGGTGAATATCTGCGCGGCATCGCCGGTTGCGGTCAGCAGAAAGCCGTCGGAACAGGTGCCGCGCATGCCGAGCGTGTCCCAAACGGATTTGCGCTCCAGCGTGCGGTTGGCGTCGGCGGGTATGACGATCATGGACTGATCGGTGCCGGCTGCGTCCGGTGCCCGGCGCGCTGTGGCCAGGATGGCGTCGGCAAAGGCGCCGTAGGAAATCACGGTCGCGTCCTTGGTCAACGAGAAGCGGCCATCGATGACGTTGAGCGCGCAGATAGAATTGCGAAGATCGCCACCAATGCCCGCCTCGGAGGTAGCGGATGCCATCAGCAGCTGCTCGCTGGCAATGCGACGCATGTAGGCACGATGCCATTCGCTGCCGGTCCCATGGCTGGCCAAGCTCGCAATCTGAATCTGGTGCATGCCATAGATCATCGCGCTGGAACCGCAGGCCTGCGCCAGCTGGACGATCAGGTCGGCAATAGCGGCATGGCCCATTCCCTGGCCGCCGAATTCAATCGGCACAGCCACGCCAAGAAGGCTTTCCTGCTTCAATGCATCGAAGACTTCGTGAGGGAAACGGGCGTCGCGATCGACGGAATCGGCCGCTTTGGCCGCAACCTCGGCAACACGGGCCATGCGCGCCGTGGGGGCGTCACTGTGCATGCCGGCAGGCGCGACGCCAATTGCTTTCGCGACATTCATGGTCAGACTGCCTGCTTCGCAAGTTTGGAGACCGCCTCGGCGATGTTGGCAAGCGAGGCGAATGTGCGCCGTGTCAACATTTCCTCTGGAAATTCGGTGTCGAATTCCTCCTCGATCGCCAGCATGATCTGGACGGAGGCGAACGACGTCATCCCCGCATCATAAAGGTTGTCATGATCGGAGAGTGTTTCGATGTTGAATGAAAGCGCCTCGTTGCGGGCGAAAAGTGCACGAATACGATTGATCATCTGTCCAAGTCTCCCTGTCTGGAAGATACGCTTCAACTCTAGCGGCGCAGTTAATGCGAAATCGTATCCGCGATTATGCTTAACCAACGACTTCCGAATCCATTATAATGCCTATGTTTCACACCGACGCACCATCAGGCATCCAAGGATGCCGACTTGGCGGGCGCAGTGGAAAGGTCACGATCGCGAAGCAACGTGCCCTTTTCACCGCACGTCCGGCCAATGGCGAAGCGGGTGAACCCGATATAGACCACCGTCTGCAGTGACCAGGCGATGGCGCGGGCTATAACGATGCCGAGAGCGCCACGATCTTGCAGAAACCACGTTGCGATGATGAATGTCAGCGCCCATCCAGCCGTGATCGAAAGTCCGGTCCACATGTAACCGGAGGACACCGGGACCTGTCCGAGCGGCAGGGCAGCGGCGATGATGGCGGCCGCGAGCACCACGATCATGAAAATCGGCCAGTGCTGGGCGGGATCGAGCTTGAACAGCACAAGGAACCAGTTTCCGAACGTCATCATGACCACGACGAAGCCTATGGCTATGGCTATATTGGTGCCGATGCCCATGCCAAGCACGTTGATCACACGCCGGCGGTCGGCCTCGCCAAAGCCGGTCGACAGCATCGGGATAACCACTTGCACCACGATCTGCGGCACGAACAGCAGCAGCGTCTCCAACTGCATGGCAATGAAGTACAGGCCGACCTGGGCAAGACCGTCGGGATTGTTGACCACCATCGCCGTGCAGATCCAGTTCACCGGCTCGTACAGAAGGCTGGCAAGCAGCGCCGGCACCGCATAGCGTGTAACCAGCCGCCACTGCGAAAATGCCTCCCGGAACGCAATCTCAATACCGCGCCGGCGAAGCGCTGCCACTACGGCCGGATAGGCGATGAGGCATCCACCCAGATAAGCGCAGCCCAAGGCGATAAAGCTGCCCGAGAGGCCGTAAAAGTAAAGCCCGACAGGCACCAGCGCGATCATCAATCCACCAAAGATCACGTTGAGGCGAGCGATGGTCCTGAAGGCCTGGATACCGCTCAGGATGGCCGTCTGGACCGTGTTCATCGCGTTGACCACAATCGCAGGCGCGATGATCTGGAGATAGGAAGCGAGTTCCGGTTGCTTCAGCAGCCGACCGGCGATCTCATGCGCGAACAGGAAAATCATCAGGCCGATCAATGCCGCGGCGCCACCGGTGAGGAGGAATGCCATGCCGGCCAGGCGGCCCGCCGTGGCGGGGTCGTTTATCGAGTAGGCGGCGATATTGCGCGTCGCCATCAGGCTCACACCGGCGGATGCCAGCAGGCTGCTCGACATCAGTGTGCCGTAGGTCACTCCGAATTTGCCGACGAATTCAATGCCGAACCAGTGTGAAATCAAAATGGTGGTGATCATCGGCGTCAGCCGAACGATCACCGTTCCAAAGGTCGACCAGAGCAGCCCGGCGCTGAATACCCGAATGTCTGCGGATCGACCGATCAATGTTCTGAGCGACGCAATCAATTCTCGTCCTGTCGATTGGATAATTCTCGCCGACTGCTAACAGGAATGTATGAGCTAAGCGATTACCGCCGAGGCGACCGGTTCGAAAGGTTAACGAACTCTCTGCGCTTGCCTTTCCGCCGCCCGAGAAAACGCGATCCATGGGGTATGAAGAACATCTGTCTGAGGTATTGTAGAGGATTGCTAGACCATTCCTTAAGTCGTGCGGGATAAAGTAGTTTGGAACCTGGCATGCATACCCAACAGTTTTCTCAACGCAGATTGCCAGCAGCCGGCGCCAAGGGTCGCGAGAATGAACTCACGGTTGAACACGGCAGCCGATGGAGAGGCACAGGCTGTCTGGTCCGACAGACCTTGTGGTCGTTTCGAGGTCGCGGCTTTTACCAACCCTTCGGATATCGAGCGCGAATGGCGCCAACTCGAGTCGACCGGCGTGGCAACGATCTTTCAGCGCTATGATTGGGTCGATGCCTACGCCCGGCATGTGCTGCCAAAGGAGAAAGCCACGCCAGCCATAGTATTGGGGCGGCTCGACGGCAATCCGGCCTTCATCCTCCCGCTGGCGACCTCGACGTTCGGACCCGTTCGCGTCGCGACCTGGATCGGCGGAAACCACTCCAGCTACAATTTCGGCCTGTGGAGCCACGAAGCCGCGGCGGTCATGGCCAGCATGAGGCGCACCCAGATTGAAGCCATGTTGCGCGCCGCGCTCGATGGAGTGGACTATGCGGTGCTCAGGAGAATGCCCAGGATCCATGACGACATGGCTCAGCCGCTCGCCGCGCTGTCGCGCAGCCCATCGCATACGGAAGGCTACTCCTTCGCTCTTGCCGGGGGATTTGCGGCTGTGCTGCAGAAAAGAAACGGCGGTTCGCGCCAACGCAAAATCCAATCGAAAGAGCGTAAAATGCGAGAGGCAGGCGTGCTGGAATATGGCACGGTTCGGTCTCTCGAGCGCGGCAATGCCGCTCTCGACTTCTTTTTCGAGCAGAAAGCCTTGCGCCTTGCCGAACAAGGCCAGCTCAACAGCTTTGGTGCTCCAGGGGTGACGGATTTCTTCCGCGACCTTCTCGATCGCTCCCGGCACATGAGCGAGCCGTTGCTGGAAATGGCGGAGCTTCGGGTGGGCGGCAAGATCTGCGCCGTCATCGGTTCGGCGATACATCGCAAGCGGGTCAACGTATATTTCATGACCTTCGCCAGGGATGAATTGGCGCCACAAAGTCCGGGCCAAGTGCTGACTTTCAGGCAAATCGCGGAGTGCTGCGAACGCGGCATGGCCGCCTATGACCTGGGCGTCGGCTTCGAAGACTTCAAGACCCATTGGTGTGACGTCATCCATGAACTGGATGATGCCTATGTGCCGCTCACATCACGCGGCAATGCCGCTATCGCGGCGATCCAGCTTGGTCGGGCAGCGACGGATCAACTGCGTCGAAACCCATTTCTGTGGCAGCGCCTTAAATGGTTGAGGGCATATTTGGCGCGCCATGCATTCGCAGGAAACAGATGACAGTCTTGGCCTCGAAACAATCCATCGCGACCGCTGACGTGAAATCGCCACAGCAAAGTCCGCTGGCTGGAGTCCGCGTCCTGTTCGTGGCGCCAGACGACTACCCGGCATTCCGTGTCGATCTGGTGGAACTGTTTTCAAACCATCTGGTTGGCCGTGGGCTGAAGATTGACTGGAGCCTGCGGCCTTACGCGGATGGTCCCAAACGTGTCGACGTGCGCGGCGCCGAGCGGTTCTATATCGCTCGTCGCCAGATGACGGAGAAATTCGGTTCGCTCCGTTATATGATGGCGGAAACCCGGCTTCGCCTGAAGCTGGCCTGGCGGGCAATGTGTGGCGAATATAACCTGATACAGATACGCGATCAGCCGCTGTGGGGCATCGTGTACGGCATCGCGGCCAGGATCTCCGGTACGCCCTTCGTGTTCTGGATGAGCTATCCCGTGCTGGAAGCGCGCATGCGTATCGCGCTTCACAATCTCGTGCCCATGAGCCTGCCGGCCCGATTTGTTCGACTTGCCTATGCTGTTATCGGCAGCGCCCTCTTCTACCGGATCGTGCTGCCGCTGTCGGACCATGTCATTGTCCAATCGAAAAGGATGCTTGAGCGCGTTGCCGAACGAGGCATACCGACGAAGAAGATGACGCCGGTACCGATGGGGGTCACGGTTGAGCGCTATAATCCCGCGTCGATCCCTGCCACTGACGACCCGCGGCTCATCGGCAAAAAGAGCATGGCTTATATGTGCGCCGATGTTCTGAACCTGACCACCCGCCTGACATTCGAGGCATTGGCCCTGCTGGTAGCCAACGGTTACGACACAGTGCTGGTGATCATTGGGGCCGTTGCGGCGCACGAGCGTGAACAACTTGCCTCTCAACTCGACAGGCTCGGCCTGTCCGAGAGGGTGATCTTTACCGGACGTCTTCCCCTGGTCGAGGCGCTGGGCTGGGTAAAGCGTGTCGACGTCTGCCTGTCACCGTTCGAGATGGATGCGGCCCAGCAGGTAGCCACGCCCACAAAGCTGGTTGAATATATGGCCATGGGACGGCCGATCGTTGCCACCGTCCACTACGATCAGAGCGAGGTGGTCAACCGCAGCGGCGCCGGTATCGTCACGGCATTTTCGGGCGAAGCAATCGCGGAAGGTGTCGCGCGATTGTTCGACGACCCGGACAAGGCCCGGACGATGGCCGCCAAAGGGCCCGTGTGGGTCAAGGCCAACCGTGACTACGCCCGTCTGGCAGACGAAGTTGAGCGCGTCTATACCAGCCTGCTTGCCCGACAGTGGTCGCGGGAGTTGAGGCTCTAACTCTTGTTTTTACATAATCTTGGACGGAATAGTGCTGGCAAGCATCGCTGCGGCGGTCTCAAGGCGGGGATTGCTTTCAGCATGTCGTGGCGGATAGGATTCGGTCGACCTGCCGTAAGCTTCTGATTTTATGCATGTCGTTATCCCGGAACCGAGGACACTTCCGGGCGACATGCATTAGCCTGGCATCCCCAATGCCTCGACGATCGAAGGATCGATCCGGTTGTCGTCGGCCCGCTGAATACCAAATTCCCGGCCGTTGATTTCCCAGAGCGCCCAGCCAAATCCCTGCGTCTGCGCAATGCCTGTCACATCCGAAAGCCAGGCCCGGCGATAGGTCGGCTCGGCTCCCGTGAAAATCCGATCGCGCCGCGTCACCCCGCACTCGCCCATCACTATGCGACTCCTCGCGATGCCGTTACGATCTGCCCAGTTCGCCACACGCACGAAGTCTTTCTCGATGCGGGCGCGGTTCCAGCCGTCGGCCAAGAAACCATCGAGAATCCGACGCGCATCGGCCATGGCAGCCATCTTTGCAGCCTGGTCAAGCGTCGTGTTGGCGGCAATGCGAGCTTCTATTTTCGCCGATATCCCGTCGGGCGAGACAGCGTCGTAAGGATAAGGAAGATCGACGACGTAGGGCGAAGAGGGTGCGTCCGGCGTCCCAAAATCGATGCCCTGATGGGTGAAGCTGAGCGGCATGTAGTAGTGGTAGGAAAACAGCGTATTGCTATCGATGAATGGTGATGGATCCAGATCCGTAAGCCCACTGATGCCGCCATAGTCGGCGCCGGTCAGCAGGATCGGCAGATCGACCGCCGCCCGCCGCGCCGCATCGTGCAGAACCAGCTGCGCCGCGCCCCAGACTTGGACCTGGGTTCGATGACTCGCCTCCCCGATCACCGGCTCATTCATGAGTTCCAGCGCGACCCGCTCCGACCGCAGTTCACCCAACAGAGCCGCCAGCCGGCTGATCATCGCGGTGTATTGAGCAAAAAGCGGCGCCTCCAGATCCGCCAGGATTGACTGAACCGAATAGCCCGGCACCTGCTCGACCGGATGGCAATCCACGATCACCGAAAGCCCGAGTTCCTGGAAGAGTTGCAAATTGTCCATGAGCTTCCGCTCCAGCGCGTCCCTGTCGCTGCCCTGCAACTGAATGAACGGGCCAACGTCCAAGGTGAGTCGGATAAAGTCGAATCCGACCTGCGCAAAATCGCGCACCAATTCGGCTGGGAAGACGTTTCGGGCCGTTTCGAACGGGCGCGCCAAATAGTGTTGTGGATCGCCGTCGCGCAACGCTCCCCAATTCATCATTGTATGGATCGAACCGCCGTGTTGAAAACGGGAATTCGTTTTTGGCGCCGCGGCAGCACGCACCGACAGGGCCGTCAGCGCGGCAATCGAAGCTGAAAGAAGCTGGCGTCGTGAGAATTCCATATGGCGGCGCTCCTGCGAGGCCCTGCAAGCCCGCGCCTATAAAGATACGGTACCCGGCCGGTGCGCGCGAGAACAACGCGACAAAGATGCCGATTAAGGTTAGCGGATGCGTCTGCCCGATAGCCTGCCGATGTTAATCTCAAGGCAATGGCAGTCCGTTAGAATCTGCTCCATGTTGAGACGTTTGACCTGGTATGCACGACGGCTTGCCGTGATGGAACATGGCGAGGTCCGTCATCGGTTTCGTGAGCAGTTGGAGCGCAGGCGCGCGCGGCGCGAGCGCCACAACTGGTCCGACTTTGCAACGGCCGGTGCGCGACCCAGCGTGTTGCCGCTGTTTGCGCCCCTGTTCGAAGCGGACTTGCCGCTGCCCGTCGCACAGCAACTGCAAACCGCCGCTGCCGCGTTTCGCGCCGGCCGGCTGAGACTGCTCAATCGCGACTGGCCTATATCGATGCTGGACAGTAGCGGCCGTGTCGATCCGGTGATCTGGCGACTGGACCCGGTGAGCGGCGCAAGCTGGCCTGGCGCCGAGCGATCGACCTTCGACATCAATTTCCGCTTCGGCGAGGAGCATGGAGACGTCAAGTACGTGGCCGAGGTAAACCGGCTGCATTTTCTGGCGGCGCCGGCAATCCATGCCCGCCGGGAAAACGACGCAAGCCTTGCCCACGCCATACTCGGCTCCGTCTTCTCGTGGATGGAAGCGAATGTTCCCGGCCGCGGCATCAATTGGTATTCAGGCATCGAGGCCGGCTATAGGCTGATCTCGCTGTCCATCATCATAGCGTCGCTCGATCCATGGATCGACCGGGCTGCCGGCGAGCGGCTGGCATCCTTTGTCTGCGCCCACGGCCTGTGGCTCGCCAGGTTTCCCTCACTCCATTCCTCGGCCAACAATCACCTCGTCGCCGAGGCGATGGGCCTTGTGCTTGCCGCACGCATGCTGCCGGACCACTCGGACGCCTCACGCTGGTCGACACACGGTCGGACACATCTTGAAGACAGGGCGCTGGCCCTGTTCCATAAGGACGGCGTGGGCAAGGAGCAGTCGCCGGCCTACAGCGCTTTCACGCTCGAAATGCTGCTCATCGGCTTCAGCGTCTTGGGCGGCGCCACAGAAACCGCACGTAAGCGCATGGCTGAAGCCGCCCGCGCCTTGAACTTCTTTCTCGATGATGCCGGCCATACGCCGTTGATCGGCGATGACGACCAGAGCCGGGTCCTGTTGGCATTCGGCAGCGATGAGCCGCGTTATGTCACGTCCATCGTCGGCGCGATTGCCGGTTTTCTGGATCAGCCCGAACTCGGACCGGCTATACGCGATCCGCATTGGCGCGATGCTGTATTCGCCACCCCATCGTTGACGCCGCCGCCCGCCGACGGCGCGGTTACCCTTGAAGAGGGTGGCTATACCATCCGGCGCGGTGCCATAAAGGGCCGCCGTGTCCATTTTGTCTTCGATCACGGACCGCTTGGATTTGGCGCCTTGGCCGCACATGGCCACGCCGACGCGCTCGCGGTATGGCTCTCACTGGATGGCCTGCCGCTGCTGGTCGATGCGGGCACGCATCTTTATCATTCGGAAGGCGAAAGTCGCCGGCGCTTCCGGGTCAGCGCCGTACACAATACCCTTACCATGGACGGCGTCAGCCAAAGCGAGCCGTCAGGTGCTTTCAACTGGATGCCACGGCGTGCCCGAGCAAGATTGGACGCTAGGTCGCAAGCGTCCCGGCTGAAAGTATCCGCCTCGCATGATGGTTACATGAGGCGCTTCGGCGTCATCCACCATCGGGATATAGAAGAAACCGCCGAGGGTTTTCTGATCACGGACCGGCTGGTTGGCACGAAGCCGTCGGGGACGGTCGAGATCGCTTTCCTGATTTCGCCGGAACTCGGCGTGTCGGTCGAGGGCAATTGTGTGGTGGCACGCCGCAACGGCCGGTCGGAACTCAGCATAGTAGCGCCCGAAAGCGCCGAGATCGAGATTGTACGCGGCGACCAGGCATCCGGACGCGGCCTGCAGTCGGCTGGATTCGGGCTCCTCGATGAGGCGGCAACCGTTGTTTTCAAGGCGCCTGGCCACCGGATGCGGTGGCAAAGCAGATTACTGATCGGTTTGCTAACCTGACCTTTACTTGTATTTTTTATGTTCTTCGAAAACAAGCGTGAAGGTGGCTCGATCCGCCTTTCGAAAGAAAGAACAGGACGGGCGAGCTATGAAAGTTTCCATCTTCGGATTGGGATATGTCGGTACTGTTTGTGCCGCGTGCCTGGCCGAGCGCGGGCATGACGTCATCGGCTGCGACGTCAGCGAGGCCAAGGTCGATCTCATAAACAGTGGCCGAAGCCCTATCATCGAGAAAGACGTCGGCGAACTTGTCGCTGCCAATGTCGCGTCGGGTCGTCTAAAGGCCTCATCCTCGACCGAGGAAGCCGTGATGAACAGCGACTTGTCGTTGCTTTGCGTCGGCACGCCCTCACGCCCCAACGGCTCACTGGATCTGTCGGCGGTTCAGGCGGTATCGCGCCAAATCGGATCGTCTCTTTCCAGAAAGGCCGACTATCACTCGGTCGTCGTTCGCTCGACCGTGCTGCCGGGGACGTTGTCCGACATCGTCATTCCGGCGCTCCAGGCAACTGCATCAAGGAAACTGGGCGAAACGTTCGGCGTGGCCTCAAACCCCGAATTCATGCGCGAGGGATCGGCGGTCGCCGATTTCAATAATCCAGCCAAGACCGTGATCGGCGTTGACGATGAGATAACCCGGGATCGGCTGTTGGAGCTCTACGCAGGCCTGCCTGGCCGCGTTGTCGTCACAGAGCCCCGGCTGGCTGAACTGGTCAAATACACAGACAACACCTGGCATGCGCTTAAGGTCGCCTTCGGCAACGAAATCGGCAATATCTGCAAGGCGGCGGGCGTTGACAGCCATGAGCTGATGGAGGTGTTCTTCGCCGACACCAAGCTGAATATCTCGAATGCCTATCTTCTGCCCGGCTTTGCGTTCGGCGGCTCCTGCTTGCCAAAGGACGTACGTGCGATCAACGCCTACGCGATCCAGAACGATGTGGAAGCACCGCTGCTTAAATCCCTGCTGCCGTCGAACAAGCAGCAGGTCGAGCGCGCACTGGATCGCTTGCTGAGCTATGGCAAGCGCAAAATCGGCTTCCTCGGCTTCTCCTTCAAGGCAGGCACCGACGATTTGCGCGAAAGCCCGTATCTGGAACTTATCGAGCGGCTTGTCGGGAAGGGCTGCGACATCCGCATTTTTGACCCGAACGTGTCGTTGGCAAAGCTGATGGGCGCCAACAAAACATACCTAATGAACGCGATCCCGCACGTTACGCAGCTGATGGTCCCCTCGCTCGACGAGATGGTGATGCATTCGGACGTTGTCGTGGCCACCAGTCGTTCGCCCGAATATGAAACTGTGGTTGACAAGATGAATGCAGACCAGACGCTTCTCGACATGGCCAGGCTGCCGAACACGAACCGGTTTGCGGGGACCTATGACGGCATCAACTGGTAAGCGCATCCTCATCATCGTCGAAAACCTGCCTGTCCCCTTCGACCGCCGCGTCTGGTCAGAGGCAACCACGCTGGTGAAAGCCGGCTATCAAGTGTCGGTGATCTGCCCGAAAGGCAAGGGCGCGACCGCGCCCTACGAGGTGATCGACGGCGTCCATATCTATCGCCATTCGCTGCCGCTCGACGCCGAGGGCTTCCTTGGCTATGTGCTGGAGTACAGCACCGCGTTGTTTTGGGAATTCCTGCTGTCACTCAAAGTGGCGCGGCAGCGCGGTTTCGACGCGATCCATGCCTGCAACCCACCAGATACGATTTTCCTCATCGGCGGGTTCTACAAGGTGTTCGGCAAGAAGTTCCTGTTCGACCATCACGACATCAATCCAGAGCTCTACGAGGCCAAGTTCGGCAAGCGCGGCATCGGCTGGAAATTCATGGTCTGGCTGGAGCGGCTTTCGTTCCGAACCGCCAATGTCTCGATCGCCACCAATGAAAGCTACCGCGACATCGCCATCAGACGGGGGGGCATGCTCCCCGAGAAGGTGCATATCGTGCGTTCTGGCCCGAATCTGGACCGGGTCAGAGAGGTTGCGCCCGATCCGAAATGGCGCAATGGTCGCCGCTTCGTCGTCGGTTATGTCGGCGTCATCGGCAAGCAGGAAGGACTCGACCTTCTGCTCGACTCGGTCGACCACCTGGTGAATGCCAAAGGCCGCCAGGATATTCAGTTCGTGATCTGCGGCGGCGGTCCCGAGCTTGATGCCATCAAGGCGGATACAATCGCGCGCGGGCTCGGCGAGTACGTCACCTATACCGGTCGCTGCCCGGACGAGATTCTGTTTTCCGCGCTCTCGACCGCCGATGTCTGTGTCAATCCCGACCGGCCCACGGCGATGAACGACAAATCGACCATGAACAAGATCATGGAATATATGGCGCTTGGCAAACCGATCGTGCAATACGATCTGCGGGAAGGCCGCTTTTCGGCGCAAGGCGCCTCGCTCTACGCAACCTGTACGGAGCCGACCGACTTCGGCGACAAAATCGCCGAACTCCTCGACGACAGCGAGCGCCGCGCGACCATGGGCGCGTTAGGCCGTGAGCGGGTACGCAAGGAACTCGCCTGGAGCCACGAGGGTCCGAAGTTGCTGGCCGCCTATGACGCCTTGTTCGGCACGCCTTCCAGGAGCCAAATCCAGAAACCAAGTTCGGGGTCCGACCCGGCCATGTGCAGCGGTCAGGGCTAGCCGCGATGTGCGGAATTTTTGGGTTCCACGCCCGATCACGCTTCCCTCTCGCCCAAACGCTGGATGGGGCCACGGATCGGCTGGCCCATCGCGGTCCGGACGGGCGCGGAACATTGATCATGCGGAGCCCGGATGGCGAGTGGCAGGCCGGACTCGGTCATCGTCGGCTGTCGATCCTCGATATCGAGGGCAGCCCGCAGCCGATGCATTCGCATGACGGCCGATATGTCATCGTCTACAATGGCGAGGTCTACAATTATATCGAATTGCGCGCCGAACTCATGGAACGCGGACATCGCTTTGCCACGCAAGGCGACACCGAAGTCGTGATCGAGGCCTGGCGCGCCTGGGGCGACGACTGCCTGCCGCGCCTCAACGGCATGTTTGCCTTTCTGCTTTGGGACAGCGAAACCGGCCGCCTCTATGCCGCGCGCGATCCTTTCGGCAAGAAACCGCTCTTCCTGGCTTCCGGGGACGGCTTCCACGCCTTCGCCTCCGAAATCGATTCGCTGCGCCATTTTCCAGGTGTCGACGACCGTCTGGATCAGGATTCGCTGCGCGAATTTCTCAGCTATCGCTATGTCCCTGGACCGGCCACGTTCTTTCGCGGCATCTCCAAGGTTCCGCCAGGAACCTTCATGGTAGTCGATGGCGCCAACATCCGTGCGGAGCGCTATTTCACGACGCCTTTTTCGCGCACGTCGCCCACCGTCGAAAGCTTCGACGAGGCGGTGAGGCTTTTTGGCGAGAAGCTTGATGAGGCGGTACGGCTCAGATTGCGCTCGGATGCGCCGTTTGGCGCATATCTTTCCGGCGGGCTCGATTCCTCGATGATCGTTGCGCTGATGAGCCGTCACATGGGCAAGCCCGTGGCGACCTATTCAGTAGGGTTCGATGTGCCCGGCTCCTCCGAATTACCCTATGCCAGGCAAGTCGCCGACACCTTCGGCAGCTACCACAGTGAGCTCGTCGTGAACATGGATGCGTTCACGTCGGTGTGGGAGGAGGCGGTGCTGCGGCGGGGCGCGCCGGTATCCGAGCCGTCGGACTTGCCGGTTCTGCTTTTGTCACGGCTGGCGAGCCGCACCGTCAAGATGGTGCTTACCGGCGAAGGCGCCGACGAGCTCTTGGGAGGCTATCCCAAGCATCGCGCCGAGCCGTGGGTTTCCATGTACCAGAATCTGGTGCCGGGCGGCTTGCACGAAGCCCTTGTGGGTCCTGGCGCACGCGCCCTGCCCTATGCGGCGCGGCGACTGAAGATCTTGGCCGGCGTCGCCGGCATTCGCGATGCACAGGCCCGTATGGTGGCCTGGTTCGGCGGAGCAGACGGCGGACAAGCCGAGGCGCTCTATTCCGGTCCGCCCCAATCGCGCGATCTCGATCAGCTGCCGTTCACGACCGATGGCGAAATCAGCCCGCTCAAACGCATGCTGCATTTCGATCAGACGTCATGGCTGCCGGACAATCTTCTCGAGCGCGGCGATCGCATGATGATGGCGGGGTCGATCGAAGGACGCATGCCATTCATGGATGTCGGCCTGGCCGAACTCGTCGCCCAATTTCCCGATGCTTTCCTGACCGGCGCGCCAAAGGGCAAGCGCGTGCTGCGATCGCTTGCAGCGCAATTGCTTCCCCGCCAGATCCTGGAGCGCAAGAAGGTCGGCTTCCGGGTACCTGTCGAGCAATGGTTCCGTACCGGCATGTCGGATCAGCTTCGAGATCTGCTGCAGAGTGACAGCGCCACAGTGCGCAATGTCTGCAATGCGCGCGAGATAGATCGACTGATGAGCGAGCACCTGGGTGGCGCTCACAATCACGAGAAGATACTGTGGGCGCTTGCCAATCTGGAGCAGTTCTTCCGGGTGTTCCGGCCGACGCTCGATGCTGAACAGCCGCAAGCCGCTCAGCGACGGGTCGCCAGCGCCTTCCGATAGGCTCCCTGAAGACCTTCGATCATGGTTTCGAGGCGGAAACGCGCGTTATAGATATCGCGCGACGCGGTTCGAAACGCTTCGCGGCGCGCGCCGTTTTCAATCAATTGCGCAAGGGCATGCGCAAGCTCTTCCGCATCGTCCGGCTTCACGCTTAGACCGTTCCGACCTTCCCTCAATACGTCGGGCACCGAGCCGACCGATGTCGCGACCAGGGCTGCGCCCGCACACGCACCCTCCAGCAGGCAAACCGGCAAGACCTCATTGCGTGACGGCAGGACGACGATATCGGCCTGCCGATAGAGCGGCAGGATCGTCTCGAGCGCCAGCCAGCCGGTGAATTCCACCTGGCCGAAAAGCCCTGAACTTATGGCGCGGTCGCGGAAGGCGGCGACATCGCCGGCACCCGCGAAGGTCGCGCGCCATCGCGGCAGATCCTTCGGCAGCAGCGCAAGTGCCTGAAGCAATACCCCGGCGCCTTTGGCCTCGGTGAGGTTGCCGGCAAACAACAGTCGAACGGGCGCATTCTCCTCGCGCGGTTGCGGTGCATCAAAAGCGAAGTCGGCGACGCCATTGGACACGACATCGAAGCGATCCGGCGGCATGTGATAAAAGTGGGCGACGAAGTCTCGCCAGTAATCGCCAAGCACGATGATGGCGTCGGCTCGCTCAAAGACAAGGCGCAAGACACGGACCCAGCCGCGTTGCGCATCTCCGGGCTTGGGAAAGGCCGAGCCATGAAAGTGGACGACCGTGGCCGCGCCGGCCAATCGCGCCATGGACTGCATGACCCATTTCCTCCACGACGATGCATTCGTCGCGGTGTTGAGGTGGACGATGTCATATCGGCGGGTTGCCAGCAGCCAGCCATAGCGGATCAATGCGAACGGGAAATGTGCCAGCCAACCGACACTGGACGCGTCGCCACGCGAGGCCAGGAAATCCATCTCGATCGCACTGCCAGCTGTCGAACGAAGCTGTTCATCAACGTGAGAAAACAGCGTCTCGATCCCGCCACGGCCTTTCAGGCCCCGTGGAACGACACAGAGGACCCGTATTCGATCCAAAAGGTCACACAACCCTTCGAAGCGCCGACCTGGGCGCGGGTGCACGACAGTCGATGACTTCAAGATGATCGCTGCTGTTGAGAGTATGGATCATCGGATAAGGTCTCTTTGCCGACGCAAGAATGGGCACTGGTAAGGTCAAACGCACCTTCGTCTCGTCCAACTCGACAAGGTCGGCAAGTCCGAGCCCGCCGCCATAATTGTCCGTGCCGTTCTGCAATGGCAATATGATGCGATCGCCCATCCGCACAAAACAGCCTCCGGGCCGGGCTGCGGCGCGATCGATTCTCACCGGATTGCTCCGGTGCGGGAACCATGGTCCCTCCAGGGCCTGCGCATAATAGACCACGAGGGTGTCCGAGGCGCTGCCGTAGCCGTCGCGTTCGGTCGCGAACAGCCAAAGCTTGCCGCCATGCTCCAGCAAGGTCGCATCGAAAAGTTCGCGATCCGGAATCAGGACCGAATGCCGAACCCACCGGTCCGGGAACGACTCAGCCCGGTATAGAACCAGATCTCCACCCGAACCGCCCTCGGGAAGCATCCAGATCTGGCCGCCATGACTGAACACTTGCGGATAGGACAGATGATAGGGTTCCTCGATCACCACACGCGGCACAGTTGGAGTGCCGTCCCGGAAGACCTCGGTCACGGAAATCACCGCTTTGGTACTGGCATGGCAAAAGTCTTCAATGAATATGAAATATCGCCCCTGCCATTCGAACGGAAACGGATCAGCATAGAAACGATCGCCATCATCGGGCAGATCGATCCAGGGTTCTCCGGCCAGGAGACCCGTGGCCGCGACGGTCTGGCCATTGTGAAACCGGTAGCTCACCCGCCAACGATTGAGGCGGAACCCCAAGCGCTTGGCCGCCCCTGCTGTTTGCCGGGGTATGGTTGAAAGAAGGTAGGTACCGATCAGCTGTCCATTGGTTGGACACTGATGCGCGCGCCCTGTCGGTTCGGATCGGGCCTTGTGGCCCTTGAGGAAATGATCCGTCGTATCCACCAGCAGTGTGCACATGCGCGCCAGAATGTCATTGAGCCCGCGAAGGATCGAAAGCCGGCTGTCGACCATGGGGGCCGCGCGCGCGATGCGTTCACCATCCAGAATGATTTCGATATCGGGAAGGCCGCCGGCCATCAACACCCGGGCTGCTTCGGCAATTGACGCGGAGCCCGCGAAGCCCGGGCGAAGGCCGGGAGAGGCAATAGGCAGCATGACGCCGGTCAGATCGATACGCAGTTCAGCGTCAGGCCGGGACCGAGACAGTTCCACGCTCTCGACAGGTTCAAGAAGGTCATGGCCCCGAATCTGCACTGCCTTGCGCTCAAGGCGCAGAATATAGCCAAGCGGCCATTGTACCCCGGGCGCCGCAACGCCGACCAGCGCAACGTCATGACCTTTCTCGGCCAGCCGCTTGGCGACAAGCATGTGCACCGAACACACGTTGTCATCAGGAACAAGTATATCAATTCTGCTCATCGGGATTCCGTCAGCGAAGGTCGAGAGACTATGAGAACCAGTTGCTAAGTTCGGCTTAACACCGCGGACTCGGTAAGGTGTGTTCGGCGATGTGCCTTCTGCCTACCACCGAGACGTGCGACAGCATGGCTTTCTCACTCGGTGCCAGGTGGCAATGGGTCGAGCCATTCCGACGGTCTCACCGGCAGGCTTGCGCATGGGAAGTCTCCCGAGCAATGCTGCGGCAGTGGAGGAATCATGCGGAAAGTCCTGATAGCGGTACTGCTGGCCGCGGCCGCACTTTATGCAAATTGTGCCCTGGCATTGGACAGCAGCGGAACCCCCGTCGTCGTGACGCCACTCGCATCACGCACGACCACTGCATCAGGTCAGCCGATCACGCTGCCGCAGAAGAACGTGCAGGTGCTGGTCTCGACCTATGACATCAGGCCCGGCGCGACCTTGCCGGTCCATCGCCATCCCTTCCCGCGCTACGCCTATATCGAGGCCGGAACACTGAAGGTCACCAACGTCGAGACCGGCAACAGCAACGTCTACAAGACAGGTGATTTCATCATCGAGATGATCGGCCAATGGCATCAAGCCACCAATATTGGTGACGGGCCGGTCAAGCTCCTGGTGATCGATCAGGTCGAGGAAGGCGCCAAGAACACGGAATTGCGCCAGTAGCCACCAAGACTATGCCCGCGCCCGAGGGCGGGAAGGCAAAGCCCCGCCCGCCCTCGCCTCGCGGACCATTCGAACCAGGCGCCTAGCCCCAGGCGCCAACCGGCTGCCGGGTCGTTGCGTTCAGCCTATTGAAGGCGTTGATCAGGGCGATCTGGATGACCAGTGCGGCAAGCGCCTTCTCGTCATAATGCCGGGCCACTTCGTCCCAGACATCGTCCGGCACTGCGTCCGGCCGGTCGGCGAGTCTGGTGCCGGCTTCTGCCAGCGCCAATGCCGCGCGCTCGGCGTCGGTGAAATACGGCGTCTCCCGCCAGGCCGCCAGCGCAAAGATGCGCTCGTCCTTTTCTCCGGCCTTCTTCAATTCGCGCGCATGCATGTCGACGCAGACGCTGCAATTATTGATCTGGCTGGCGCGCAGATGAATGAGCTTGCGCGTCACATAGGGCACGTCGGCCGCCTCGGTCGACTTGTCCAGCGCCAGCAGCGCCTGCACCGAACCGGGGATGAGCATCACCGGGTTCTTGATCCTTGCTTGCATGATCCTTCTCCTTTTGAATTGTTTCTCCGGGCGTGTTTTCCCGGCCCGGACGCCTCGCATCCAGGATTCGAACTTGATAAAACTGTTGGCTGCCTGCCGCGTATCAGGCCTGCGTTGCGGCAACCTGTTCGAGCCGTTCGAGAATGCGCGGCCAGCCACTTCCCATGCCGATATAGCCACGCTCGTCGGCCGGCCGGAATCCCGACTGCTCCATTCGCACCCGGGTCGCCACACCCTCGGGCGTCAGTGACCAGGTCACCACGGTTTTCAACCCGCTGTCCGATTCCGTCCCATCGCCCCAACTGTAGGCCAGCAGCCGCGGCGCCTCGACTTTCAGCACCACGCAGTTCGTCACGCCGGACCATCCGGGAATTGGTGTGGCACGCAGTGTGAAGCGATGCCCCTCTTGCGCAGCGAAGTCATTCTGCATGAGCCATTCGCCGACGAGCGCTGGCACGGTCAGTGCCCGCCATATCTTTTCCGCCGAATATGGAACCAGCCTTTCGACGACAATCGATTTGGTTTCCGTCATGCCTTGCTCCTCTCGTTGTTGTCGTCGTGCCACGCACGCGCAATCAATAACCCGTCAGCTATACATTACTCATAACCATGCGGTTATGCGATTGTCAAGTAAGGAATCTGCCATCTGGTCCAAATGGCGGCATAGGGTTCGCGCTTTCGCGTCAGCCGTCCTGGTGCTAGGGCTCTCCACGACATCATGAACTGGATTGCCCCTTGACCATGGAAGCTCGCCCGCCGCTGATCGAAATCTGTGTTGAAGGCATCGATGGCCTGCTCGCCGCGCAGGCCGCAGGCGCCGACCGGGTCGAACTCTGCACCAGTCTGGTCGAGGGCGGCATCACGCCGAGTCTTGGCACTGTGCACGCCGCGCTCGACCAGGCGACCGTCCCGTTCCACGTCATGGTGCGGCCACGCGGTGGTGATTTTCTCTACAGCGAGACTGAATACCGCTCGATGCTGGCCGACGTCACCGCGCTCCGCGAGCTCGGTGTGCCCGGCGTGGTGTTCGGCTGCCTGAACGCCGACGGCACCATCGATGAGAAGCGAATGGGCGAACTGACCGAGGCCGCAGGGCCCTTGAACGTCACCTGCCACCGCGCCTTCGACATGACGCGCGATCCGGCCGAGGCACTGGAAGCGCTGATCCGCTGCAAGGTCGGCCGCGTGCTGACCAGCGGCCAGCGCGACACGGCGATCGAGGGCTTGCCGTTGCTGGAAGAGCTGGTGCGTCAGGCCGGCGACCGGATCATCATTCTCGGCTGCGGCGGGCTCGATCTCGGCAACATTGCCGAGGTGCGCGCAAGGACCGGCCTGGCCGAAATGCACTTCGCCGCCCTCAAGGACGTGCCGAGCGCCATGCGCTACCGCAATCCGAAGGTCGGCATGGGCGGCTCCGATCTCGACCGCGAGTATCGCAACACACTGACCGACACACCGCTGGTGGCGGCGACAATCGCGGCGGCCAAGGCATGACCTCTCCCATAGACCGCATAGCGCAGGACGACGAAGCCGCCATACTGGCGCTCAACAACGAGCACGCCGCCGAATTGTCGTGGCTCGAAGCCGAACGGCTGTCCTTCCTGCTCGGCGAGTCCTTCTATGCCCGCCGCATCGGCGATCTCGAAGCCTTCATCATGACCTTCGACCAGGATGCGAATTACGACAGTCCGAACTTCGTCTGGTTCCGCGAGCGCTACGAACGCTTCATCTATGTCGACCGCGTCGTCGTGGCGGCGCACGCAAGAGGCCGCGGCCATGCTCGCCGGCTCTATCGGGACCTGTTCGACCAGGCGGAGAGCGCCGGCCACACACTGGTCACCTGCGAGGTCAACACCGACCCGCCCAACCCAGCCTCGGATGCCTTCCACGCCGCTCTCGGCTTCGCCGAAGTCGGCGACGCGGTGATCCATGGCGGCAAGAAGGCGGTGCGCTATTATATCAGGCAGATCGCCGCCTGATCCGATGGCGCTCGGCGCTCATTCACCAATTGCGGTTGAGCCATTCGCGCGCTGGGCGCTCGATGAGATAGTAGCTGCAGAGCGCGCAGGCGAAAACCCCGGCCAGCATCGGCCATGGATTGCTGCCCTGCTCGTAGACGAATTTGTAGAAGGGCTGCTGCCACAGATAGAGCGAATACGACCACAGACCCAGTGTCGTCATCGGCAGGGATGACAGCCATCCGGACAAGAACCGCGTGCTGAAATCCAGCGCATTGATAGCAGTCGCCAGCAATGGCACCGCGACCAGGTAGTGGATCGGTGTCGGTACTGAATCCATGAACAGGAAAACCGCGCCAACGGCCGCCGCAACGGCGACATAGGGCCCCTTCAACAAGGCCGGCAGCTTGCCGTCGGCCTTGAGCAGGCAGACCGCGGCCGACAGCAGGATCGAGGCGATGTGCACATCGGTGCGCCAGTACGTGGCTTCATAATCCATGTGCAGGAACCAGTAGGAAACCGCGCCATTGGCCATGGCCAGCAAGGCCAGGACCAGCAGCAGCGGGACGACACGGCTGCGGCTGGCAACGATTGCGCTGATCGCTGCCAGGATGATGTAGGCATGCTCTTCGATACAGAGCGACCAGATGTGGTCGAGTGCGCCGGCCCGGTTCAGGAGAATTCCGGCATAGTTGTAGGTGAATGTCAGCGCCGTCAGGGCCGCCTTCCATTTGAAGACGATGAACGTGCCTGAGAGCGCGATCATGGCGACGACGACAAAGACCAGAAGCGCCGGATAGATGCGCGAGAAGCGGCGTTTGAAGAATTTCTTCAGCGGATAGCGTTCGATGAACAGGATTTCGGCCATCAGCCGGCCGCTGAGCACGAAGAAGAATTCGACGCCCAGCACGCCCAGATTGATTCCGGGAACGGGAAAAAAATGCCCAATCAGCACCAGGGCGATCGACAGACCGCGCCAGCCGTCGAGATAGGCAAGCCTTGTCCTGGCCGATCGGTCGACGATCGTTTGGGACGGAACCAAATGGGTCGCGGAAATTTCGGACATGCCGATCCCTTCGCATTGATATGCGAAAGGGCACGGCTGCACGCATTCCGAACCCGGCTCGCATTCTCCGCCCGCCCCATACTGCAGTGCAATATAAGTTTGTGCAAGTGCGAGATTGGCGCCGGTGCATTCCCGGGCAGGCATGGGTCAGAATCGTTTCAACCAAACATGGGAATGCGGCGGCCGGGAACCGGGCAGCTACAGGCGCCAGGAACGAAAAAGGGGCCGTGACAGCCCTTTCCCTGTCCGCAATCGATCTTGTGTCAGGCGTTGGCTGCCGCCACCGCGCGCTTGGCCATGACCGCGATCAGGTTGGCGCGGTAGTCGGCGGAAGCGTGGATGTCGCTCATCAGGTTTTTCGCCGGCACTTTCACGCCATTGAACGAAGTGGCATCGAAGCTCTTGGCAAGTGCCGCCTCGATCTCCTTCGAGCGGAAGACGCCGTCATCGCCGGCGCCGGTGACGGCAACGCGGACGCCATCCTTGCCCTTGGCCACGAACACGCCGACGATCGCGTAGCGCGAGGCCGGGTTGCGGAATTTTTCGTACGCAGCCTTTGCCGGCGCCGTGAAGGAGACCGCCGTGACGATCTCGCCATCCTTCAAGGCCGTCTCGAACAGCCCCTTGAAGAACTTGTCGGCTGATATGTCGCGCTTGTTGGTGATGATGGTGGCGCCCAGCGCCAGAAGTGCGGCCGGATAATCCGCCGCCGGATCGTTGTTGGCGATCGAACCGCCGATCGTGCCCTTGTGGCGTACCGCCGGATCGCCGATCAGCGACGCCAGATGGGCAAGCGCCGGGCAGGCCTTGCGCAGCTTCTCGTCATTGGCGACGTCGAAATGCGTGGCGGCGGCGCCGATCGTGACCGTCTTGCCTGACACCTTGACGCCCTGCAGGTCCTTGATGCGTGACAGGTCGACCACGTCGGAAGGGGCCGCCAGCCGCGTCTTCATGGCGGGGATCAAGGTCATGCCGCCCGACAGCAGCTTGGCGTCGCCGTTTTTCACGAGCTTGGCGGCTTCAGCGACCGAGGCGGCACGGTGATAGTTGACTGCGTACATGGGATCCTCCCCCTAAGTGGTTAGGCAGTAGTGGTAGTCAGTAGTAGGTAGGGACTGGCTGCCGCCGGAGCTGGATACGGTGCCCTTTTTCGCTACTCACTACTCCCTACTCACTCATTCGCGGCGCGGATCGCGGCCCACACGGTCGACGGTGTGGCCGGCATGGCGATATCGGCGATGCCGATGGCGTCGGTGATGGCATTGATCACCGCCGGCGGCGAACCGATGGCGCCGGCCTCGCCGCAGCCCTTGATGCCGAGCGGATTGCTCGGACATGGCGTGTTCGATGTCGAGACCTTGAACGACGGCAGGTCGCCGGCACGCGGCATGGTGTAGTCCATGTAGCTCGCCGTCAGCAGTTGCCCGCTGGCGTCGTAGTGAGCGCCTTCCAGCAGCGCCTGGCCAACGCCCTGGGCGATGCCGCCATGCACCTGCCCTTCGACGATCATCGGATTGATGATGTTGCCGAAATCGTCCGCCGCCACGAACTGGACGATCTCGGTCGTTCCGGTTTCCGGATCGATCTCAACCTCGCAGATGTAGCAGCCCGCCGGGAAGGTGAAGTTCGCCGGATCGTAGAACGCCGTTTCCTTCAGTCCTGGTTCCATGCCGGCCGGCAAATTGTGCGCCGTATAGGCGGCCAAAGCCACCTGGAACCACGGCAGGCTCTTGTCGGTACCGGCGACCTTGACTTCGCCATTCTCGATGACGATGTCGCCCTCGTCGGCTTCGAGCAGGTGCGCGGCGATCTTCTTGGCCTTGGCCTCGACCTTGTCGAGCGCCTTGGCAATCGCCGACATGCCGACCGCGCCCGAGCGCGACCCGTAAGTGCCCATGCCCATCTGCACCTTGTCGGTGTCGCCGTGGACGATCGACACCGAATCGATCGGCACCCCAAAACGCTGGTTGACCAGTTGCGCGAAGGTCGTTTCGTGCCCCTGGCCATGGCTGTGCGAGCCCGTCAGCACCTCGATAGTACCGACCGCATTGACCCTTACCTCAGCCGATTCCCACAGGCCGACGCCGGCGCCAAGCGAGCCGACCGCAGCCGACGGGGCGATGCCACAAGCCTCGATGTAACAGCTCATGCCGATGCCGCGCAGCTTGCCCTTTTTGGCCGCGTCCGCCTTGCGCCTGGCAAAGCCTGCATAATCGGCGGTCTTCATGGCCGCGTCGAGCGAGGTCGCATAATCGCCGGCGTCATAGTTCATGATCACCGGTGTCTGGTGCGGGAAGGCCGTGATGAAGTTCAGGCGCCGCAGCTCGGGCGGAGACACGCCGAGCTCGCGTGCAGCGGCTTCCATGGTGCGCTCCAGAAGATAGGTGGCTTCTGGCCGCCCTGCCCCGCGATAGGCATCGACAGGTGCCGTGTTGGTGTAGACGGTGCGTACATTGGCGTGAATGGCCGGGATGTCGTACTGCCCTGACAGCAGTGTCGCGTAGAGATAGGTCGGCACACAGGACGAGAACAGCGACATGTAGGCGCCGAGATTGGCGATGGTGTCCACCTTCAGCCCGGTGATCCTGTTGTTCTTGTCGAAAGCCATTTCCACGGTCGAGACGTGGTCGCGGCCATGCGCGTCGGTGAGGAAGCTTTCGGTGCGATCGGCGACCCATTTGACCGGCACGCCGGTCTTCTTCGAGGCCCACAGGCAGACGATCTCTTCCGGGTAGATATAGATCTTGGAGCCGAAGCCGCCGCCGACATCCGGCGCGATCACGCGCAGCTTGTTTTCGGGTGCGACGTTGTAGAAGGCGCTCATCACCAGCCGCGCGACATGCGGGTTCTGCGATGTCGTCCAGCAGGTGTAATGATCCTCGGCCTTGTCGTAATGGCCAAGAGCCGCGCGCGGCTCCATCGCGTTCGGCACCAGCCGGTTATTGACGATCTTCATGCGGGTGACATGCGCCGCCGCCTTGATGGCGGTATCGGTCGCCTTGGCATCGCCGATCTCCCAGTCGAAGATCAGGTTGTTCTCGGCCTCGGCATGGACTTGCGGCGCGCCCTTTTCGAGCGCCTTGGTCGCGTCGACGACGGCCTTCAGTTCCTTGTAGGTGATGTCGACCGCCTCGGCCGCATCGCGTGCCTGGCCCTTGGTTTCGGCCACCACCACCACGACCGCATCGCCGACATAACGGACCTTGTCGACGGCCAGCGGCGACCATGCGCCCATCTTCATGGGCGAACCGTCCTTGGAATGGATCATCCAGCCGCAGATGAGGTTGCCGATACCATCGGCCTTGAGCTCCTTGCCGGTCAGCACGCCAATGACGCCCGGCATGCCTTGAGCCGTTTTCACGTCGATCTTCTTGATCTGCGCATGCGCGTGCGGGCTGCGCACGAAGGCTGCATGCTTCATGCCGGGCACCACCATGTCGTCGACATAGCGGCCGGCGCCGGTGATGAACCTTTTGTCTTCCTTGCGCGCGACCCGAGCGCCAACACCTTCGATGCCCATGCAGAGATTCCTCCCGAAAAGTGAATAGGAAGCAGTGAGCAGTAAGTATAGCCGCCGGTTCAGACCGACTACTGACTACTCACTGCTCGCCCTTCTCTCACGCCGCCTGTTTCGCCTTGTCCTTGGACCCCTTCGACATCGTCTTCGATGCGGCGAGGATCGCCTTCACGATGTTGTGGTAGCCGGTGCAGCGGCAGATATTGCCTTCGAGTTCTGCACGAACCGTGGCCTCGTCGAGGCCTTCGGGATGACGGTTGATCATGTCGATTGCGGCCATGATCATGCCTGGCGTGCAGAAGCCGCATTGCAGACCATGATGTTCCTTGAAGGCCGCCTGCACTGGATGCAGGTCGGCGCCGTCGGCGAGGCCTTCGATCGTAACCACGGTCGATCCGGACGCCTGGACCGCGAGCATGGTGCAGGACTTGACCGCCTTGCCGTCGACATGCACGACGCAGGCTCCGCACTGCGAGGTGTCGCAACCGACATGGGTGCCGGTCAAGCCGAGATTCTCCCGCAGGAAATGGACGAGCAGCGTTCGATCCTCGACGGCACCGCCGATCCGCTTGCCGTTCACCATCAACGAAACGTCCGACATAGCCCCTCCCTGGGTGTCAACCTTGGTCATCAGGTTGCCGACGCGCCGCTGGCACTTCGGCCATGCGTTAGTCGTACACCGCACAACGCACAAAAAACAACACGAGGGAAAAGTCGGATTATTGTACTTTCGGCCATGGCCAAGGGACCAAAGTGCATTTTTCCGGCCCCATTGCCAAAACGCTTCCTGGCGGCAAGAATGCCTTCGTCGCTCGCGCGCCAGAAGCACTTGAAAAGCCGCGCACAAGAAGGCGTCGGAGGAAATGCGGGAGAACGCCGCTGACCAGTTCACTGACGCGCTACGCATGCGGGTTGTCGGCGCTGACCACGGACGAGCCCGACCCGGACGTCTTCGCACGCGCAGTAGCCGCCGAGGCCGCTGCCATCGATGCCGGCTTTGCCCTCGTGTTCTTTTCCCAAAGCCTCGTCGAGGCAAGCACCCTCTCGCAGGCGCTCGCGACGTGCGCGCCGGGGCTCCACCATGCCGGCTGTTCCACCGCCGGCGAGATCACGCCGCAGGGGCTCGAGGAAGGCCATATGCTGGCGATGCTGCTGCCCTCGGCGTCCTTCACGGCGGTCAGCACCATGGTCGACAATTTGTCGACGTCGGGCATGGACAGGATCACCGAAGAGGTCGAGGCCCTGCGGCGCACGCTGCGCGCCCGGCCCGGCGGCGAGCAGACCAGGAACACCTTCGCGCTCTGCTTCATCGACGGGCTGTCCTATGCCGAGGAAGCGGTGAGTTCGGCCATCCACTGGGGTCTTGACGACATACCGCTGCTCGGCGGCTCGGCCGGTGACGATTTGAAATTCGAGACGACGCGTCTGATCTCGAACGGCGCCGTCACTTCGGACAGCGCCATCATCGTGCTGATCGCCACGGAAATTCCGTTCCACGTCTTCAAGACCGACAACTTCGTTCCCACCGACGAAAAGCTGGTGGTGACCGCGTCCGATCCGGATCATCGCATCGTGCGGGAGTTCAACGCCGCCAATGCGGCGGAGGAATATGCCGCTTCCGTCGGCATCCTCCCGCAGACCCTGACGCCGCTGAGCTTCGCCTCGCATCCCGTGGTGGTGAAGGTGGGCGGAGAATATTACTGCCGCTCGATCCAGAAGATGCACGCGGATGGCTCGCTGTCGTTCTTCTGCGCCATCGACGACGGTGTCGTGCTGTCGATCGCCCAGCCCAAGGACATGGTGGAAGCGACACGAGCGGCATTGCGCGAGGTCGAGGAAAGGCTGGGCGGTATCGATATGATTCTTGGCTTCGACTGCGTGCTGCGCCGGCTGGATGCGCGCAACCGGCAGGTCTTTCGCGACATTTCGGAGCTCTACAGGGTCAACAATGTCATCGGCTTCGGCACCTATGGCGAGCAATATCGGTCGATGCACCTGAACCAGACTTTCACCGGCATCGCCTTCGGTGACCGGCAAGCGGCTGAATAGGCTCAACAAAATGCAGCTCAGGGACATAAACGATCTCGACAGGCTGAAGAAGATCAACGCCGCCCTGGTCAGCCGCGTCGAGCGCTCGATGGACCAGCAAGGCAATGCCTTTTCGTTGTTCCAGACCGCGATCTCGCTGGAAAACCGGGTGCGCACGCGCACCGAGGAACTGCATTCGACCTTGCGCAGGCTGGAACAGTCGAACATCGACCTCAGCGCCGCCAAGGAGAGTGCCGAGCTGGCGAACCTGTCCAAGACAAGGTTCCTCGCCGCCGCCAGCCACGACGTGCTGCAGCCGCTGAACGCCGCCCACCTCTCCGTCTCGGCGCTCGCCGAGGTGCAGACCAGCGAAGAGGGAAAAAAACTGGTTCGGCAGGTCGAGCGCTCGCTGGAGACGATGGAAGACCTGCTGCGCACCTTGCTCGACATTTCCAAGCTTGACGCCGGCGTGGTCCAGCCCGACATCGGCGATGTCAGCCTGGAGGCGTTGTTCTCGTCGCTGCGCTCGGATTTCCAGCCGGTGGCGGAGTTGAAGGCGCTGTCGTTGAAATTCCGGCCGGTCAATGCGGTGGTCCGCTCGGACAGGACCTTGCTGCGCCGCATCCTGCAGAATATTCTCTCCAACGCGCTGGGCTATACGCGTTCGGGCGGCGTCCTTGTCGGCACACGCCATCGCGGCGACACCATCCGCATCGATGTCGCCGACACGGGCTGCGGCATTCCCGAGGACCAGCGCGAAGCGGTGTTCGAGGAATTCCATCGCGGCACCTTGCCGGCTACCGCCGAACTCGACGGCGGCGGTCTTGGGCTGGGGCTCGCCATCGTGCGCCGCATGGCAGGCGCGCTCGGCCATCCCGTGACGTTTTCATCCAAGGTCGGCCGCGGTACCATCTTCCACATCGATGTCCCCGTCGGCCTCGGCGCGCCCGCCGATGCCATCGCCAGCGCCGCCAGCATGGAGCGGCCACGCGGCTACGGCCTGTTCGGCACCAAGGTGCTGCTGGTCGAAAACGACGCCGAAGTGCTGGAAGCCATGACCTTTCTGCTCGAACGCTGGCAGTGTCTGGTACGCGCCGCGACCTCGACCGCCGATGCGCTGGACATGCTTGGCGATACCGACTGGTTGCCCGACATCGTCATCGCCGACCAGCATCTCGACGGCGGTGACCTCGGCACCGCCACCATATCGGAGGTCCGCGACTATCTCGGCCGCGCCGTGCCGGCGCTCATCGTCACCGCCGACAGCTCCGACGCCGTGGCCAAGGCAGCACGGGCCGGCGGCATCGAACTGATGCGCAAGCCGGTGAAGCCGGCGCAGCTAAGGGCACTGCTGGCGCATCTGCTGGCTTAGCGGGAGGATTGGCTCAAAACCCTGCCTGATCCCGGAACAGCTCGGCACTGTCCAGCTTCGAGACCTCGATCACCGCTTGTGTGCGGCTATAGACGTTGAGCTTGCGCAGGATCTCGGAGACATGCGCCTTCACCGTGGTCTCGCCGACCTGCAGCTCGTAGGCGATCTGCTTGTTGAGCAGGCCCTGGCGCAGCATCTGCAGCACGCGCAATTGCTGCGGCGTCAGCTTGGAGAGGCGCTGGAGCATGTCGGCGCGATCGGGACTGTCGGCGCCCGGCGGCACGCCCTCATAGGTTTCCGGCACATAGATCGTGCCGTCCATCACCGAACGAATTGCCGCGGCCAGATCGCTCTTGCGCGCTGATTTCGGAATGAAGCCGGCAGCGCCATAGGACAAGGCCTCGGAGATGATCCTCGGCTCCTCATAGCCCGACACTATCACCACCGGCAGGCGCGGATAGCGGGTCCTGAGCTGCAGCAGCCCGTCGAAGCCGTGCACGTCGGGCATGCTGAGGTCGAGGAGCGCCAGGTCGAAAGGCTTTGCATCGGCCAGCAGATCCAGCGCCTCGGTGATCGATCGCGCTTCGACCGTGTCGACCTCGGGATAAGCCATTTGGACGGCGCTGTGCAGCGCCTCGCGAAACAGCGGATGGTCGTCGATGATAAGAAACCGGGCACGATCGGTGGGAGGGGTCATAGGGCTCGTTCCGGTTTACCGGGCACACCATAGTCTCCTGACCATGGCCGGATTATTGGCAAATAGTCTATCGCCTGTTGACGGGATTCATCGCTGCAAAAATGATCGGAAGCCTGAATTCCTCATCCAGCCGCGGCAAAGCCCATGCTTTATGAAAGGCGAGGCCTTGCCCGACCCCCGAAATCGGCCGAATGTATCGCCATCATACGCAGAGATCGCCATGACCGCCTTTGTCCTTCCCGTCCCGCCAACGCCTTCTGTCGCCATTGCGGGTTCCGGCGAACGCTTTGCCGTGCGGCGCATCTTCTGCGTCGGCCGCAATTATGCGGCGCATGCGCGCGAATTCGGCAATGACGAGCGCGATCCGCCTTTCTTCTTCACCAAGCCGGCCGACGCGGTGGTCGATTCCGGCACTCATATCCCCTATCCACCGCTGACCGAAAATCTCCACTTCGAGATCGAGCTGGTGGTGGCGATCGGTACATCGGGCTTTCGCATTTCCCGCGACAAGGCGCTGGACCATGTCTGGGGCTATGGCGTCGGCATCGACCTCACCCGCCGCGATCTGCAGGATGCCGCCAAGAAGGCGGCGCGGCCCTGGGACTGGTCGAAGGCGTTCGACCGTTCCGCGCCTTGCGGCCCGCTGGTTGCCGCGCGGAAATCCGGGCACCCGGCGAAGGGCCGTATCTGGCTCGCCATCGACGGCGCGGTGAAACAAGATGCGGACCTCGCCGAGCTGATTTGGCCGATCGCCGATATCGTCTCGATCTGCAGCGAAGGCGTGGAATTGCAGGCCGGGGACCTGATCTTCACCGGGACGCCGGCCGGTGTCGGCGCGGTCAAGCCGGGTGAAACGATATCAGGCGGCGTCGACGGCATCGGCACGATCGAAGTGACCATCGGCCAGCCGAAGTCATGAGCAAGATTGTCCTGCACAACTACTTCCGCTCCTCCACCTCGCACCGGGTGCGGATCGCCCTGGAGATGAAGGGGCTGAGCTACAATTATGTCCCGCATCATCTGCGCCATGGCGAGCATCTGGAACCATCCTATCTCGCGGTCAATCCGCAGGGGCTGGTGCCGGCGCTGATCTGGAGCGACGGCATGCTCCTGACGCAATCGCTGGCGATCATCGAATTTCTCGACGAGACCATACCTGAACCCCCGCTATTGCCGAAAGACCCGCCCAGCCGGGCACGGGTGAGAATGCTGGCGCAGATCATCGCCTGCGACATCCACCCGGTGAACAATCTGCGCGTGCTGACCTCGCTGCGCACGCTGTTCGGCGTCGGCGACCAGGATGTCGCCAACTGGTTCCGGCATTGGGTCAATGAGGGTTTTGCGCCGCTCGAGCAATTGCTGACGGCTTCGCCCGAAACCGGCGCATTCTGTCACGGCGACACGCCGGGGCTGGCCGACATCTGCCTTGCCGCGCAAGTCACCAGCAACGCCCGCTTTGGCGTCGATATGACGCCCTACCCGACAATCGCGCGCATCAACGCCGCCTGCATGGCGCTAGCCGCCTTCCAGAAAGCCGCGCCACAGAACCAGATCGATGCCGAATAGAGAAGCCACCGATGCCGACGAGGCAAAGGCGCTGACCGATATCGAGGCGTATGGCTGCCTCTACGTGCTGGAGGAAGATGACGAACCGCCATTCGCCTCCTCCGTTGGCATCGCGGAATCGATTTCCGCTTGAACGGTCAAGGAATCGGCTATCGTTTCCCCGTGCAGTCTCAAGGGTGGAGTGACCGATGAAAGCCGTCGTCTTCGAGAAATTCGGCGAAGCGCCGACGATCCAGACCGTGCCCGATCCGAAGCCGGCTGCCGATGGCGTTGTCATCAAGGTCGAGGCTAGCGGGCTATGCCGCAGCGACTGGCACGGCTGGATGGGCCATGATGCCGATATTCGCCTGCCGCATGTACCGGGCCACGAACTGGCGGGAATCGTCGTCGCCGCCGGCAAGCACGTCACCCGCTGGAAGGCGGGCGAACGCGTCACCGTGCCGTTCGCCGTCGGCTGCGGCCGCTGCTTCGAATGCACATCAGGCAATCACCAGGTTTGCGAACATCAGTCGCAGCCGGGCTTCAACGCCTGGGGCTCATTCGCCGAATATGTCGCCATCGAATATGCCGACACCAATCTCGTGCGCCTGCCCGACGAAATGGAATTCGCCACCGCCGCCAGCCTCGGCTGCCGCTTCGTCACGTCGTTCCGCGCCATCGTCGACCAGGGCCGGGTGACGCCGGGCGAATGGGTGGCGGTGCATGGCTGCGGCGGCGTCGGCCTGTCGGCGGTCATGATCGCCAGTTCGATGGGCGCCAATGTCATCGCCATCGATCTCACCGAGGAGAAATTGGACTTCGCCAAAAAGATCGGTGCCGTGGCGACCATCAACGCCTCCACGACGCCGAACGTCGTCAAGGCGGTCAAGCAGATCACCAATGGCGGTGCCCACATGTCGATGGACGCACTCGGCCACCCCACGACGTCCTTCAACTCAATCGCCAACCTGCGCCGGCGCGGCCGTCACGTACAGGTCGGCCTGATGCTGGGCGAGCACGCCCGCCCGCAAGTGCCGATGGACAAGGTGATCGCCTTCGAGCTCGAAATCCTCGGCAGCCACGGCATGCAGGCCTATCGCTACCCCGCGATGATGGAGATGATCCGCCACGGCAAGCTCAAGCCCGAACTGCTGGTCGGCAAGAAGATCAGCCTCGACGAGGCGCCAGCAGCCTTGATGGCGATGGGCGGTTTCGAGGGCATCGGCATCGGCGTGGTGACGAAGTTCTAAGGTCGAGACTCAATCACAGCCCGAACGCTATTATGGCAGCGAGGGTGAGCCCGATCCTGTTGGAGAGAGTGTATGATCGCGACAGACCGGTTGAAGCTCAGGGCCTGGCGAGAGGCGGATAAGCCCCTATTGGGCGTTATCCACGCCGATCCGGAGGTGATGCAGTTCCTCGGCGGCATGAAGACCGCCTCTGAGACCAGCGACATGGTCGAACAACTGATGCGGCTTTCCGAAGTCGGCGAGCCGATTTTCTGGGCCGCCGAGCGTATCGGCGACGGAGCGTTGCTCGGCGCGGTCGGCCTGCACCGCCTCGGGACCGATTTCCCTTTCGGCCCGGCCCTGGAGGTGGGCTGGCGGCTTGCTCGCGACCATTGGGGCAAGGGTTATGCGACCGAAGCCGCTCGCGCCGCCCTCGACTATGCATTCGGCAGCCTAGATGCGCCGTGCGTCTACGCATTCACCGCATTGGCGAACACGCGGTCCGAAGCCGTCATGCAGCGGTTGGGGATGAAGAAAATCGAGGGCGGGGAATTCGCTCACCCTGACCTGCTGCCGACCGATCCGAGCTCAATGCACATGCTGTATGTCGCCGAAAGGATGGTGCCGCAGTCGGGTACCTAGAGCTTAAACTCGTTCAGAGCCAAAAGCCGGTGAAAGCGAAGCAACAATCGGATGGCCGCTAGGCCATGCTCGACAAGAAGGCGCCGCTGGTACTTCATCGATAATGTCGCATTTGAGCGCCAGCTCGGCGCATCTCATGGCGACTCTCCAACTACGCTCGGTACAACTTATTGGGTCGGTGACTTAAGGAGAGTTTGCATGCGTGGTCATTGCTTATGCGGCGCTGTTGCTTTTGAAGTCGATGGGCCGGCGCAAGCATGCGTGGTCTGTCATTGTGAAAGTTGTCGGCAGCAATGTTCCGCGCCGATGACCACCTACATTGGCGTCTTGGACGGCCACTGGCGATGGTTGGGCAAGCCACCGAAGGTATTCAACTCTTCACCCGGTGTGGAAAGAACATTTTGCGATCACTGTGGCTCGCCGCTGTCCTTCCGCTCAACGAACATGTCCGGTGTCATGCATTTTTTTGCAGCGGGGATGGAGGAGCCGGAAAAATTTGCACCCACGCTGCATGTCGCTTTTCCCTTGGTTGAAACTCGCCGACGGCCTGCCGACACGGGTTGGGCCTAACTATACGAAAAACTAGTCAGGGTCGGCATCATCACTATGCAGTCGCACGCCGCGGCAAATCCCGCTTGGCGAATTTCTTCGCGCCGAACACGCAGGTCACCACGCCCAGCGTGACGACGATCATCATTGGGCTGACCTGCTCGTGCAGCAGCGTCGCCGCCAATGCGAGCCCGAAAAACGGCTGCAGAAGCTGCAACTGCCCCACCGCTGCAATACCGCCTTGCGCCAGGCCGCGATACCAGAAGACGAAGCCGATCAGCATGCTGAACAGCGAGACGTAGCCAAGACCGATCCAGGCATTGGAGCCGACGCTGGCGAAGGATGGCGGCAGGGTCGCAAACGTCAGCACCAGCATGATCGGCAGGGACAGCACCAGCGCCCAGCAGATCACTTGCCAGCCGCCGAGCTTGCGCGACAGTGCGGCACCCTCGGCGTAGCCCAGGCCGCAAGCGATGATGGCCGCAAGCATCAGCCCATCGCCGACCGGCGAAGCCGTCACGCCTTGCGCAAGTGCAAAACCCGCCACCAGCGCACTGCCGAGGCATGAGAACAGCCAGAAGGCCGGCCGGGGCCGTTCACCGCCGCGCAACACACCGAAGATCGCAGTCGCCAGCGGCAGCAGGCCGACAAAGATGATGGAGTGGGCCGAGGTGACATGCTTCAGCGCCAATGCCGTCAGCAAGGGAAAGCCGACCACCACGCCAAGAGCAACAATGACGAGCGACAGCAAGTCATGACGCCCAGGGCGTTCCCCGCGGAATGCAAGTAGCAGCGCCAGACCAAGCAGGCCGGCTATGACCGCGCGGGCCGATGTCAGGAATATCGGATCGAGATCCATCACCGCCACGCGCGTCGCCGGCAACGAACCGCTGAAGATCAGCACGCCGATAAATCCGTTCACCCAGCCGCTCGCCGTCTTGTCCATCGCAGGCTCCATTGCTTTCACCCTCTATCGGGCGGACGCCCATGGTGCGGCCAGAGACAATGGGGTACAATTCGATGAAACTGTAATGGAGGATTGAGCAGTACGGATGACAGACCTTGCTTTGGAACCCGACAGCGCGCGCACCCTTGTGGAAAGCGTCATGGCGACCATCCGACAGCGGATCGCAGCGCGCAGCCTGACACCGGGAACCCGATTGCCGTCGATCCGTGCCTTCGCGAAGTCCATGCAGGTGTCCAAATCCACCGTCGTCGAAGCCTATGAGCGGCTCGCCGCCGAAGGCGCGATCCGCTCCCGGCCGGGTTCCGGTTTTTATGCCGCCGGCTCGCTGGCGCCGCTGTCCCTGGCCGAGATCGGCCCCCGGCTCGATCGTGCCGTCGATCCGCTCTGGGTTTCGCGCCAGTCGCTGGAGGCTGGCGAGGAGGTCCTGAAACCCGGCTGCGGCTGGCTGCCGGCATCATGGATGCCCCAGACCGCGCTGCGCCGGGCACTGCGTACGGTCGCGCGAGCCGACGATGTCGCGCTTGCCGATTACGGCACACCGCTCGGGCTGCCGCCACTGCGGCAATTGCTGGCGCGGCGCATGGCCGGGCACGGCATCGAAGTTTCCCCCGAACAGATCATGCTGACGGAATCGGGAACCCAGGCCATCGACCTGCTCTGCCGGTTCCTGATCGAGCCCGGCGACACGGTGCTGGTCGACGACCCCTGCTATTTCAATTTCCACGCTTTGCTGCGCGCCCACCGCGCCAAGGTCGTCAGCATTCCCTACACACCATCGGGACCGGACATCGAACTGTTCGCCCAGGCGCTGGCCGAACACCGGCCGCGCCTCTACATCACCAACTCCGCCATCCACAATCCGACCGGCGCGATCTTGTCTCCGGTCACCGCGCACCGTTTGCTCAAGCTTGCCGATCAGTCGGACCTGACCATCGTCGAGGATGACATCTTCGCCGATTTCGAGCACACCCCTGCCCCAAGGCTGGCGGCGTTCGATGGCCTCAGTCGCGTCGTCCAGATCGGCAGTTTCTCCAAGACGCTGTCGGCGTCGGTCCGCTGCGGCTTCATCGCCGCGCCCCGAGATTGGATCGAGCGCCTAGCCGACCTCAAGATCGCCACGACTTTCGGCGGCGGACGGCTGGCGGCCGAACTTGTGCTGACGCTGCTGAAGGACGGCAGCTACCGCAAACATATGGATCTGCTGCGCGCCAAGCTTGCGCGCGCCATGGTTGAAACCAGCGCCCGGCTGAAAGCGATCGGCATCATGCCCTGGATCGAGCAGCCGGCCGGCCTGTTCCTGTGGTGCGGCCTGCCGGACGGGGTGGACGCCGCCGAAATCGCCCGCCGCGCCCTGGCCGACAACATCGTGCTGGCACCCGGCAATGCGTTCAGCCTGTCGCAGTCCGCCAGTCGCTTCCTACGCTTCAACGTCGCCCAGTGCGCGGACGAGCGGATTTTCAAGGCGCTCGAAACGGCGATGGCTCGCTGATTTGGCACGAAATCGTCAGTGCTTCGAACAAACCGCGCGCACGCACTCACGCAACCAGCGTTGTGCCGGATCGGCATCGAGGCGCGGATGCCAGAGCATGGAGATGGTGACGTCCAAGGTGGCGACCGGCAGGGGAAAACTGTGCATGCCGGCGCGCGCTCCTGTCGTATGTCGCTCCGGCACGCTGGCGATCAGGTCCGAGGCTCGGGCCATGGCAAGTGCCGCCGAAAAGCCCGAGACCATGCACACCACCGTCCGCCGCAAGCCAAACCCATTCAGCGCTTCGTCGATCGGCCCCTTCTCGCGGCCGCGCCGCGAAACACCAATGTGCCGGCCAGCCGCATAGCGCTCGGGCGTCACCTTGCCCTCGCTCAGGGGATGGCCTGATCGAACAGCGCCGATGAAACGGTCGCGAAACAGCGCCTGGATGCGCACTTCGGGTCCGGTCTCGCCGGCAACGCCAATTTCTAGGTCAATCGCCGCTTCGCGCAGCGACATCGCATCCTTATCGGACTTCGGCGCAAAACGCAGCCGCACCCCTGGCGCATCGGCCTCGATGCGGGCGACGAGACGGGGCGCGAACTCCTCCACGAAGCTTTCGTTGGTGCGCAATGTGAAGATCCGGTCCAGACTCCGGGGGTCAAGCAACTCGGCAGGGCGCAGGAGCACTTCCGCGTCCTGGACGACACGGCCGACTTGTGACCGCAATTCCTCCGCACGCGGCGTCGCCACCAGACCGCGCCCGGCGCGCACCAGCAGAGGATCGCCCGTTGCCTCGCGCAGCCGCGCCAGCGTTCGGCTCATCGCCGAGGGGCTGAGGCGCAGACGGCGCGCCGCGCGCGCCACACTGCCCTCGGCCAGCAGGACATCGAGGGCAAACAGCAGATTGAGATCGGGTGATGTCATCGGTCTATCCTAGCATGATATGGCGTTTGACGCACGGATAAGATGCAAATGCTGCACCTTCCGCCATATCAGCCACAAGACTAGATCTCCGACAGCTCCGCTTCGGGAGCAGACAGAAGGAGATCGCCTTGGCACTCGCTGAGCAAAATCGGGAACTGATATCGGCGCCGCAACAGGCCCGGTCCACCGGCCTGGCGCTGACGAGCCTGTCGCTCGCCACGCTGCTATCGTCCTTGGGAACCAGCATCGCCAGCGTCGGGCTGCCCTCGCTCATGCAGGCTTTCGATGCATCGTTCCAGTCCGTGCAATGGGTGGTTCTCGCCTATCTGCTCGCCATCACGACACTGATCGTCGGCGCCGGGCGGCTGGCCGACATGTTCGGGCGCCGGCCGTTGCTGCTCGGCGGCATCGCGCTGTTCACGCTGGCATCGGCGCTCTGCGGCCTGGCACCGACGCTCTGGCTGCTGATCACGGCACGCGCCATGCAGGGGCTTGGCGCCGCGCTGATGATGGCGCTGACGTTGGCCTTCGTCGCGGAAACCGTGAGCAAGGAGCGAACCGGCAGCGCCATGGGCCTGCTCGGCGCCATGTCCGCGATCGGCACAACGCTCGGGCCTTCGCTTGGTGGCTTTTTGATCGCTGGCCCTGGCTGGCGGGCTATCTTTCTGGTCAATGTCCCGCTGGGCCTTCTGACCTTCGCTCTCGCCTGGCGTGCCCTGCCGGCGCGCAGCGGGACAATGGAGGTCGCTCGAGGCACGTTTGACGTCATGGGCACCGCCCTGCTGGCCCTTACCTTGGGCGCCTATGCCCTGGCGTTGACGCTTGGCAGAGGCAATTTCGGCATGCCCAATTTGGGCCTGCTGGTCGTGGCCGGTGTCGGCGTTATCGTGTTCGCCATTGCGCAGGCGAAGGCGAAGGTGCCCCTTGTCCAACTCGCCCGCTTCCGCGACCCACGGCTGAGCGCCGGCCTTGCCATGAGTCTCATCGTCGCGACGGTGATGATGGCAACCCTCGTGGTTGCTCCGTTCTATCTGTCGCGCGGGCTCGGATTGGATGCCGCGATGGTCGGAATGGCGCTTTCGACCGGGCCGCTTGTCTCGACCCTGTCGGCGCTGTTGGCCGGCCGCCTGACCGATCGCCTCGGCGCCCACGCGATGATGGTCGCCGGCCTGGCCTGCCTCGCCACGGGGACGTTCCTCCTGTCGCTTGCCCTGACCAAGTTCGGCATTGCCAGCTATGTCGTTCCAATCACCGTCACATGCTTCGGCTACGCCCTGTTCCAGACCTCCAACAACGCGAACGTCATGGGCGGTGGAAGCGCAAACGAACGTGGCGTCATTTCCGGTCTGCTCAACCTGTCGCGCAATCTCGGCCTCATCACCGGCGCATCGCTGATGGGCGCCATATTCGCGATTGCATCGGCCGGTACGCGGCAAGGAACAGGTCAGGACGTCCTGAGTTCCGCTTCGGCCGCCCGGGGCATGCAGGTCACCTTTCAGACGGCAGCGGCCTTAGCGCTGGTTGCGCTGTTGCTCGCGCTAATCTCACTACGCTTTGCCGGCCGTACCCGGCCCGGGATTGCGTGACCTGTTTGGCCGGCGTAGGGCGTCCCAAAGGACCGCCGTTCAGGCCCCTGCCCGTCTGCGGCGCTCATAGAGCATGACCAGCGTTTCAGCCATCAGCGCCGGCTTTTCCTCCCCTTCGATCTCGACCGTATTGGCTGCCTTCATCAGATACTGGCCCGGGCCTCTGTCTTCCATGGAAAGCAGCGTCGTGCGCAGGCGAATGCGTGCGCCGACCTTGACCGGCGCCAGGAAACGCACCTTGTCGAAACCGTAATTGAAGGCGGCCTGCGTATTCTCGGGAACGATCCCCATGTCGAGGGCCAATGCGCCGATGATCGACAACGTCAGATAGCCATGCGCGATCGTGGTGCGGAACGGGCTTTGCCGCCGCGCCCGTTCAGGATCGACGTGGATCCATTGATGGTCGCCGGTACAGTCGGCGAACTGGTTGATACGGTTCTGGTCGACCGTGGTCCATTCCGAGACGCCGAGCTCCTGTCCGGACATCGTTCTCAGCTGCTCGTAGCTAGGCGGCGTTTTAGGCCGTACTTCCGTCATTCCTGCTTTCCCGATCGCTTCCAAGCTTCCGGACCACGAACCGGCGGCCTCTGTCAATTCATCCTGCGCAAATCCGTTCCGGCGGAGTCGAGCTCACTCGTGCCATGCATTGCCACGCGATGGCAGGCCGAATTCGGATTTTCCAACCTTCCAGGCTGCCGGGAGCTTATGCTGTGGCGCTAATACAACTATGCGCAAGGTTGCGGAATCGCGAACCGGCGTGCTTGGCCGAGGACGGAACGACAGCCGATGAGAACCTACTTCTGCCCGTAACCGGCGCGGACCTCCTCCATCGCTTCCTTGATGCGCGCGCGCAGGATATCGATCGATTCGGTGCCTGATTTCCTTGCCAGTTCAGCCACTTCACCGGCGTTCTTGAGCGCCGCCTCGAAGGATTTTCTGGCAAACTCCGTCTGCTTGGCCATGAGCTCCTGCGGATTGCCCGGAGCGCGGTAGCTTTGCGCCATGTCGGCGACTTCCCGCAGCGTGTCCTGCAGCATTTCGCGCTGCTTCGACAACAGCGAGGATGCCCCGGCCGCACTGGTCCGTGCCGCCTTCTCCAGCGCTTCCAGATTCTTGCGATGGTGCGCAAGAATCGCCTCGACATCGACGTTGGGCACCTTGAGGTCACGGCCGAATCTGCCGAACATCTCCATGAAGGAATCGGATTCCGGTTGCCTGGCCATGCTTGTCTTCTCCCCTGTTGCCGCGGGTGCGGACGCCCTCGACTGGAGAATAGCACTCGAATGCCGTGTGTCCATTTCGAACGCACGCCTGGCGGTCGATACGGATCAATTGACCGGGAGCAGCAACTCGATCGTATAGAGCACGATGCCGGCCAGCCCGCCGATGATCATGCCGTTGAAGCGGATATATTGCAGGTCCCTGCCGATGTTCATCTCGATCAGGCGCGTCAGTTGCGCCAGATCCCAGCGCTTGACCTGGTCGGCGATGAATTTCGATACGCCGCTCTTCTGGCTCTCGACGAAAGAGGCCAGCGCCACCACGAATCCTCCGTTCATGTCGGCCCGGATCTGCGCATCGCCGGCAAGATGGCGGCCGACCTCGACGAACATGTTGGCGAGATGCTCCCGGATCAGCGAATTCGGCGCCTTGGCATCCTGCTCGATGAACAGGCTGAGGCTCTCCCACATGTCGCCGGCCAGCGCCCTGACTTCGGGTCTGGCGAGGAAATCGCGCTTCATTTTCTCCGCTCGCTTGGCATATTGCTTGGACGTGCGCAGCCGCTCGACGAAGCCTAGCGCGAAACGGTCGAATTCGGCGCGCATCGGGTGGTCGGGATCGGCACGCACCTCGTCCAGCAGGGAGCCCGCCGAGGCGACGATCTTCTTCAGGAGATAGGCGTCGGCGCGGAACAGGTTGAACAGCGACGGCAATTCCTCACGGATCTTGTCGCGCATCGTCGCCAGCGCCTGTTCGTCGTTGAGAAACCGGCCGATGACCTTGATGAACTCATCGAACAGCTTTTGGTGGCGGCGATCGTCGGTGAGCGCCGACAAGAGTTCGGCGGCCAGCGGCGCCAGCGGCACCTTTTCGATCTGTTCGAGCATGCGGCTGGTGACGAAACCGCGCAGGCCGGATTGTTCGACGGCGGCAAGCGTCTGCGGCACAAGCCGCACGACGAAGCGCGACAGGTCGGCGGCGCGCTCGGCATCGGCCAGCCAGTCGGCGACGAGTGCCGAAAAATCGACCTCGGCGAGTTTTTCACGCACCGGCTCCGGCGCCAGGAAATTGACCTCGATGAAACGGCCGAGATTGTCGGCGATACGATCCTGGTTTTCCGGGATGATGGCGGTGTGGGGAATGGGCAGCCCAAGCGGCCGTTTGAACAGCGCCACCACCGCGTACCAGTCGGCAAGGCCGCCGATGGTTGCCGCCTCGGCGAAGGCGGCGACGAAGCCGAGCCACGGATAGCTGCTCTGGAAGGACTTGGCCAGGGCAAAGACCAGCACGCAGAGCGCCAGTGCCGCCGTGGCGACGAACTTTGTCCGCCGCAGCGCGGAAAGCTTGGCGCCCGCGTCGGCATCGAACCGCACTGGCGCCAGGGACTGGTCCGATTGAGCCATGAATGGGCCGCTCCTCGTCGATCTCAGCCTATTTAGTGTTTCGACCGCCAGAATGCCCGTGACAGCGATTACCCCCGGGGTTTCACCTGGTCAGGCACATAAAGTTGACGATAATATTCAGCTATAACTCGAAGCTAGTCTGGAATTATTCCAAGGTATAGGCCATATTCCGTCGAGGCCAGCGTGGAGACTCCGAAAATCCGGATGAAGCCGCGCCAGCAAGTCTACACTCTGGCATGGTTGCACCGTGCCAGCGCTTTGTGAGGATGAAATGCGGCTTACCCGCCAAACCAACTACGCCATGCGCATCCTGATGTATTGTGCCGCCAACAATGAACGGTTGAGCCGCATCCCGGAGATCGCGGCCGCCTATTCGGTGTCGGAACTGTTCCTGTTCAAGATCCTGCAGCCTTTGGTCGAGAACGGCCTGGTCGAGACTGTCCGCGGCCGGAACGGAGGGGTACGGCTCGGCCGTGCCGCCGAAGCGATAAGCCTGTTCGACGTTGTGCGCGTGACCGAGGAAAGCTTTGCCATGGCGGAGTGCTTCGAGAACGACGCGGCCGAATGCCCGCTCGTCGACAGCTGCGCGTTGAATTCAGCGCTGCGCGAGGCGCTCAACGCCTTCTTCGCCGTGCTTGCCCGCTACACGATCGCCGACCTGGTGGCGGCGCGGCCGAATGTGCGCAACCTGCTCGGCATCGATCTGTTGATGGAGCGCCGCGCGCCGGCAGCTTGATCCCTGTCGCGTCGTGCGAGGTCGGCTGAATATCAGCTGACTGACGATTGCGGGAGCACGAACGGCATGTCGCTAGCCGGCAGCACGCCGACCTTGAGCCGGCAATCGAACACCTTTTCGATCAGCTCATCGCTTAGCACCTCCCGCGGCGAGCCGGTCGCGGCCAGCCGGCCGCGATGCATCACGAAGATGCGGTCGGCATACATGGCCGTCAGATTGAGGTCGTGCAGGATCGCGACCACGCCCCCGCCTCTTCTGGCGAAATCGCGGGCGATGTTCATGATGATCAGCTGATGCTTGATGTCGAGGCTGGAAACCGGTTCGTCGAGGAAGAGATAGCGCGGCCTGCCGTCGAGCACTGGCGCCCAGACCTGGCACAGCACGCGCGCAAGCTGGACGCGCTGCTGCTCACCACCCGAAAGTTCCTGGTAGAAACGCCCGGAAAAGCCATCGAGATCGACCCGCGCCAGCGCCCGCTCCGGCAGGCGTTCGTTCTCGCCGGGCAGCACCCCCGCGCGGCCACCGACCAGGCCAAGCCTGACGATCTCGCGCACCGTGAAGGGAAAGGACAAGGTCGTTGCCTGAGGCAACACCGCTCGCACCGTCGCAGCCTCGACCGGCTTCATCGTCGACAGCTCGCGACCGTTGATGACGATCCGTCCGGTATGGGCGAGATCCCCCGACATCGCCTTGAGAAAGGTCGTCTTGCCCGAGCCGTTGGGACCGACGATGGCCGAGATTTCACCCGGCCCGACTTCGAAATCGACATCAACGACAATACGCTTCTTGCCGATCGCCACAGAAACATCGCGCGCTTCGATCATGAAACACTCCAACAAGGTCCCAACTCACAGGTCGATCACGCCGCGCTTGCGCAACAGGATCCACAGGAAGAGCGGCGCGCCAGCGACGGCGGTGACGATACCGATCGGCAATTCGGCCGGCGCCACGATGGTGCGGGCGACGGCATCGGCGAGCAGCAATAGCGAGGCGCCGAGCAGCGCCGAGGCCGGCAGCAGGTAACGATTGTCCGGGCCGATCAGCAGGCGCAACAGATGCGGCACCACGATGCCGACGAAACCGATGCCGCCGCTGACGGCGACGGACGCCCCGACCGCCGCCGAGACACCAATGATGGCTGTGTATTTCAGCCGCTGCACCGGTATGCCGAGATGGCCGGCGGTGGCCTCGCCGAGCGCCAGCGCATTGAGGCCGCGGGCCAGGAATGGCATCGCCGCCAGCGCCAAGATGATGATGGGCCCTAGGGAAGCGATCTTGGCCCATGTCGCACCACCGAGCGATCCCAGTGACCAGAAGGTCAGGTCGCGCAACTGGCGATCGTCGGCCAGGAATATGAGGATTCCGGTCAGCGCCATGGCAAGTGCCGCCAGGGCTATGCCGGCGAGCAGCATGGTGGCGACCGAGGTTTGCCCGCGTCGCGTGGCGACCTCATAAAGCACCAGTGTGGTGGCGAGGCCGCCGAAAAACGCCGCAAGCGGCAGCGCGAGCGTTCCGAGCAAGGCGGTCGCCGGTACCAGCACGGTCCCGCCGAGCACGATGACGGCCACCGCGCCAAGGCTGGAGCCGGCTGAAACCCCGATCAGGCCGGGATCGGCGAGCGGATTGCGGAACAGCCCTTGCATGACGGCGCCGGAAACCGCGAGCGCCGCGCCCACCAGCATGCCGAGGATGACGCGCGGCAGGCGGATTTCGTAGACGATCAGACTGTCACGCGCGTTGAGGGCCGCATCGCCAGGGACGGTGCCAAAGAGCCAATCCCTGATGACGTTCACGGCGGATGCGTCCGACGCCCCGGATATGAGCGAAAGCAAGACGGCGATCGCCAGGCCCAGGCACAGCAAGAGGATGACGGCACGGGCGCGACCGGAACGATCGCCTTCGGATGCACCCATCGCCTTCACTGGACCGGCGATCGACTGGTCGGCCATGATGCTCAGTCCGTGACCTGTGCGCCATAAAGCGACACGGCGAGGTCGTGGATGGCGTCGGCCGTGCGTGGCCCGAAGCCGAGCAGATAGGCGCCATCGATGCGGATCAGCTTGCGCGCGGTGCCGGCCGGCGTCGAGGCTATGGATGGATTGCCGAACACTTCGTCGTCCGACACCGGCGGCCCGGCATTGCTCATCATCAGGATCACGTCCGGCCTGGCGGTGACGATCGCTTCGTCGGACATCTGCTTGTAACCGGAAAAGCCTTCCACCGCATTGACCCCGCCCGCCAGCTTGACCATGCCGTTGGCCGCGGTGTCGCTGCCGGCCGCCATGATCTTGCCGCCCTGCATCGAGAGCACGAACAGGACGCGCTTGCGCTCCTTGATCGATTCTGTCTGCTTTTTAGCGGCCGTGAGTTTGGCATCGAGCGCCTTGGCCAGCACCTCCGCCTTGGCCTCGACCCCGAGCGCCTTGCCGACAATGCGGACCTTCTGGAGGATGCCTTCGCGGTTGTACTGCTCGGGCACTTCGATGAAGGGAATGCTCGTCTTCTTCAGCACGTCGACGGCTTCCTTGGGGCCGCTGCCGTGCAATGCCAGTATGGCTGTCGGATTGACCGACAAGACGCCTTCCGGCGACAGCTGGCGCATGTAGCCGACATCGGGCAATTCGAGTGCCGCTTTCGGATAGAGGCTGCTGGAATCGCGCGCTACGAGACGCTTTTCCTCGCCAAGCGCATAGACGATTTCGGTGATGGAACCGCCAATGGCGGCGATCTTCGAAGGGTCGGCGAAGACCGAAACGCCTTCGGTGGCGCCGGCTGGTTGCATTGCCGCGAAAGCCAGGGAAAGGCCGATCGCGGAACCGATGATCGATCCGCGCAGGGCGGATGGTCTCGAAACAGAACGCATTACACTTTCCTCAGGCTGCCGTCGGGCTTGGAATGCGCGGCAGGTGCTCGGCCAGGAAACGCCAGTCGTCGCGTTCGCCCTCGCCTTCATGGCGCTTACCGAAGAACTGGATAATCATGTCACCATTGGCGGCATAGACCTCGAGCGAGGTGACATGGCCGTCCTTTGTCGGCTTGCGCACCGCCCAGACCTCGTGGATGTGGTCGATTCGCAGGTGCAGATGAAAGGTCTCGTCCAGCACATTGATCCACGGTCCCATCGTCTTGATCGACTTGACCGGGCCGGAATGGATCTGGATGCAGCCGCGGTTGCCCACGAAGCACATGATCGGCATCTCGCCTTCGGCGGCGTGATGGAACATGGCCCGGATCGCGTCATTGTCGAGCAGCCAGGCATAGTCCTGGCCGACCATGCGCACCGCCTGGCGGCGGCTGAGCTTCAACGTCTTCAGCATGCCGAAGAACTGGTGCACGTCCGTCAGCTGGCTCCAGCGGTCACGCAGATCGTCCAGGCTTGCGGTCCCTGCCTCGTTTTCCTCATCGAGAACGGGCCGTGAAATGTCGGTTGTCGGCTCCTGGTTCGACGATTCCAGTGAGGCGACCAGCTTCTGGTAGGCATAGAGGCTGGAGGCCGGGCGCAGATGCACCTTGTGCACCGCCTCGCCGGCCGCATCGAAGAACTGCAGGCTGCGGCGAATGTCGTCGCCGTCCCGCTTCTCCACGGCGAAGCCATGCGCCCAGACTTTCGGGAAGATGCGCAGGTCGATGTTCTCGCCAAGCACCATGGCATTGTGATTGCCGGTGACGGCCTTGTCATAGACCCCGATCTTCTCGTGCACCGCACTTTCGTTGCGGGTCAGCGCCATGACCTCGCCAACGGCCTCGAGACCGGTCAGGAGGTCGTTGACGCGCGGTTCGATGCGGACGGCGCCGTCGCCGCAATGCGCGGCGACCAGCTCGGCCTCCGAAATGCCGAGCTGGGCGGCAAGGTCACGCTCGCGCGTTTTCGTATTCTCGGTCCGTGCCCGCCGGATTTCATGCGGAGCGGGTTTTACGCGCTGGTCCATGTCTTTACCCCTGATGCCTTGCCTTACTTGTTGAGAATGAGCTTGCCCTGGCGGGTGATCTTCAGCCGGTAGAGCGCTCCATGATGTTCGATGCCGATCTCGTGCTCGCCCTGAAACAGCGTGTTGCTGGACAGCGTTCGCACCGCCAGCGGAATCCGATCGAAACGGGCGGAGGCATCGTCCGAACGGCGGACGCGATAGCGAAAATCGTTGGGATTGTGCGTGTTCATCTGGGTCGATCCCTTTCCTGTGCCGGGCATCTGGCTAGGCGTTGCGAAATTGCCGATTCATTTCTTGACTCGAATAATCATGTTTACTAGTCAGTGCAATACCGGAGTAAATGAGTCAACATTTAAGATGCCGGATACGATCGAAAATGCCAGCAAGCCCCGGGCCAGCCAGCATGGAACCTGGAATTTGGAGTTGGGGCATGGGGTTGATGAACTGGGAATGGCGCGGCCGGTCGAAGGCGAACCGTGCAATGGCTTCGCTTGCAAGCGTGGCGGCGATCGCCCTATCCGCGCCATCGGCGCACGCGCAACAGGCGACGCAGCCGGCGAGCGAGCAGACCGGTCAATCGAAAAAGATTGATCAGGAAAAAGCAGCTCCCTCGGGCGCGACGCTGCTCGACAAGATCCTGGTGCTCAGCCGCACCGGCGAAACGGCGATCGAATCGCTGGCTTCGGCCAGCCACGTCGACCAGGAGCAACTCGACCGCCGCATGGCGACGACGCCAAACGAAATGCTGCTCGGCGTACCAGGTGTCGCCGCGCAGGCAGACGCCAGGCGCGTCAGCACCAGCATCAACATCCGAGGCCTGCAGGATTTCGGCCGCGTCGCAGTAATCGTCGATGGCGCGCGCCAGAATTTCCAGCGTTCCGACCACGGCACCCAGTCGACCTTCTACATCGATCCCGAACTGGTCAAATCCCTCGACGTGATCCGCGGTCCGGTCGCCAACACCTATGGTTCTGGCGCCATTGGCGGCGTCGTCTTCTTCGATACCAAGGATGCGCTGGATTTCCTCAACCCTGACGAAACCTGGGCAGGCTCCGTTACTGGACGCTACGAAAGCAACGGCAAGGGCTGGACATCAAGCGCATCCGGCGCCTATCGGATCAATCAGAACTGGGACGTGCTGGGCAACATCGTCTACCGCGACTACGACAACTACAAGGACGGCGACGGCGACACCGTCAACGGCACTGGTTTCGACGTGCTGAGCGGCCTGCTCAAGACCACCATCCGGCCGACCGAGAACAGTGAACTGAAGCTTGGCTGGGTCGGCTCTAGCGATGGCTGGAACGAGACCAGCGGCGGCCTGTCTGTGAATGACGTCGACCTGAAGTCGAACACCTTCACGGCCCGCTACAACATCACGGACGAAGACAAGAGCTGGCTCGATCTCCACATCAACACCTCCTACAACAAGACCAATCTCGACCTGACCAGTCTTGTGCCGCAGAACCGCTTCGATCCGGTGACCGGTTTTCCCGTGGTGCTGCCGACAGGATCGCGGTCGACATTCGATGTCGGCACGACCGGCATCGATATCTGGAACACGTCACGGTTCGAGACGAGCGGCATCGCGCATGAACTGACCTATGGCGGTGACTGGGTCGGCGACAGCGTCAAGACGGGCGGCGCTGCCGGCGGCGACAGTTTCTACACCCCTTCTGGCAAGCGGAATGTGTCGGGCGCCTACGTCCAAGACAAGCTCAGCTGGGACTGGCTCGAAGTCATCGCCGGCCTGCGCTACGACAGCTATAGCCTGAAGGATGACACGCACGATATTTCCGGCGACAGGCTATCGCCGCGCGTCACGGTCGGTGTCTCGCCGTTCGAGAGCGCCGGGCTTGCCGGCCTGCAATTCTACGGCACCTATGCGGAAGGCTATCGCTCGCCGTCGATCACGGAAACGCTGATCAGCGGCAACCATCCGGCTGGCGTCAGCTTCCCGTTCCTGCCCAATCCAAATCTGCGGCCTGAAACCGGCAAGACGACCGAGTTCGGCGTCAACTACAAGCAGAACGACATCTTCGAGGCTGGCGACGCACTCCGTATCAAGGCGGCCTATTTCAACAACGATGTCGACGACTATATCGACGGAGTAACGCTGTCGCCGTTCGCTCCAGGCAGCGGCTGCCCCTTCGGCCCCGGCATCCCGATCTGCTTCCAGTATCAGAATTTCGCCAAGGCCAAGATCGACGGCCTCGAGCTGGAAGGTGTCTACGACGCGGCATGGGGCTACGCCGGCCTCTCGGCTTCGATCACAAATGGCCACACGGTTTCCTACAAGGGTGTGGAAGCCGACCTCGCCACCATTCCTTCCTCTCAGGTCACCGCTCAGCTCGGCTTGCGCTTCCTCGAGGACAAGCTGACCGTCGGCGGCGAGGTACAGTATAACGGCAAGCCGAAGGGCAATGCGGTGGCCACGGACTACATACTGGTCAACGCATTCGCCAGCTATCAGGCGACCGACAATCTGAAAGTCGATTTCCGTGCCGACAACCTGTTCGACGTCAAATACGCCAACCCGCTGAACGGTGGCACGACGGTCGCTGTCCATGAACCGGGCATCACGCTGAAGCTGGCCGCAACCATGCGATTTGGAGGCTGAGCATGACGAGCTTGACGACATCCCTTCGTCTGCTGACCTCGACGCTGGCGATGTCGCTCGCGATCGTTCCGGCGTGGGCTGAACAGTCCGCGCCGGTCCTGATCATCGAACTCAATGCCGCGCAAGCTTCCGACAAGGGCTGCCGGCTGACCTTCCTGGTCAACAACAATATCGGCGCCGGCCTCACCAAGGCGACGTTCGAGATCGCCCTGTTCAACGAGGCCGGGGTGGTCGACCGGCTGACGGTGCTCGACTTCAAGGATTTGCCATCGGGCAAGACAAAGGTGACGCGCTTTGACCTGGCCGGCACCGACTGCACCAAGGTCAGCCGTGTGCTGATCAACAGCGCGACGGAATGCGCCGGCACGGGCCTCGAACCGGCCGCCTGCTTGCGCAAGCTGAAGACGGACACCAGGACCGGAGTTGCTTTCGGCGTCTGATGTGGGACCAGAACTGCTGTTCGAGCCAGCCTATCTTGATTTGACAATGGCGCCTGGGCCGCTGCATTTTCCGCCGCGCGACATGCAGGAAATCAGTTCCTTCCCCACTGCCGGCGACGAGTTGGCCATCGTGCCGGCCGAGCCGCTTGCCCAGACGCGGCCGCCTGCCGGCACCGGCAAATGGCCGGCTGCGATCGTCGTTTCCTGCCTGCTCCACGCAGGCGTGGCGGCGGCCTTTTTTATATCGCCAACGGGAACGTTCGATCTCCAGGGCGGGGTGCAGTCGGAAGGCAGCGATCACTCAGGAGACAAGGTGGTCGGTAGCGCCCTGGACAAGGACCCGGCGGCGATGAATGTCACGCTGGTGCCGAATCCGCAGCCGGCCAAGCAGCAACCGGCAAAGGCAGCGGGGTCAATGCCACCGACACAACCTCCACGTCCCGCGCAGGAAGGCGCGAAGCCCCCTCCCGAGCCTCTGCCGGAACCTGTCAAGCTGCCGGCGGGCACGCCGGACATACTGGTGGCGGGGACGCCGCGTTCCGATGACCAGAGCGTGGCGCCTCCCGGAACTGAAATGCCGGCGCAACCGACCGTGCAGGCCGAGGACACCGAAACGCCTGCCTCGGTTCCAGAGCAGCCGCAGGTTCCCATCGCAAGGCCGAGCCCGGAAAGTGCTCCAGCAAATGCCGGCGAACCATACGAGAAGCGCGGCTCGGCTGACGGCCATGAAATCAAGGCGGCCATTGCCAGCAAAGGGAGAAAGCAAAGCGAGGCCGGCAACGCGGCGGCTTCCCGCTATAGCGGCGAAGTGGCCAGCAAGTTGGCTCGCGCCAATCGCCGTGTATCGAAATCCGCGCAAACGACAGCCCGCAACAACGCGATGGTGGCATTTGTCGTGCTTGCCGATGGCAACGTTGCCGACTTGCAACTTGCCAAGAGCTCCGGCTCGCCGGAGCTTGATCAATTCGCATTGGAGCTGGTGCGAAAACAGGCGCCATTCCCGCCAATCCCGCCCGAGACCGGGATGTCGATCTGGCGCTTCAAGGCGCCAATCGGTCCGTTCTGAGCCGTGGCCATTCACTCAAGCCATCAATCATCAACGTTCGAGACCTGCTGAAAGGAACCCCATGTATATCGCCATGAACCGCTTCAAGGTGCAGACCGGCTCCGAGGCCGAGTTCGAAGCCGTGTGGAAGAACCGCGATTCCAGCCTTGCCGAGATGAAAGGCTTCCGCGAGTTCCATCTGCTGCACGGTCCGGTCAACGAGGCCGAAGGCTACACGCTTTTTGCCTCGCATACGGTCTGGGCCAGCCATGACGATTTCGTCGCCTGGACCAAGTCGGAGAATTTTCGCGCCGCCCACCGCAATGTCGGCACGACAAAAGTCCACTATCTCGGCCACCCGCAATTCGAGGGCTTTTCCGTTGTCGAAGGCGCGTAAGTATCGACCAGTCTATGCAGCGGCCAACAGGCTGGCATTGCCGCCCGCTGCCGTCGTGTCGACGCAGACCGCCCGCTCATGCGCATAGGCCGCCGGATTGAGCACCTCGCTGACCAGCGGCACGATCGGCCCGCTGCGCTCGGCGATGACCTTGCGCACGATGCGCGCCGCCTCGGGCGTGCCTGAAAAAGCAACGACATCGACGCGCAGCGAGCGCGCCTCGACCGGATCGGGGCGGCCATCGATGGCCGCCAGCGGCAGGCCTTTCCCCGTCAATGCGGAGAGGGTAGCCGGGGCACCTGGCGCCACCGCCAGCACCGCATTGCCGGCGGCGAGCGCCTGGATGGTCTGGGCTAGCAGCGTGTCGGCGTCCGGCCCGAGACACAGCACCCGGCCGCGCGGCGACAGCGACAGCGTGTTGGCCTCGCCGGTCGGGCCAGGCAAATCGACCTGGCCGAAATCGATGCTGGCGGCGGCACCGATCGCGGCCGCGCCCTTGCCACGCAGATGCTTCCTCAGGATGGCGATCCGGTCCGGCCGCGTCGACCAGCCGCCAAGTGCCGGATCGGGCAGATTGTCGGCAAGCTCGGTCGCCGTAACCTTGTGGCCTTCGCCAACTTCCGTGCCTGCTTCCGACCCCTTGCGGAAGCGCCTGACATAGTACGGGCCGCCTGCCTTCGGCCCGGTGCCGGAGAGGCCCTCGCCGCCAAATGGCTGCGAACCGACGACGGCGCCGATCTGGTTGCGGTTGACATAGATGTTGCCGGCATGGATGCCGTCGACGAAATGCTGCACACGCCCCTCGATGCGGGTGTGCAGACCGAAGGTCAGGCCATAACCCTTGCGGTTGATGGCGGCGATGACGCTGTCGATCTGATCGGCGTCGAAACTGGCGACGTGCAGCACCGGCCCGAACACCTCGCGCTCCATCTCCTCGATGCCCTTGACCCGGAAGACATGCGGCGCGACGAAGCGGCCGTCCTTGGGGGCTTCCAGTTTGGCGATCAGCCGCCCTTGCAGCCCCATCGTCGTGCAATAATCGCGGATCGAGGCCTGCGCCTCGTTGTCGATGACCGGCCCAATGTCGGTCGAGATCAGCCAGGGATCGCCGACGTTGAGCGCCTCCATGGCGCCCTTCAGCATCTCCAGCATCTTCTTCTCGACGTCTTTCTGCACATAGAGCACGCGCAGCGCCGAGCAGCGCTGGCCGGCACTCTGGAAGGCCGACGCCAGGATATCGCGCACCGCCTGTTCGGGCAGCGCGGTAGAATCGACGATCATGGCATTGAGACCACCGGTCTCGGCGATCAGCATGGCGTCCGGCACCGCGGTCTCGGCCAGTTGTTTTTCGATCAGCTTGGCAACCTCGGTCGACCCGGTGAAGCAGACGCCGGCAATACGCGGATCCGCAGTCAGCGGGCCACCGACCGATGGCCCGTCGCCGGGCAGGAACTGGATGACGTCCTCCGGCACACCGGCCTCGCGCAGCATCTCGACGGCGCGGAAGGCGATCAGCGGCGTCTGCTCAGCCGGTTTGGCGATCACCGAATTGCCGGTGACGAGTGCTGCCGCGACTTGGCCGGTGAAGATGGCGAGCGGGAAATTCCATGGCGAAATGCAGACAATGGCGCCGCGCGCTTGCGTGCCCGCCTCGGCATTCGCCGCCTCGGTGGCGTAATAGCGCAGGAAGTCCACGGCCTCGCGCACCTCGGCGACGCCGTCTGCCAACGATTTACCGGCTTCGCGCGTAGCGAGCGCAAAGAACTCGACGGCATTGGCCTCGTAAAGGTCAGCCGCGCGGTTGAGGATGCCGGCACGCTCGGCGACCGGCCGTTTTGCCCAGGCCGGCTGCGCCTCCACCGCGATGCGCACGGCGGTCGCGACTTGCTTGGCGGCGGCCTCGTGAACCATGCCGACGACCTCGGAAGGTTTTGCCGGATTGACGATCGGGCGCTGCTTGCCGTAGCCGGCGGCGCGCGTGATCGGCTTGGCGTGCCAGCGATCGGGACCCGCGAATGCCGCTTTGGCCTGGTCGATAGCAGCCAGCGTCACCGCATCGGTAATGTCGAACCCTTTCGAGTTGCGACGGCCCGCGCCAAATATCTGGGAAGGCCGGGCAATCGTCGGATTGGCGGCGGTACCCTGGCGTTCGACCGTTTCCAATGGATCACGCGCGATGTCCTCCGGCTTGACGTCCTCATCGGTCAGCTGATGCACGAAGGAGGAATTCGCCCCGTTCTCCAGCAGTCGACGGACCAGATAGGCAAGCAGGTCCGAATGCGCGCCGACCGGCGCGTAAATGCGGCAACGCGTGCCCTCCGACCGGCGCACGGTTTCGTGCAAGGCCTCGCCCATACCGTGCAGGCGCTGGAATTCGAAGGTGTCGCGGTTGTCCGCCATCGACAGAATGGCGGCGACGGTGTGGGCATTGTGGGTGGCGAATTGCGGATAGATTCGGTCGGTCATCCCAAGCAGTTTTTTCGCGCATGCGATGTAGGAAACGTCGGTGTTGGCCTTGCGCGTGAACACGGGATACCCTGACAGTCCGAGCGTCTGCGCACGCTTGATCTCGGTGTCCCAATAAGCGCCCTTGACCAGCCGAACCATGATGTTGCGATTGTTTTTTTTAGCCAGCGCATAGAGCCAGTCGATGGTGAAAGCCGCGCGCGGGCCATAGGCCTGCACGACGACGCCAAAACCATTCCAGCCGGCGAGTTCCGGTTCGGCCAGCACCCGCTCGATGACATCGAGCGACAGATCCAGACGATCCGCTTCCTCGGCATCGATGTTGAGGCCCATCCGCGAATACCGTGCGGCCAGAGCCAGCGACAACAGCCGCTCGGCCATCACAGGCAGCATCTTTTCCTTCTGCGCCACCTCGTAGCGAGGATGCAGCGCGGAGAGCTTGACCGAAATGCCGTGGTTGTACCGGATATCTGGCCCGTTCGAGCCGGCATCGAGCGAGGAAATGGCGTCGGCATAGGCCTTGTGGTAGCGCAAGGCGTCGGCCTCGGTGCGAGCCGCTTCGCCCAGCATGTCGAAGGAATAGAGATAACCCTTCTGGGTCATCGGCCGGCCGCGCTTGACGGCTTCCGCGATCGTGCGGCCAAGCACGAATTGTTCGCCCATCTCGCGCATGGCGGCGGCCACCGCCTTGCGGATGACGGGTTCGCCCAGCCTTCGCACCATCGAGCGCAGCGTGCCTTCGATGCCCCCCTCGCCTTCGTCGAGCACCCGGCCGGTCAGCATCAATGCCCAGGTCGAGGCATTGACGAAAATGGAACTCGAACCACCGGAATGCGCCGACCAGTCGTGCGGCGCGATCTTGTCGGCGATGAGATCGTCCATCGTCTCGGTGTCGGGCACGCGCAACAGCGCCTCGGCCAGGCACATCAGCGCCACGCCTTCCTTGGTGGAGAGACCGTAGGCGGAGAGGAAGACCTCCATCAGCCGGGGATCGGTGGAGCCCCGTACCGCCCGCACCAGGTCGGTCGCGCGGGCCGAGATCGCCTTGCGGTGTCCGGCAGAAAGCCCGGTCGCCTCGGCCAATCGCTTAACCGCTGCGTCTTCGTCGGGCAAATAATTGGCACGGATCTGCTGGCGGATGGCGTCGAGCGGCATGGCGGTCCTATGAGCAAGCATAAGGGAGCGGCCGGCGGTCACCGGACCGAATGGCGCAAGCTAGCACAAGTGCCAGATTTCAGGCGGTCTGAAAAAATCGACACGGCAGCTCAATCGACTTATCATGTTGCCGAAAATTGCTGATTCAGGCTGCGGTTTCGATGACAGAAGACCAATTAGACCGCATCGACAGGAACATCCTGTCGGCATTGGCCAGCAACGGCCGGCTTTCCATGTCGGAACTGGCCGCCAGGGTCGGCTTGTCGAAGACACCGGTGCAGGCGCGGGTGAAGCGGCTGGAGAAGGACGGCTATATCAGGGGATACCAGGCGATCATCGACCGCGAACGCATGGGCGAAGGCCATGTCGCCTTCGTCCAGGTGAAATTGTCGGACACCCGATCCGCCGCGCTCGATGCCTTCAACCGGTCCGTACAGGCCGTGCCGGAGATCGAGCAGTGCCACATGATGGCGTCGAGCTTCGACTATCTCCTGAAGGTCCGCACCCGCGACATCGCCGCCTACCGCCGCGTGCTCGGCGAGCGCATCTCGGCCCTGCCCCACGTCGCCCAGACCTCGACCTTCGTGGCGATGGAAACGGTGAAGGATAGGTAACCTATTCCGACAACGTCTTCAGGAACGCCACCAGTGCGGCGCGCTCGTGGTCGGACAGCTCAAGCGGGTGAATTTCAGAGGTGCCCTCAACACTTCCTGCTGCTTTGGCGTAGTGCGCCACAACCTCGTCGAGCGATGAAAACTGCCCGGCATGCATGTAAGGCGGACGCGTCGCCGCACCGCGCAGCGACGGCGTCTTGTAGGCGCGCACAAGTTCCGGCGCATCCTTGACCATGAAGCGCAGTTCGCCGCAGGCACTGGCGTCGCCATCGCGATAAGCGCCGAAGCAGTTGAACGGGTCGGCCTCGACTTGGGCCACCGCATCGACGCGCCCACGATCCGCCGGCAGGCCGGCAACAGGCGGCACGCCCGTGTTGTGAAAACCGTTGTCGCTCAAGCGCGGGCCGTTGTGGCAGGTCACGCAATTGGCCTTGCCGATGAACAGTTTCAGCCCAAGGATTTCTTCTTGCGAAAAGGCCGCATCGCCTTTCGGCTCGGCACCTGTGGCAAGGTCCAGTGCAAAGCGGTCGAAGCGCGTCGGCGACGGCTCGATCGAGCGTTCGAAAGCGGCGATCGCCTTGCCTATATTGGCGTAGACGCGGTTCACCGCATCACGCTGCGCGCCGCTCATCGCGTTCCAGGCTGTCCTTTCGGCATCGCTTCCGAGCGGGCTGGCATTCGGCGGAATGCCGGACAAATCAGGCAATGGCCCGAAGATCCGCTCATAGCGTTCGCCGAAGCGTGTCTTCATGTAACGCGCATAGGCGGTGCGGTTTCCAGCCTGTTCCAACGGGTTTTCGAGGGGGGTCAGCGCCTGCGCCCACAAGCTATCGCGACGTCCGTCCCAGAAGAACCAGGGGTCGCGCGCCACACCGGCCAGTGGCATGGTGCGCCGGTTGGTGCGCCCAACGCCGACGGCCTGCGGCAGGTCGTCCTGGAACTGGCGGTCGATCTTGTGGCAGGTCGAGCAGGACACCGTACCGTCGCGGCTCATCCCGACGTCGAAGAACAGCGTCGAGCCAAGTGCGGCGGCGGCTGGCACATCCGCAAAGCGATTGGTGGTGTCCGGCTTCAGCGCTGGCAGTGTGTTCAATGCCAGCGAAGCAATCATTTTCTTCTCGGCATCGGAAAAATCCGGCTTGCCGCAACCGGCAAGGATGGCCGCCACCGTCAGCGCAAAAAAGCAGAAAAAGCGCCTCATCGACCGCTCACAGCACCACGTTGAACAGCACAGTGTCGGAGCCCGCGCCGGACGATATGGCGAAACGCAGTTGCCACCAGCCGCTCATGGTGAATTTCACCCCTTCGATGCGGTAGCGTCCCTCGCCCAGATAATCGGTCGCCTGCGGGCTGGTCGGCAGACCGTGATTGTGTTGCGGCATGCCGCCGGAGATGGTGATCGCGGCTCGCTCCACCGAAGCCCCTGTCTTTGTCTTCAGCGTCAGCAGCCAGGATTCCAGCTCGCCCTGCCGCACCACGCCGCGTTCCGGCACGAAACTCGCTACGTACAATCCATTGTCGGTTTTCTTGGTCCGCGAGACATCCGGGCCGACGGGCTGTGCCGAATGCGGCGCCGTCAGATAGACGGCCGCGAGAACGCCGACCAGCAAAGCAGCCAGACCAAGACCTGCCAGGAAATAACGCCATAATGATGCCAAACCGGTTCCTCTTCTGCGGATAACGTTCTGCCGGGCGGATCGCATCCCGCCAGCCTGTGGGAAAACGCTGTGGCGGAAAAAAGCCTGCTTGCCAAGCATGGCGCTGCGTCCGCCAAAAAGCTACAGCACCGAAATCACTGGAGGATTGCAGATGGTGGGAAACGGCGTCGCCTCGATCGGCGAATGCATGCTCGAACTGTCGGGACAGACCGGCCCGAACTGGCGCATGGGCTTTGCCGGCGACACGTTCAACACGCTGTGGGCGCTGCATGCGCTGAGCGCTGACCGGCCGGCAACATATGTCTCGGCCTTCGGCGACGACCCCTTCTCACAGGGCCAGATCGCCTTCTTCGCAGAAAACGGCATCGGCATCGGCTCCAGCCCGGTCGTACCGGGCGCGCGCCCCGGCCTCTATGCGATCACGCTGACCGGCGCCGAGCGCTCCTTCACTTACTGGCGCGGCGACGCCGCCGCCAGGCAGCTCGCGTCGGATCCAGCGGCGTTGTCGAAAAACCTGGAAAATCAGGCGCTTGTGTATTTTTCCGGGATCACTTTGGCAATTCTCGACGAGGCCTCGCGCAAGGCACTGCTGGTTGCCGTGGCTAAGGCACGCTCGGCGGGCTCGCTGATCGCCTTTGATCCGAATTATCGGCCACGGCTCTGGCGCCGCCGCGAGGATTCGCAGGCAGCGATCGTCGAAGCGCTCGCCGTCACCGACATTGCATTGCCGACTTTCCCGGACGAACAGATGCTGTTCGGCGATGACACACCGCAGGCGACCGCTGATCGCCTCGGTCAATTGGTCAAGGAGGTCGTGGTCAAGAACGGCGAAGCGCCGGCGTTGGTTGCCGAGGGTGGAGCGCTGCGGGAGGTCGCCGCAATCCATGTCGCGGTGCCCGTGGATACGACAGGTGCCGGGGATTCCTTCAATGGCGGCTATCTCGCCGCACGGCTTGCCGGGTTTGGTCCGACGGACGCTGTCCGCCACGCGCACCGCGTTGCCGCTGCCGTGGTGCAGGTCCGCGGGGCGCTGGCGCCGTTCGAGACGCTACGAGCGGCGTTCGACAAGCCCTGAAAAAGCTAACTCTGCCGGAAGCGATATTCGGTCACGTGGTGGTAGATCGCGCCCGGCCATAGCGTCGCCTGCGGGAAATAGGGCCGGTTCGGCGCGTCCGGCCATATTTGCGGCTCCAGGCAGAAGCCGCTGAAGGCCTTGTAATTCCGTCCTTCCAGACCGATGCGCGGCGTCACATATTGCCCGGTGTAGAGCTGGACCCCGGGCTCCGTGGTCCAGACTTCCATCTCGACGCCGGAATTCGCCCCTTGCACCCACGCTGCCTGCTTGAGCGGCCCGCGCGCCGCGGCCAGGCAGAAATTCTGGTCGTAGGGCAGCTGTTCGCCCTCGGTCTCCATGCGCAGCGGCCGCGCCTGACGAAAATCGAAGGGCGTGCCGTCGACCGGCTTGACCACGCCGGTCGGGATCATGTCGCCGTCGACAGGCAGATAGGCGCCGGCGTTCAGCATCATCCTGTGGTCGAGAATGTCGCCCGTGCCGCCATCATCAAGGTTGAAGTAGGAATGCTGGGTGAGATTGCACGGCGTCGGCTCCTCGCAGGTCGCCGTCAGTTCGACGCTGAGCGTGCCGGGAATTTTCAGCCGGTAAGTGCAGGTAACGTCGAGCGCGCCGGGAAAGCCCATCGCGCCATCGGGATCGTGCAATGTCAGCGTGACGAAGTCCCTGCCATGCAGTGAAACCGCCCATGGACGGTGCGAGTAGCCTTGCGAGCCGCCATGCAGCGTATGCTTGTCCAGGAAGTTGCGCTCGGTCTGGTAGCGGTTGCCGCCAATTGTGAAGCGGCCGTCGCCGATGCGGTTGGCGTAGCGCCCAACCACTGCCCCGAAGAAGCCGGTGTCGGTCTCATAGGCCTCCAGATTGTTGTAGCCGAGGACCAGCGGCGCGTCGTGCCCGATCAGGCGCAGGTCCTGGACGATGGCGCCAAGCCCGATGACGTTGGCGCTGAGGCCGCCGCCCCTGATCGTAAAGCGGCGGATCGGTTCGCCTGCCTGCGTCGTGCCGAAAACCTCGCCGTCCTTCATCATCATGCCCGCAAATGCCAGTGGATCCAAAGGACTTCGGCTGGTTGTTCAGCCTGGGGCAGGTTTACCAGCCTGCCCCAACACCAGCCTATCAGAGGCCGAGGCCGCCGATGCACACATATTTAGTATCGAGGTAATCCTCGATGCCCTGATGTCCGCCTTCCTTGCCAAGTCCGGATTCCTTGACGCCGCCGAACGGCGCTTCCGGAGTGGTGATCAGCCCTTCATTGACGCCGACCATACCGTATTTCAGGCCTTCCATGACCCGGAAGGCGCGGCCGAGATCGCCGGTGTAGAAATAGCAGGCAAGGCCGAACTCGGTGTCGTTGGCGAGCGCGACGGCCTCTTCCTCGGTTTCGAACTTGAACACGGGTGCGACCGGGCCAAAGATCTCTTCCTTCATGAAGCGCATTTTCGGCGTCGCGTTGGCGATGACCGTCGGCTGGAAGAACGAGCCGCCCAGCGCATGGCGATGACCGCCGGCGACGACCTTGCCGCCCTTCGAGGTGGCATCGGCGATCAGCTCCTCGACCTTCTCCACCGCCTTCTCGTCGATCAGCGGCCCCTGCTGGACGCCCTCTTCGAGGCCGGAACCGACCTTCAGGCCGTTGCTGGCTGCAGCGAGCTTCTCGACGAACTTGTCGTAAACACCGGCCTGGACGAGGAAGCGATTGGTGCAGACGCAGGTCTGGCCGGAATTGCGATATTTGGCGGTGATCGCGCCGGCCACGGCACGCTCGACATCGGCGTCGTCGAAGACGATGAACGGCGCGTTGCCGCCGAGTTCCATCGACACCTTCTTGACGGTGACCGACGATTTCTGGATCAGGATCTTGCCGACCTCGGTCGAGCCGGTGAAGGTGATCTTCTTGACCAGCGGATTGGCGCAGATCTCGTCGCCAATCTCGCCGGCCGCGCCGGTCAGGATGTTGACGACGCCCTTGGGAAAGCCGACTTCCTCGGCCAGCGCTCCCCAGGCGAGACCCGAATACGGCGTCTGCGAGGCCGGCTTGACCACGGCGGTGCAGCCTGCGGCAAGTGCGGGACCGAGCTTGCGGGCCAGCATCGAGGACGGGAAATTCCACGGTGTGATGGCGGCAATGACGCCGACCGGTTCCTTGGTCACCAGGATGCGACGGTCCGCCCATGGCGAGGGCACGACGTCGCCATAAGTACGGCGGCCTTCTTCGGCGAACCACAGGATGTAGGCGGCGGCCGAACCGATCTCGCCCTTGGACTCGAACAGCGACTTGCCCTGCTCGATGGTGAGCAGTTCAGCCAGCACGTCCTGATTGTCCATCATCGCATCATGCAGCTTGCGCAGCAGCTTGGAGCGTTCGAGCGCGGTCGTCTTGCGCCAGGTCTTGAAAGCTTCGTCGGCCGCCTCGATGGCACGGCGTGTCTCTGCCTTGCCCGACTTCGGCACCGTGCCGATCTTGAGGCCGGTGGCTGGATTGTTCACATCGACCGTCTGGCCGCTGTCGGCCTGCACCCATTCGCCGTTGATGAGATTGGCCTGGCGCATGAAATGGCTGGTTTTCTGAAGCATGGTCTAGCCTCCGTTCGGCGCTCACGGGCCGCTATCTGGATGTCTTCGGTAAAGCGCAGGCAGGGCCGCACGCTGGAGCCATTGCTCTTAACCTAGGGAAAGCCTCGCAAGCAATCGCAAGATGGCATATAGGGGTTGGACCAGCGCAAGACGAGAGCGGGTTGGCATGCGCCGTCGTCAATCTCACCCGAAGACATGCAGGACCACCATCAGCCAGAAGGCGGTGGTGAGGACCGCGCAAGCCGTGGCGATGGTCATCTGGTTCGATGCCAGCGCCTGGCCGGTGTTGAACTGCACGGCGATGAGATAGGAATTGATGCCGGACGGCAGCGCCGCCACCACGACCGCCACCTTGGCAGTCAACGGCGGCAGGCCGAGCAGCCAGACGAAGGCAAGAACCAGCGCCGGCATCAGGAACAGCTTCAGCGCCGAAAGCGCCAGGGCCGGCCGGACATTGCCTGATATGCCGAAGCGGCGCAGGCTGAGCCCCATGGCAAACAGCGCCACCGGCCCGGCCGTATTCGCCAGCGCATCGACCAGCCGCATGACGAGACCGGGCAACGGCACGCCGCTGAGCCGCCATGCCAGCCCCAGGATAATGCCGATGATCAGTGGGTTGATGAACAGCCGCCTCAGGAAGCTGCGGATGACGCGCAACGGATGCACATGGTCGCCGCTGCCCCGGCCGAACATCTCGAACAGCACGATCGAAGCCATCATCATGATCGGCAGATGCACCGAGACCAGCAGCGACAGCACTTCGAAGCCGCTCGGACCAAATATGCCAAGGATGAAGGGGGCACCGAGCAGCACCACATTGGAATAGGCCGATGACACCCCGCCGACGACCCCGGCGCGTGCATCGCGACCAAAGATTCGCGTGGTGACGACATGGCCCGCCGCCCAGGTGATCGCCACGGCGGTAAAATAGGCACCCCATAGCGGCCATGGTGCCACGCCATGGAAATCGGCCTTGACCATGGTCTGGAACAGAAGCAGCGGCATTGCCACGGAGACCGCGAAGTCGGATATCCCCTCGCCGCTCGCCGGTCTCAGATAACCTGTGTACCCGGCGAGATAGCCGAGCGCGACAAGACTGAAGACGAACAGGACGGTTTCGGTGAGCGGAGACATTTTTCAGGGATAGGCGAGCCACGGTCGCGGCGCAATCGCGCCCGAATTTGATCATCGTCGGCTGCCAGGGTTATAGAGGGCTTGGATCATCAGGGCGGAACGACAAATGACCTTTGTCGAAACCTCGAAACTGCGTCTTTTCCGGCGTGCGTGGCTGACGTTGTTTGCCGCCATGCTTGTCTCCGTTGCCGCGTCGATGCTTCAGGCTGCCGAGGCAAAAGACCTCAAGGGCGTGGCGCTGATCGTCGGCCAGTCCAGATACGAACACATCGCTGCCCTGCCCAACCCGGCCAATGATGCCCGCGACATGGCCAAGATGTTGACCGATCTCGGCTTCGACGCCCGCAACGTCCGACCGTGATGCGAGCAAGCTGAAGCGCGATCTCGAACGCTTCGTCGAGGATGCCGAAGGCGCCGACGTCGCCCTCATCTACTACTCGGGTCACGGCATCGAGGCTGGTGGCGAGAATTATCTGGTTCCGATCGACGCCGACGTCTCGTCGCTCAAGGATGCCGATCAGGCATTGGTGCCGATTTCCGCCGTCATGGACGAATTGAAGAAGACCGTGCCGGTGACGATCATCCTGCTCGATGCCTGCCGCACCAATCCGTTTCCATCAAATGCCATGGTGCGGCGTGCGCCGACCGCCTCGGCCGAGCCGATCGGCGCCGGGGGACTGGAACCGGTGCGCGGCGCCAAGGCCCTCGGCAACGCGCCGGCGGCCGATGCGAGCCTCGGCACGGTGATCGGCTTCGCCGCGGAACCCGGCCGTCCGGCACTCGATGGCGCCGCTGGCGAAAACAGCCCCTATGCGGCCGCCCTGCTGCGCCACCTCGTGGCGATGAAAGGCACCGAGTTCGGCTCGGTCATGCGCATGGTCACGGAAGAGGTCTATCTCGACACCAAGGCGAAGCAGCGCCCCTGGGTCAACGAAACCCTGCGCCGCCTGCTCTATTTCGGCGTGGCTCCGCCGGAGCCGACCGGCGATGACGAGCTGATCACCGGTGAGCGGCGGCAGTTGCTGCTGGCCATTTCCGATCTGCCGGACCCCAAGCGGGCACAGGTGGAACTGGCATCGCTGCAGGAGGGCGTGCCGCTCGATGCACTCTATGGGGTGCTGCGGGCACTCGGCACCGAGAAAATCCCCGAAGATCCGACCGACCTGCGGAAAGTGCTCGATGCGCAGGCCGAGCGCCTGAAGAAGATGATGTCCGAGCGCGCCGCGTTGCGCACCGACGACCCGGAGATCAAGCGTCTGGTCGCCTCCGCCGACAAGGCCATCGGCCAGGGCGCGATCGCCACGGCGCGAAAATTCCTCGATGATGCCGTGGGGCGGGTCGAGGAGACCAACGACACGGTCGACCAGGCTGAGGAATTGATCAAGCAGAAGCGCATCGCCGATGCCGCGATCTACGCCAAGCGGGCCGACGCGTCGGCGCTGGTCTTCGAGTACAAATCGGCCGCCAACGACTACGCCAAGGCGTTCTCGCTGGCCGAGAAATGGGATGACAAGCTGCGCTGGAACTACAAGAACCAGGAGGCGGAGGCGCTTAATTCCTATGGCTACGCCACCGGCGACCTGGATGCTCTGCAGCACGCGATCGAAGCTTATCGCGCCATCCTGAACTTCATTCCCAATGGCGAACAGAATCGCGACTGGGCCATCACCCGCAACAACATGGCCGTGGTGCTGCAGAACATCGGCGAGCGCGAGACCGAGATCTCGCATCTCGAAGAGGCCGCGCAGATATTACGCGATTCGCTCGCCGTGTTCGAACGTGTGAAAGACGATCTCAACTGGGCCGCGGCCCAGAACAATCTCGGCAACGTGCTGTTGAAGATTGGCGAACGCGAGAGCGACCCGAAGCGCTTGAACGAGGCGGTAGCGGCGATGCGTGCCACGCTGGAGAAGCGCCCGCGCGACAAGATTCCCCTCGACTGGGCTTCCTCGCAGAACAATCTTGGCCTCGCGCTCTATGCGCTCTCCGAACGTGAACCCGGCGGCGAGCATCTGGCCCAGGCGGAAGCGGCCTACCGGCTGGCGCTCGAGGAATACGCGCGCCAGAAGACGCCGGTCGAATGGGCGATGGTCGAGAACAATCTCGGCAACACACTTGTGACCCTCGGCATCCAGCTCAACGACAAGGCCAGGATCAACGAGGCCGTCGACGCCTTTCGCGCCGCGCTCGAAGTGCGAACCCGCGACACATTCCCCGTCTCCTGGGCCACCAGCCGGCTCAACCTCGGCAATGCGCTGAGTGGTGTCGCCCGTTTTGACACGGGCACCGGCACGCTTGAAGAGGCGGCGGCAGCCTATGACGATGCATTGACGGTGTTCACCAGGCAGCGCTTCCCGATGGATTGGGCGTCGGCGCAGAACAATCTCGGCTCGATCTACCAGACGCTTGGCCAGCGCACCCGCGACGCATCCAGGCTGGAGCAGCCGGCCGCGGCATTCCAGGCGGCCCGCCAGGTCTATGTCAGACGGAAATTTCCCCTCGATTGGGCGATGAGCTACTATAATCTCGGCAACACGCTCCAGCTTCTTGGCGCGAGACCAATCCGCGGCAATGGGGGCTGAGTCAGGCTGGCCTCGGCTCGACGCTGCATTGGTTGAGCATGAGCAATGCCGACCCCAGGACCTTGCAGGATTCGATCGCCGCGCGGCGTGCGGCGCTTGAAGTGCTGACCATCGAGACGGCACCCGTCGACTGGGCCAACGCCCAGAACGGTATCGGTATGAGCCTCCTCAACCTCGGCAACATCGAACGGACCGGCAAATATCTCGATAACGCCGAGGCGGCTTTCACGGCGACGCTGAAAGTGTTCACCAGGGAAAGTCAGCCCATGCAGTGGGCCTTCGAACAGAACAACCTTGGCGACATCCACTGGAACCGCGCCAGCTATGGCGGCGGCAAGCCGGAATACCTCAAGGCGATCGCGTTCTTCGAGAACGCCAAACAGGGCTTTACCGAAGCCGGCTACACAATCCCCATCCCGCTCACCGACCAGAAGATCGATCTGGTGAGGCAGCAGCTCGCCAAAAAGTGAGGCTTGAGACGCGGCCGACGCCCGGCTTGTCTTTGTGCCCGCTTTCCAATCTCTATATGCGAATGGTTGGAGCCCGATACGGACTCATGGAAGGGTGGCGATGATCCGGTTAGCCTTGGCGTTGTTCCTGCTTGTCGTCCCCGCCGCCGCGCACGCGACGGACGCCGGCTGGGCGCTGCTGCGCGACGGCGGCCATGTCGTGCTGCTGCGCCACGCCATGGTCACCGGCACCACCGACCCGGCCAATTTCGAGATCGGCAATTGCGCCACCCAGGTCAATCTGTCGGCGCGCGGCAAGCAGCAGGCAAGCAAGATCGGCGCCCTGTTTGCCGCCCGCGCAGCTCCGATCGAGCGCATTCTGTCCAGCCGCTATTGCCGCTGCCTCGACACGGCGCGCACCGCCTTCGAGGCCGAGCCGGAGCTTTTTGCACCCCTCGACCTTTTGAAGAGCGATGCGGCGGAGAAGGCGGCGCAGATCGCGGCGGTGATGAAGGAAATCCGCGCCTATACCGGTTCCGACAATATGGTCATGGTCACCCATCTCGAAAACATCGTGGCGCTGACCGGCGTATCGCCGCGCGAAGGCGAAGCAGTGGTGGTCGAGCCGCAAGGCGACGGCTTGCGCGTGCTCGGCCGCGTCACCTTCTGAGACCGCAACTCCCCGATCGCAGGCGCGGCAACCAGTGTTGCCGAAATGCCACCGCCGCAAGAAGCCGCGATTTGGCCGCGACAATGCCGCTTGCGACAACCCGTCGCAGGGACTATAGGCGCGCTCCCGGTCACGAAAACCGAAGCGAGCACAACGGTTGGAGCTTTCGTCTCCGCCCGTGCAGGCGGCTTTGCCGCCCTGTATACGGCGCAGCTTTGGGGATTGGGGTCGCGGATGTAGCTCAATTGGGAGAGCGCCGGACTTAATCCGGAGGTTGTGGGTTCGAGTCCCGTCGTCTGCACCACGGATAGCTCAGTTTGGTTAGAGCATCAGACTCATAATCTGATTGTCGAAGGTTCGATTCCTTCTCCATTGGCCTGATAAGCCAGCACCCTGCCAGGTGTTATCTGAAAACGGTCCGGGGACTGGAATGCTGAAGACCTGACGGACGGCCGAAGCCTTCGGGCCAAAGCCGTATCGAAAGGTCCGATGCCATCGGCTCGCGGCCAGGCTCGCGGTGATGGTCAAGGCGCAGCGTCGCCGGCAAGGGAGGTTTTGGCCTCCGGCGCCCGCTTCGCTGCCCCGCGATCCGCTCCCGAAGGCCCGCCACGGATTGATGCCACCAGTCCCTGGATCATTCGTGCCGGAATTCGAAGCGAAACGAGAAACGAAGGGAAGATCGACGCATGACGTGACGCCTCGCATGGGGCCATGCCCGACAGGAGTAAGACAATGACGACTATTCTCGACAAGGTTCTTGGGCGCGAGCGCGTCCTCGTAAGGGAAAACGAACGTGCCCTCACCCTCCACAAGGGGGAGATCAAGGCTGTCCTGCTGCCGGGTGAGCACTGGCTCGCCAACCGGAACCAGAGCCTTGAGGTGTCCCGGCACGATTTGAAGAACCCGGAATTCGTTTCGGCGTACGAGAAGGCGTTGTTCGACAAGCTCCCGGACGTGGCTGCGCGTCATTTTACCGTCATCCGCACCGGACGCACGGAAGTCGCCGTCATCGAGCGTGACGGCAACCTCCATTCCGTGCTGGCGCCGGACCGCAAGCTGGTGCTGTGGACCGATGCCGGACCGTGGAAGGTGACGGTGGTCGACACCTCGGCCGATCTTGCCATCGATCCGGCGGTCGTGCGCCGGCTCGGCCAGGCTCGGAAGGCGGAATTGATGTCCGTTCACCCCGTTGTCGACGGCCAGGCCGGGCTGCTGTTCATCGACGGTGTCCTTGTGCGGACACTTGCCGCTGGCGTGCACGGCTTCTGGAAGGTCGAGCGGCTGACTGTCCACAACGGAACGGGCGGGCTGCTGAACGACCTGGTCAAGCTCCGCGACAGCTGAGCTTACGTTACGTCAATGGAAGAGCCGCCGGGTCAACCGGCGGCTCTTCTTGCGTTTCCTGGGCACCCTGCCCATCCGCGCCCGGCTATCAGGCCTTTTCCTGCCGGAAAAAACCGATTAGACAGCGCCCAAACGAATGCGGACAGATTCCGCCCGCAAAGAAGGAAAAGCCCTTGTCCACCACGAACTCCACCACGTTCGACAAAGTCGCCAAGATCATTGCCGATACCAGTGAGATCGATATCGACACGATCACGCCCGAGAGCCACACCATTGACGATCTCGGTATCGACAGTCTCGACTTCCTCGACATCGTCTTCGCCATCGACAAGGAATTCGGCATCAAGGTGCCGCTGGAAAAGTGGACCCAGGAAGTCAATGACGGCAAGGCTTCGACCGACGATTACTTCGTCATGAAGAACCTGTGCGCCAAGATCGACGCGCTGGTTGCCGCCAAGACCGCCTGAGGTCATCAGGGCGCGTGACTTGACGCGCTCCGCCGCCTGACCCACAAAGCCGCCCATGAGCAGCCCCCACGACGTCGTCATCACAGGTATCGGCCTTGTTTCCTCGCTGGGGGAAGGTCCTGACGCCCATTGGCAGAAGCTGGCGCAACCCGGCCGGGAGCCGGTGCTCGAAGCCGCGCGCTTTGCACCCTACACCGTCCATCCGCTGCCCGAGATCGACTGGAACCTTCAGATCGCCAAGCGCGGCGACCAGCGGCAGATGGAGACATGGCAGAGGCTCGGCACCTATGCCGCGGGCCTCGCCCTGGACGATGCCGGCATCAAGGGCAATGACGAGCTGTGCACCACCATGGACATGGTCGTGGCAGCCGGCGGCGGCGAGCGCGACGAAGCGGTCGACGCTGACATTCTCGCCGCTTCGGAAAGCCGCAACGACCGCGACGTGCTGCTCAACGAGAAGCTGACCACAGAGCTGCGCCCAACTCTGTTCCTGGCGCAGCTTTCCAATCTGCTCGCAGGCAACATCTCCATCGTCCACAAGGTGACGGGCTCGTCGCGCACGTTCATGGGCGAGGAAGGCGCCGGCGTCGCCGCCGTCGAGACGGCGGCCGCGCGAATCCGCTCCGGCCAGTCGACGCACATCCTGGTCGGCGGCGCCTTCCAGACTGAACATTCCGACATGCTGCTCGGCTATGAACTGGCCGGTTATCTGCATCGCGGCCCGTGGAGGCCTGTCTGGCGAAGGCAGGGCGCCGAGGGCGGCGGCGTGGTGTCAGGTTCCGGCGGAGCCTTCCTGGTGCTTGAGCAGCGCGAACACGCGGCAAGCCGCGGGCGCAAGATTTACGCGGAGCTCGGACAAATCGTGTCCGGCCGCGCCAGGCGGTCGCGCGGAGAACTCGACGCCGAGATCGCTCTCCTGCTTAAAAAGGCGGCGCCGCCGAACGGCAAGCTGCTCGCCATGTCCGGCGCGTCCGGCGCACATGCGGCAACCATTGCCGAGAAATCAGCGCTCGATGCCGATCCGGCAATCGCCACGCGCGGTTTCTCGACGCTGACCGGGCATATGAAGGAAGCACAGTTCCCCTTCGCCGTGGCGCTGGCGGCATTGGCTGTCGACCGCAAGGCCGCCTACCCTGTTTTTGACGCTACGGCCGAAAAGCCATTCGAAGGCATTCCCGCGAGCGTCCTTGCAACGGCGATCGGCTATCACCAATTCGAGGGCATGGCGCTGGTCAACGCCGCCTGAGGCGCGTTTCGCGATCATGCCGCAGAGATGAGAGGGGCTCCCGGATGGCCAAGTTCAGAGATCACATGGGCAGGCCCGTTGTCGCCGTCACCGGCATCGGGGTTGTGACCTCGCTCGGCGTCGGCAAATCAGATAATTGGGCAGCACTGACTTCGGGCAAGTCGGGCATTCACCCGATCACCCGTTTCCCGGTCGATCACCTCAACACGCGTATCTCCGGCATGGTCGATTTTCTGCCGTCGAGCTCCAAGGGAGCAAGCCTCCTCACCTATGAGCTTGCGGAAACCGCTGCGCAGGAGGCCGTTGGCGAAGCCGGCCTGAATTCCGGTGATTTCGGCGGCCCTCTGTTCCTCGCCTCGCCACCGGTAGAACTCGACTGGCACGACCGCTTTTCGCTCTATAATTCCGACAAGCAGGATTCCGGCGCCGAAAGGCTGCTGCGTGTGGCGCGCGGCCTGAAGGAGCTTGATGTTTTCGAAACCACCCAGTTCGGTTCGATCGCCGACCGGCTCGCCGACCGGTTCGGCACGCGCGGCCTGCCGATCACGCTCTCGACAGCTTGCGCGTCCGGCGCGACCGCCATCCAGCTCGGCGTCGAGGCGATCCGCCGTGGAGAATGCGACCGGGCCCTGTCGATCGGCGCCGACGGTTCGGCAACCGCCGAGGCGCTGATCCGCTTCTCGCTGCTGTCGGCTCTTTCCACTCACAACGACAATCCGGGAAAGGCTTCCAAGCCGTTTTCCAAGGACCGTGACGGCTTTGTGTTGGCGGAGGGGTCCGGCGCTCTGGTGCTGGAATCGCTGGAGGCGGCGCTCGCCCGTGGGGCCGCCGTTCTTGGCATCCTCAGCGGCTGTGGCGAAAAGGCCGACGATTTCCACCGCACCCGCTCCAAGCCGGACGGTTCGCCGGCGATTGCCGCTGTCCGGGCCGCACTTGCCGATGCGGGCCTCGGCGAAGACGAGATCGACTATGTCAACGCCCACGGCACCTCGACGCCGGAAAACGACAAGATGGAGCACCTATCGCTGTCGACGGTGTTTGGCGAGCGCATCGGCTCTATGCCGATCTCGTCCAACAAGTCGATGATCGGCCACACACTGTCGGCGGCGGGCGCGGTCGAAGCGGCGTTTTCGCTGATGACGATGCGCGAAAGCGTCATTCCCCCGACCATCAATTATGACAATCCCGACCCTGCGATCGTGCTCGACGTCGTGCCGAACAAGAAGCGCGATGCGCAGGTTTGCACTGTACTGTCGAACTCCTTCGGCTTCGGCGGCCAGAACACTTGCCTTGTCATGGCGCGGGAACCGGTCTAAGCGAGCCCTTTCCGCTTAACAGAACCGACAGGCTCCATGCGCGCACTGCAACTTATCGAGGACCGCCGCCTTGAAACGGTGGACCTGCCACCCCCGCCACCCCCCGCGCTTGGCGAAGTCACGCTGCGCATCAAGGCAGTGGCGCTGAACCATATCGACGTCTGGGGCTGGCGTGGCATGGCCTTCGCCAAGCGCAAGCTGCCGCTGGTCGTCGGCGCCGAGGCTTCCGGCGAGGTTGAGACGGTCGGTCCCGGCGTTTCCAGCCTGCTTCCCGGACAATTGGTGTCGATCTACGGCGCGCGCACCTGCGGCCTCTGCCGCGCCTGCCGCGAAGGCCGCGACAATCTGTGCGAACATGTTTCGGGCGTTCACGGCTTCCATCTCGACGGCTTCGCGCAGGAGAAGATCAACCTGCCGGCGCGCCTGCTGGTCCCCGCCCCGCCCGGCGTGACCGACATCGGGGCCGCGGTAGCACCCGTTACTTTCGGCACCGTCGAGCACATGCTGTTCGACAATGCCAGGCTGCAGCCCGGCGAGACGATCCTTGTCCATGCCGGCGGATCGGGCATCGGTTCGGCGGCTATCCAGTTGGCCAAGCGGATGGGCTGCACGATCATCACCACGGTCGGCTCGAACGACAAGATCGACAAGGCCAAGGCGCTCGGCGCCGACCACGTCATCAACTACCGCGACGACCGCTTCGAAGGCGTCGTGCGCAAGCTGACGAAGAAGAAGGGCGTCGACGTCGTGTTCGAGCATGTCGGCACCGACACCTTTGCCGGCTCGATGCTGTGCCTGAAGCGCGGTGGCCGCCTGGTGACCTGCGGCTCGACCTCGGGCGTGTCGACGCAGATCAACCTGATGCAGCTCTTCCAGCAGCAGTTGAAACTGCTCGGATCCTTCGGTTGCCGCATGGAGAACATGGCCAACGCCATGCAGAAGATGGCCGTGGGGCAGGTCGCGCCGGTCATCGACACCGAGGTCGGCTTCGACGATATCGATGCCGCGCTGAAGCGCATGGAAGGCCGCGACGTCTTCGGCAAGATCGTCCTGCGCGTCGCCTAGAGCCTCGATTTCCGTGCTCAAGAAACTTCGCCGCGATCTGACATTTCGCTATGGCAGACAACTGCGCCAGATGAATTACTGGCTTGTCGCGCGCGCGGCGATGATCATCATGTCGCTGCTGCGCCTGCTGCCGGTCGACAGCGCGCTGAATTTTGCCGACCGTACGGCTCGCCTCATCGGCCCAAGGGTCGGACGCCACCAGGTCGCCATCGACAATCTGCGCAAGGCCTATCCGGGAAAGAGTGATGGCGAAATCCAGGCCATCGCCTCCGACATGTGGGGCAACATGGCCCGCCTTGCCGCCGAATACATCTTTTTGGACGCCCTGTTCGACTATGACCCCGCCGCCGGCAAGCCGGGTCGGGTTGAGGTCAAGGGAACAGAGCACTTCGTCGAGATCGCGGCCGAGAAGCAGCCGCATATCGTCTTCACCGGCCATCTCGGCAATTTCGAGCTGCTGCCGGTGGCGGCCGCGACCTTTGGCATGAACATCACGGCGCTGTTTCGGCCGCCCAACAACCCCTACCTGGCCGACTACATCCTTTCGACAAGGCGATCGACCATGGGAGGCTTGCTCCCTTCGATGGCTGGCGCCTCGTTCGCGCTGGCGGGAGTCTTGGAGAATGGCGGCAATATCGGCGTTCTCGTCGACCAGAAATTCTCCAACGGCCTGGACACGACCTTCTTCGGCCGTCCCTGCCAGAGCAACCGCGTGCTCGGCACCCTTGCCCGTCACTATGACTGCGACGTCTACCCGGCGCGTTGTGTCAGGTTGCCAGGCAACCGCTTCCGGCTCGAGATTGAGGACAAGCTGGTCTTGCCGCGCACGGCCGACGGCAGCGTCGACGTCCACGCCACCACCCAGATGCTGAACGACGTCGTCGAGCGCTGGGTGCGCGAGGATCCCGGCCAGTGGATGTGGTTCCACAAAAGGTGGGAGATCAGCAACTGGCGGCGAAAAAAGCGGCCGAACCCGGCTCCCGCCTCAAACACCTGAGCAAGCCGCTGGCGGGAACGTGGGTTCCTCCGCCAGCAGACAAAGCCAATATCAGTGAACCGCCAATTGCCTAATTGGTGACGACAATACGCGTATTGCCGAATCCGACCTCGCGCACCATCGAATAGAAGGTTGCGGCATTTGCCGTATGCAGCCTCACGCAGCCATGCGAAGCCGGGCGGCCGAGCTGCCTGACGGCGCCTGTTCCATGGATGGCATAGCCGCCATGGAAGAATACGGAATAAGGCATCGGCGACATTTCGTATTTGCGCGAATACCACATCCGCGCCGTGCGTTGCGGCCGGTAGGTGCCGCGTGGCGTGAAATAGCCTGGCCGAGCGGTCGACACGGCCCACCGATAGACCGAAACGCCATAGCGGACCGTCATTGTCTGCGACGACACGTCGATATTCGCCACCAATGTGGCCGCCTCACTTGCGACCGATGCGCCAAACAGCGCAACAACCAATACTGCTGCCTTGAGAAATGACATTTTCATGCGATCAAACCCCTTTGATTGCCCCTTGCCTGCTCGCCATCACGTTCTTTTTCACCTTTTTAATGGCGGTGAACGGATAACACACAGTCCTTGATCAATTCGCCAATCCAAAGCAGCTAATTTGAACGATTTCCCGCGATAGTTGCCGCAGGGACGCGCTGCACGGATTGATCGACGGGCTTGCAAAACCACGGCGATCGCTGCTCAAATCGCGGCATGAACGAGCGACTCCTCAAGGCAATCGATATCAGGCGCGACGAATTGGTGGCGCTGACCGCCGACCTGATCCGTTTTCCGACCGTCAATCCACCCGGCGAAGCCTACAGGCCATGCGCCGACTATATCAGTGCGCGGCTAAGGAAACGTGGCTTTGAGACCGAGTTCATCCGCGCCGAAGGCACGCCCGGCGACACCGATCGCTATCCGCGCGTCAATGTCGTCGCCCGTTTCGACGGCCGGTCACCCGGCGCCTGCGTCCACTTCAATTCGCATATAGACGTGGTTGAGGCCGGCGAGGGCTGGACCGTGGATCCCTTTGCCGGCGTCGTCAGGGACGGCAAGGTCTATGGCCGCGGCGCCTGCGACATGAAGGGCGGCCTCGCCGCCTCCATCATCGCTGTCGAAGCCTTCATGGAAGTCTTCCCCGACTTTCCCGGCGCCATCGAGATCTCGGGCACGGTCGATGAGGAGTCCGGCGGCTTCGGCGGCGTCGCCCATCTGGCCAGGCTCGGCTATTTCTCGAAACCCAAGGTCGACCACGTCATCATCCCCGAGCCGTTGAACAAGGACCGCATCTGCCTTGGCCATCGCGGCGTCTGGTGGGCGGAGATCGAGACCAAGGGAGAGATCGCGCACGGTTCGATGCCGTTTCTCGGCGACAATGCGGTGCGCCACATGGGCGCCGTCCTGCGGGCCTTCGAGAACGAGTTGTTTCCGGCGCTCGACCGCAAGATCACGCGCATGCCGGTGGTGCCGGAAGGCGCCAGGCGCTCGACCATGAACATCAACTCCATCCATGGCGGCCAGACCGAGGATTTCCGGCCCGGCCTGCCCTCGCCCAACGTGCCCGATTCCTGCCGGCTGACCATCGACCGCCGCTTCCTGCTCGAGGAGGATCTCGCCACGGTCAAAGCCGAAGTGACCGGCATTCTCGACCGACTGAAGCGCGAGCGCGAAAAGTTCGATTATGAAATCCGCGACCTGATGGAAGTACTGCCGCTGATGACCGAGCGCGATGCGCCCGTGGTCAAGGCGGTGGCGCAAGGCATTCATGCGATCTTCGACCGCGAGCCCGACTACGTCATTTCGCCCGGCACCTACGACCAGAAGCACATTGCCCGCATCGGCCACATCTATGACTGCATCGCCTACGGACCCGGCATTCTCGATCTTGCCCACCGGCCGGACGAGTGGGTCGGCGTATCGGACATGGTGGAATCAGCCAAGGTGATGGCGATCGGGCTCAACGTGCTGCTGCGTGGCACTGCCACGGAATAATCCAGCATCGCGACAAGCTTCGACCTGCCGACAGGGCTGGCACGGCAGAAACATCCCCGGCCATCCTGCCCGGTAGCACGAAACGCAATTTACTCCCGCGCGAAATCACGCTTCTATCGCCCGGTTTGAGCACGTGTCCTGAACGCATGGGGAGTTGCACGATGAGACTGTGGAAAACCATTCTGGCCGCGGCGGTCCTTGCGCTGGCCGCCGGAAGTCAGGCCTTTGCGGCCCGGACCGACCTGGTCATCGGCATTCCGCTCGAACCGCCCCATCTCGATCCAACAGCGGGCGCTGCGGCGGCGATCAAGGAAGTGCTCTACGCCAATGTCTTCGAGGGTCTGACCCGGATCGGCCCCAATGGCGAGGTTCTGCCGGATCTGGCCGAGGGCTGGACAATTTCCGATGACGGCAAGATCTATACGTTCAAGCTGCACACCGGCGTCAAATTCCACGACGGCGCCGATTTCAGCGCCGACGATGTGAAATTCTCGCTCGACCGGGCCCGCGCCGACAATTCGGTCAATGCGCAGAAGGGCCTGTTCGCAGCCATCGACAAGGTCGAGATCATCGATCCGGCAACGGTCAAGATCACGCTGAAGAACCCGCAAGGGTCTTTCCTCTACAATATGGGATGGGGCGACGCGGTGATGGTGTCCCCCAAATCCGCCGATACCAACAAGGAAAAACCTGTTGGCACCGGCCCGTTCAAATTCCAGAACTGGGCCAAGGGATCATCGATCACTTTGGTAAAAGCCGACCATTACTGGGGCGCTCCGGTGTTCCTCGACAAAGTCGAGTTCCGTATCGTGCCGGATGCCGCGGCCTATGTGCCGGCGCTGCTGTCCGGCGACATCCAGGCCTTCCCCTTCTTCGATCCCGACAGCCTGGCACAGGTCAAGGACGACCCGCGTTTCAAGGTGGTGATCGGCTCGACCGAGGGCGAGACCATCCTGGCGATCAACAACAAGAAGCCGCCTTTCGACAAGCTGCAGGTCAGGCAGGCGATCTCGTACGCGCTCGACCGCAAGGCGATCATCGACGGCGCCTCGGCCGGCCTTGGCCTGCCGATCGGCTCGCATATGTCGCCAGCCAACAAGGACTATGTCGACCTCACCGGCCTCTATCCGCACAACATCGACAAGGCCAAGGAGTTGCTGAAGGAAGCCGGGCTGGAGAACGGCTTCAAGGCGACGCTGAAACTGCCGCCGCCCAGCTATGCACGGCTGGGTGGCGAGATCATCGCCTCGGAACTTCGCGATGTCGGCATCAACCTCGAAATCATCCCGGTCGAATGGGCGCAGTGGCTGGACCAGGTGTTCACCAAGAAGGACTACGACCTGACCATCGTCTCCCACACCGAACCCAACGACATCGATATTTATTCGCGCAAGGACTACTACTTCAACTACGACAATCCGACCTTCGACAAAATAATCGCCGACCTCAACCTCACCTCCGACGAAACTAAGCGCAAGGAATTGCTTGGCGAGGCACAAAAGATCCTGGCCGACGACGCCGTAGTCGGCTTCCTCTACGAACTGCCCAAGATCGGCGTCTGGGACGCCAAATTGCAGGGATTATGGGAAAACGCGCCTATCCAGGCCAATGATCTCACCAAGGTGAAGTGGAGCGAGTGAGGCCTGTGGTGCGGCAGCGGTTGCGCGGGACTTCCCTTCTCCCCTTGTGAGGCCTTTGCACGGAACCGGGTTGGTGATTCCGTGCGTAAGGAATGAAGAGGGATGATTCGGATGGTCGATCGTTT